>JAEUKJ010000466.1 GCA_016792665.1 Deltaproteobacteria bacterium | reverse complement strand
ATGGTGTGGGCGCTGGTGGCGCTGACGCTATCGGCGTGCGCCTCCACGCAGGGGGCCGCGACCACGTACGTCGGGGCCACCCTCGAGATCGAGAACCGCACCGGCGAAGACCTCGCGGTAAGCGTGCGCGGTCGTCAGGAGGGCCTGGTCCGGACCGGGCAGCGGCTGCGCCTCCATCACCTCGCGACTGGCGAGGCGCTCGTCGCGGCCCGCGCTCAAGGCGGCCCGGGCGCCTTCCAGGCCGAGAACCGCGTCGCCCTGAGAGAGGGCGAGCGCACCCTCTGGTCGGTGCTCCCCGATGCCGCGGGCGGTGAGGCACTGCCCGAGGTGCCCGGGCTCGCGACCCTGGTCGTCGTGAACGCCACGCGACGCGACACCACCCTGCTCGTCGGTGGTCGGCGCCTGGGTCGCGTCTTCGCCGGCGAGACCCGCGCCTTCGACGACCTGCCCTCGGGCGAGGTCGAGGTCGTTGCGCGCCCTGACGACGGCACGGCGCCCGCCAACGATCGCATCGTGCTCGTGCCCGAAGGCGAGACGCGCTGGTCGGTCGAGGCGAGCGGCGCGCCGCTGACGATTCAGAACCACACCGACGAGGCCTTGAGCCTCACCATCGATGGCCGCCCCCGTGGGCGCATCGAGGCAGGCGCGACCTGGTCGAGCCCCGAGCGGCCGGGCCTGCGCGTCGTCGCGGCGAAGTCGCAGCCGTCGCTCAAGCCCTACGAGACGCTCATCGAGGTGAAGCCCGAGATCGGCGCGACCTGGGATGTGCTCGCGGCTCAGGCGGTCCTCGAGGTCGACAACGCGACCGCCGAGGCCTTGGTCGTGTCGGTGCCCGGCGCGGGTCCGGCCCGAGTCATCGAGCCGCGCCAGAAGTCGCGCTTCGAGGGCGTGCCGACGGGATCGATCGAAGTCGTCGCCGAGGGACAGACCTCGAAGCTCCCCTATGCGGCGCGCCTCGAGCTCGCTGCGGGTCAGGTCTCGACCTGGGTCGTGGGCGCGATGAAGGGTTCGATTCGGGTCGAGAACCGCACGCGACGGGCCGTCTCGGTCTACGTCGACACGGGCTCGGGCGAGCGCGAGGCCGGACAGGTGGCGGCCGGGGCGACGGCGATCGTGCGCGACCTGCCGCGGGGCAACGTGCGCATCGCCGCTCAGGCGCGGGGGGTCGAGGTCACGGCCCGCGTGCAGACGACCCTCGACCTGGCGGAGATCCCCGCGGCGACCTGGGTCGTGACTGCCTCGACGGGGGCCCTCAGCGTGGACAACGAGCGCGACGAGTCGCTCGCCGTCTATGTGGATGCCCGCTGGGTCGGCGAGGTGCCGGCGCGCCGTGGCGAGGTCGTCGGGTCGCGGGCCTTCACGGGCCTCGAGGTCGGCGCGCGCCTGGTCGAGTGCGTCGGTCGGACGAGCGGGTCGGTCGTTCGCGACCGCATCACCATTGTCGACGACGGTCTGGCGCGCTTCTCCGTCCAGGACCCGACCTCGTATGTCGAGGTCGACAACCAGAGCGGAGAGACCCTCGAGCTGCGCGGCGTACTCTCGAACGAGGCCCCGGCCCTCGCGGTCGGCGCGAGCCTGCGCGTGAAGGTTCGCGCGGGCACGCAGAAGCTCGTCGTCGTGGGACGTGAGACCGGCCTCCTCTATGGGCGCGAGCTGGTCGTCGAAGCCGGACAGTCGGGGCGCTGGACCGTCTCGGCCGAGCCTGCCCAGATCCTCGTCTGGAGCCGCCTCGACGAGACGGTCGCACTGAGCCTGGACGACCGACCGATGGGGACCTTGTCCCCGAACGAGACCGTGAGGCTCGGCGAGCTGGGGCCCGGACGACACACCCTGCAGGCCGTCGGGCTGCGCAGCGGCGTCGTCCGCGCCGAAGAGATCCGGGCGCGCCCGGGGGCCGAGACCAAGGTCACGCTGTCGACCTCGCTCGCCACCATCATCGTCGACAACCAGGCCGACGAGCAGGTCGAGGTGGTCATCGACGGGGCCATCTATGGGCGCGTGGCGGCGCGTACGGTCAAGGGCTTTGGCAAGCTGTCGCCCGGGCCGCACGCGGTGGACCTCGAGCTCCTGGCGAGCCACCGCACCCAGCGGGTGGCGCTCGAGCTGCGCGAGGGTCAGCGGGCGCGCGTCGTGGCCGAGGCGCCGATGTCGCTGCTCGTCATCGAGAACGCCGCCCGGCAGGACGTGCGCGTGAGTGTCGATGGGGTCGTCTTGCGCACGGTGCCTGCCGACGCGGGGCCGACCCTGGTGCCGGTGCCGGCGGGCACGCGGCTCGTGCAGATCGAGCGGCTCTCGGACCGCACCCAGCTCGGCTTCAAGATGAAGCTCTTCGGCGATGTCGCCGTGCACGTGCCGGTGCCGCCGCGCACCGTGCGCCTCGTCGTGGTGAACCGCAGCGAGGTCGCGCTGAGCCTCTCGGTCGACGACCACGTGCTGGGGACGCTGGCCGCGAAGTCCTCCGAGATGTTCGAGGCGGTCCAGGACGGCGATGCATGGCTGCGCGCGCGCGGTCCCGACGGCAAGGTGACCCACGAAGAGCGCCGCGTGATGCGCGCGGGAGAGACCGCGACCTGGGTCCTCGACGCCGCCCCTTGAGGGGTCAGCTCTGGCGCGGGGCGTTGCAGGATGCGGGCCCCGTGGTCGGAATCTTGCAGCCCAAAATGCACCGCTAGCGCACGACTCGCTTGACTCCATCTGGCATGGACTTAGGTTCCGCCCGTCAGCGCGACCCTCGGACCTGCCGCTGCGGGACCCGCCCAGACGAACCACTTCGCTGGTCCGCACCACCACCCACGCGGACCTCGCAGACAACCGCAACTGACCTCGCAAGGGAGAGATACGAACATGGGCAAGATCATCGGCATCGACCTCGGAACGACCAACTCGGTCGTCGCGATCATGGAAGGCGGCGAGCCGAAGGTCATCACCAACGAAGAAGGTGGCCGCACGACCCCCTCGGTGGTCGCCTTCGACGACAAGGGCAACGTCCTCGTCGGCCAGATCGCCCGCCGCCAGGCGGTCGTGAACCCGACCAAGACCCTGGCCTCCGTCAAGCGCCTCATCGGACACCGCTTCGAAGAGGTCACGGAAGAGACGCGCCGCCTCCCCTACGAGGTCGTGAAGGCCGCCAACGGGGACGCGCACATCCAGGTGAGCGACAAGCGCTACTCGCCCCCCGAGATCAGCGCCAAGGTGCTGGCGAAGCTGAAGAAGGCCGCGGAGAACTACCTCGGCGAGACCGTCAGCGAGGCCGTCATCACCGTGCCGGCGTACTTCAACGACTCTCAGCGTCAGGCGACGCGCGACGCGGGACGCATCGCGGGCCTCGAGGTGAAGCGCATCATCAACGAGCCGACTGCGGCCGCGCTCGCGTACGGCCTCGACAAGAAGAAGCAGGAGACCGTCGCGGTCTACGACTTCGGCGGCGGTACCTTCGACATCTCCATCCTCGAGGTCGGTGACGGCCTGGTCGAGGTCAAGGCGACGGCCGGTGACTCGCACCTCGGTGGCGACGACGTGGACCGCGTCATCGTCGACTGGATGATCGCCGAGTTCAAGCGCGACCAGGGCGTCGATCTCGGCAAGGACAAGATGGCCATCCAGCGCCTCACCGAGGCCGCCGAGAAGGCCAAGATCGAGCTCTCGACCGCGATCGAGACCGAGATCAACCTGCCCTTCATCACCGCCGACCAGACCGGCCCGAAGCACCTCATGCTCAAGCTCTCGCGCAGCAAGCTCGAGCAGCTGGGTGACGAGCTCTTCCAGCGCACCATCGAGCCCTGCCGCCGCTGCCTGAAGGACTCCGGGCTCAAGGGCAGCGAGATCGACGAGGTCATCCTCGTCGGCGGCTCGACCCGCATCCCGAAGGTCCAGCAGCTCGTCAAAGACTTCTTCGGCAAGGAGCCCAACCGCTCCGTGAACCCGGACGAGGTCGTCGCACTCGGCGCCGCGGTGCAGGGTGGCGTGCTGGCCGGCGACGTGACCGACGTGCTGCTCCTCGACGTGACGCCGCTGTCGCTCGGCATCGAGACGCAGGGCGGCGTGATGACCGTCCTCATCCCGAGGAACACGACCATCCCGACCAAGAAGAGCCAGATCTTCTCCACGGCCGAGGACAACCAGCCCGCGGTGACGGTCCACGTTCTCCAGGGCGAGCGCAAGATGGCCGGTGACAACCGCCCGCTGGCGCAGTTCAACCTCGACGGCATCCCGCCGGCGCCGCGTGGCGTGCCGCAGATCGAGGTCGCCTTCGACATCGACGCCAACGGCATCGTGCACGTGTCCGCCAAGGACAAGGCGACCGGCAAGGACGCCTCGGTGCAGATCACCGCCAGCTCGGGGCTCAGCGAGACGGACGTCCAGCGCTTCGTGAAGGAGGCCGAGTCGGCCGCCAAGGAAGACGAGGAGAAGCGTCAGACCGCCGAGGCTCGCAACCACCTGGACAGCCTCAAGTACCAGGTCGAGAAGCAGCTGAAGGACGTCGGCGACAAGCTCGAGGCGGCCGACCGGACCGAGCTCCAGGCGGCCTGCGACGCGGCCAAGGTGGCCCTCGACTCGAACGACAAGGGCCAGATCGAGAAGGCCAAGGACGACCTCGAGAAGAAGGCGCACAAGCTCGCCGAGAAGATCTACAAGGCCCAGGGTGGGGCGGCGGGTGCCGGCGGCGCGGCCGGTGGACCGGGCGCCGGGCCGGGCGGCCAGGGCGGCAAGGACGACGTCATCGACGCCGAGTTCGACACGAAGTGAGCCAGCTCCGCTGAGCGATCCGGAGGGCGTGGGCGACCGCGCCCTTCGGCGTTTGACGGGCTCCCGCGTGCGGGACAGGGCACGACGCGCCTCCCGTTCCTCCGGTCAAAGGCCGGGCTCCCGCGTGCGGGACATGGAGTCGAGTAGACAGTGTCTACATCGGCACGACGACGCACCCCAAGCCGCGCCGGGCATCTCCGCCCCGACGTCCGGTGGAAGGCCGCGCCCCCGGTAGACAGTGTCTACCGGAGCTCGGACAGGGTCTGGCGGGCCGCGATCACCGTCGCACCGATGTCGTCAGCGGTGTGCGCCGCCGAGATGAACCACGCCTCGTACTGCGACGGCGGCAGCATGTGCCCGCGCTCGCGCATCCCGCGGAAGAAGGCGCCGAAGCGCTCGCGCGCCGAGGCCGGGACGTCGCTCAGGCGGTGGACCGGCGCGCCCATGCGCTCGGTGAAGAACAGGGTGATCATCGAGCCGACACGCTGCACCGTGCCGGGGACGCCGGTCGCGTGCAGGGCCTCGACCAGGCCGGCCTCCAGGAGCTTACCGAGGTGCTCGAGGTGCGCGTAGACGCCGTGCCCGCCCGGGCCGCCGTGGGGGTCGGCCAGGAGCTTCAGGGTCGTGAGCCCTGCCGCGCACGCGACCGGGTTTCCGGAGTTGGTGCCGGCCTGATAGACCGGGCCCTCCGGCGCGATGTTCGCCATGAGGTCCGAGCGCGCCCCGTAGGCCCCGATCGGCATGCCGCCGCCCACGATCTTGCCGAGGCAGGTGATGTCGGCGGTGACGTGGTAGCGCCCCTGGGCGCCGCCGAAGGCCACGCGGAAGCCGGTCATCACCTCGTCGAAGATCGACAGGGCGCCGTACTTCTTGCACAGCGCCACGACGCCGTGGAGGTAGCCCGGGTCCGGCGGGACGACGCCCATGTTGCCGACCACCGGCTCGAGGATGACGGCCGCGATCTGCCCGGGGTGCGCCTCGAAGAGGGCCTCCATCGCGACCAGATCGTTGTAGGCGCAGACCAGGGTCTCGTTGGCGATGGACCCCGGGACGCCGGCCGAGTCGGGCTGGCCCAGCGTCATCGCGCCAGAGCCGGCTTTGACGAGCAGATGGTCCGCGTGCCCGTGGTAGCACCCCTCGAGCTTCACGATCTTCGCGCGCCCCGTGGCGCCGCGCGCCAGCCGGATGGCCGACATGGTGGCCTCGGTGCCGGACGAGACGAGGCGCAGCCGCTCGATACCGGGCATCGCGTGGGCGACCATGGCGCCGAGCTCGCTCTCGATCTCGGTCGGCATGCCGTAGCAGAGGCCAAGGCCGATCTGCGCGTGCATCGCGTCGAGCACCTCGCGGCGCCCGTGACCGAGGATCATCGGGCCGAAGGCGCCGACGTAGTCGAGGTAGCGATTCTGGTCGACGTCGATGACGAAGGCGCCGTCGCCACGCGCCGCGAAGACCGGGTCGGCGCCGACCGAGCGACAGGCGCGTGCGGGGCTGTTGACGCCGCCGGGAAAGAGGAGCTTCGCGCGCGAGAACGCGGTGGCAGAGCGGGTCGTCATGGGGTGTCCTGGGCCAGGGGATACGGTTTCTTGCGGCGCGGCTCACGCCGGCCGACGACGATTATGCGAGCGACGCGAGGCGGGCGTCGAGGTCGGACTTCTTCGCCTCGTACTCGATCGAGAGCTCTTCCCACGTGGAGAACAGGCGCTCGTGATCGCGGATGAGCGTCTCCCGGCGCTGGAAGGCCTCGCGGACCTTGGTCGACTCGGCGAGGAAGGCCGGGTCGGCGAGCTGGCCATCGAGGGTCGCGACCTCCGCCTCGAGAGCGGCGATCTTGGCCTCGGTCTTGTCGAGCGCGGCCTTGGTGTCCTTGGTCGCGCGCGAGAAGGCCTGGCGCAGCTCGGCCTCCATGCGCTTCTTGTCCTTCATGCTGGGCCCGGCCGCACGCGGGGCCTCGCGCGGCCCGCCCTCGGAGGTGGGACCCGAGCTCGTCGCTGGGCCGCCCGCGGCTTTGGCGGCCTCGGCAGCTGCGACACGCCTCGCCTCGAACTCGTCCCACGTGCCTTCGAAGGACTCGATGCGACCGTCGGCGACCTCGATGATGACGTTGGCCACCGAGTTGATGAAGTGGCGGTCGTGGCTGATGATCACCAGGGTCCCGTCGTAGTCCTCGAGGGCCTCTTCGAGGACGTCCGCGCTGGCCATGTCGAGGTGGTTGGTCGGCTCGTCCATGAGCAGCAGGTTGGCGGGATCGAACAGCATCTTGGCCAGTGCCAGGCGCGCCTTCTCGCCGCCCGAGAGCACCGAGACCTTCTTCTCGACGTCCTTGCCGGAGAAGCCGAAGGCCCCGAGCATGCTGCGACACTGCGGCATCTGGTCGAAGCGCGCGACCGACTCGAGCTCGCCGAGGATGGTGTTGTTGGCGTTCAGCGTCTCGAGCTGGTGCTGCGCGTAGTAGCCGCGCTTGACCTCGTGGCCCAGGACGACCTGGCCTGCGTCGGGGCGGACCGCGCCGGCCATCATCTTCAAGAGGGTCGACTTGCCGGCCCCGTTGGGCCCGACCAGGGCCACGCGCTGGCCACGCCACAGCGTGAGGTCGAGCTTGTCGTAGACCACGCGGTCGCCGTAGGCCTTGCGCACGCCCTCGACCTTGATGACCTCTTTCCCCGAGCGCGGCGGCTTGGGGAAGCGGAAGCGCGGAGCCGAGTCGATGTCGCGCACGAGCTCGATGCGCTCGACCTTGTCCAGGGCCTTCACCTTGGACTGGACGGCCTTGGCCTTGCTGGCCTTGAAGCGGAAGCGCTCGATGAAGCGCTCGACCTGCGCCAGCTCCTTCTGTTGCTGGGCCTGCGCGGCCTCGAGCCGTTCGCTGCGCGCGACCTTCTCCTCGAGGTACTTCGTGAAGTTGCCGGTGTAGTCGTCGATGCCGCGGGGGCGCAGCTCGGCGATCGAGGTCGCGAAGCGATCGAGGAAGGCGCGATCGTGGGAGATCGCGATGATGGTGCCCGGGTAGCTCGAGAGGAACCCCTCGAACCAGATGAGGGTCGCGAGATCGAGGTGGTTGGTCGGCTCGTCGAGGAGCAGCAGCTCGGGCCGCGCGAAGAGCAGTCGCGCAAGGGACACGCGCATGCGCCAGCCGCCCGACAGGGTCGGGATGGGCTTCTCCATCGTGCGCTCGGTGAAGCCGAGGCCGGACAAGATGCGACGCGCTTCGGCCTCGAGCGTGTAGCCGCCGAGCTGGGTGAAGCGGGCGATGGCGTCCTCGTAGCGGTGGAGCAGGGCCTCGTCGATGCTCTTGGAGTCCGCGAGCTGCGCCTCCATGCGCGCGATTTCCCCTTGCAGGGTGCGGGCTTCGCCGCCCGCCTCGAGGACCGCGACGAGCGGCGTGCGGTCGCCGAGATCCTCGGGCTCCTGGGTGAGGTGGCCGATGCGGGCGCCCTTCTTGAGGACGACCTCGCCTTCATCGGGGCTCTCGAGGCCGGTGATGATGCGGAAGATCGTGGTCTTCCCGGCGCCGTTGCGGCCGACGAAGCCGACCCTCTCGCCCGGTGGAACGTGCCACGAGACGCCCTCGAAGAGGGTGCGCGGGCCGTAGGACTTGCCGATGGACACGAGGTGCAACACGGGGCGCATCTACCGCTGGGGAGGCCCGCGAGGCAAGGGTCTCGCGCGCCCGCCGCGACGCTCGGCGCGAGGCCCCTGGCTGAGGGGCCTCGTGGCGTCCAGGCTGCCAGGAACCCATGGGTTTCACGGGCGCACGTCCCCCTTGTAAACCGGCTCGGCATTCGTGTAGAAGCCCACCCTTCGCCGGGACCCCCATCCCGCATGGGATGGCTTCGAGGTCGGGCACAACGAGGGCCAGAACCCCATCGAGCGATACAACCGCTCGAGCGCCAGCAGAGCTGACGTCGGTCGAATGACGACCCGGGGCACCAAGGCCGAAGGGAGTAAGTTCAGATGCTGCTTCAACCCAAGAGCTTCGTCGAACCCGTGACCTTCTACTGCAAGGCCATGACCAAGCGCATGTCGGTCCATGACTGCATGGCGATGTTCGTCGACGCCAACGCGCTCAATCACAAGGACCGCCCCTGCTTCAAGTGTTCGCAGGGTCAGGACAATCGCGGCAACTACGCGAAGGCCTGAGCTCCGAACGCGCCCTGCCCCGGTCATGACGGCCCGGGCCTTGCCGGAAGCAGCCTTGGCGGGCAAGTGTTGGCTTCCGACCGTGTCTCCTCCCTCCCGATCTCGGCTGCTGACCACCCTCGCCCTGGGCCTCTGTGCCTGGGGCGCGCTCGGGTGGAGCAGTCCAGCGTCGGCGGGCGAGCCGCATCCGCGTCGACGCGCGGAGGCCGGCGAGCCTGCGCGCGATCGTGACGAGGGAGACCGCGGGCCGACGAGCGCCGACAAGGCGCCCGCCTCGGGAGTGCCCCAACCAAGCGGTGGACGGCGCAGCCGACGCGGCCTGGAAGGCGTGGCCGGCGCGCGCTCCGACGACGAGCTGTCGCGCTCGGACGCGATGGAAAAGATCGAGTGGCGGGAAGGCGGCTGCGCCATCGAGGGCCATCGCGGCTTCGTGAAGGCTCTGCTCGCGACCGAGAACAAGAGCGACCTCATGAGCCTCGAGGTGTGGGGCGACGCGCACGAGTACGTCCCCTACCAGCGGGTCTACTACTACCTGCGCGTGCCTCGGCCAGCCTACGTGACGCTCTTCTGGATCGGGCCCGACGGCGACGTCTTCGTGCCCTTCCAGAACCTCAAGATCCCCGCCAATCGCGACGTCTCGGTCGACCCCGACAGCATCGTCGTGCCGCCGCTGGGGCGCGAGCAGTGGGTCGCGCTGGCGACCCTCGAGGCCGCCCCCCTGCCCTGTTTCGACAGCGACAAGGGCCAGGTCGCCTGGCTCAACCGGCTGAAGAAGCTGCCGCTCGGCGTCGGCCGCTGGGAGGTCCGCTCCAAGCGGTGATCGCCCCCGATGGGCGAAGCTCAGGTCCGATCGAAGCGTTGGGCAGCCTGGCTGAGCCAGGCCTTCGGCGGGCTCGTCCCGATCACTCGCAGGCGAAGGTGCGCGTGCGGGTCGCCGTGACGTCACCGTTGACGAGGTTCACGACCGAGGTCCAGCGCCCGCGAGCATCATAGTTCGTCTCCTCGGCGCCGCTGTACGACGCGTCCGAGCCGTAGTCCCAGAGGTGTCGGACGAGGCGGCCCTGGGCGTCGTACTCGAAGCGCTCCACCCAGTCGGCCGAGTGCGCGACCTCGGTCACGCGACCCGCGGCGTCGTAGCTCCAGCGCTCGTCGCGCTCGAGCACCGGCACGCCGGCGGCGTCGGGGCGGAGGGCACGGCGCGCGACGGTGCGGCCAGCGGCGTCGAGCTCGCGCTCGTAGACCATCGCGATGCGGGTCGGCGGCTCGGCCGGGCACGGGGCCTCGAGGCCGGTGCTCGGGCAGTAGGGCGCCTCGCCCGCCCAGCTCGGAACGCGCGCGTTGGCCGTCGACTGGAAGACCGTGTGCGTGAGCCAGCGGTTCTCGGCGTCGCGGGTCCAGCGCTGGGTCTCGAGGTGTCCGAGGTCGTCATCGTGCAGCGTGCGCTCGAGGAGGCGCGCACCGTCCCAGCCGTAGCGCAGGCTGCGACCATACGCGCGGACGAGGTCGGGCACCTGGTCGTAGCCGTCGAGGGAGACGGTGAAGTCCATGCGGTCCTCGACCAGGCGGCCCGCGTCGAAGCGCCGCTCGCGGTGGCTGTCGCGCAGCGCCGAGTCGGGGCTCGAGATGGTCTCTTCGACCATGCGGCCAGCGACGTAGCGGGTCTCGATCGCGGTGAGCGTGGACATCGCCCAGTCGGGCTCGAGGCCGTGCACGCCGGTGTGCGAGTACCAGGACAGGTCGCCGTAGTTCCAGCCGTAGGTGTTGGCGCCGTAGGCAAAGCCGATCCCGCTCGGGCGATCGTCGCGCGGCATACCGAGGTCATAGGCAGCCTCGGCACCCGGGTAGCCGTACTGGAGGCCGTTGGGAGGCAGGAGGCAGCCGCTCTCGGCAAGACGCGGGACCGATGCGGCCCACGCATCGCCCTGCCAGTCGGTGCCGACGACGAGCCCGAAGGTGTCGAGGTCGCTGGGGGACCAGCCGTCGTCCTGGGCGGCGCGGGCGTCACGTTCGAGCGATCGCGAGGCCAGGCGGTTCTGGGCGTCGAAGGTGTAGGTCAGGCGCTCGACCTCCTCATCGTCACGCTGGCGCACGAGCTCGACCAGGCGGCCGAGCGCGTCGTACGCGTAGTCGACCGACCAGGCGTGCCCGAAGCCGAGCGCCGTCGCGCGCACCAGGCGACCTGCGTCGTAGCTCCAGGTGGTCTCCAGGGTCTCGCGGACGTAGTCGTTGGCCTCGACGGTGAAGCGGTTGCGCGTCTCGGTGCGAGCGACCAGGCGCCCGTCGTCCCAGCGCTGGGTGAGGTAGACGTCCTCGGTCGCGCCTTCGAGGGTGGCCAGCTCGACGAGGTTGCCGGCCGCGTCGTAGCGCGTGCGGTAGACGGTCTCGTGCGGGTTGAAGGCGTAGAGGCGACTCCAGTGGCGCTCGCCCCAGGAGACCTCGACGACGTTGTCGGCGGCGTCGAAGCGGAAGCGCTGGAGACGGCTGTAGTACTGGTCGCGGTCGTAGTAGACCCAGAGCTCGCCGTCCTTCCATCGGTACTCGTTGACGGTCGCGCGGGCGCCAGCGGACGACTGGTAGGACTCACTGACCAGACCGCAGGCGCGGTCGAAGACCTCCGGACCGGGGCTCGGAGTGATGTAGGTCGGGGTCGCGGAGCGCGCCTGAGGGACGCACCAGGCGCGCGACTCGGGCTGGGCCGGGTCATTCGGGTCGACCGGGTCCGTGGTGTCGGGCGACGTGTTCGTGTCGGCCGTGTCCGTATCGGCGACGGTGGTGTCCGTGTCGGTGTCGACGGCCGTGTCGGTGTC
This sequence comes from Deltaproteobacteria bacterium, assembly GCA_016792665.1. Lineage (GTDB taxonomy): Bacteria > Myxococcota_A > UBA9042 > PHBI01 > PHBI01 > WYBB01. Next base: position 7,194 of record JAEUKJ010000466.1, on the reverse strand, counting down.
GACGGCCGTGTCCGGGTCGGTCGAGGTGTCGCTCCCCGAGGTGTCGGTGGTAGCAGAGTCGCGCGTGTCGGACTCGGGCTGGGCGTCGTTCGGCGCGAGGCAACCTGACGCCAGGCCGAGGTAGGCGGCGGCGAGGGTCGAGAGAGTACGGCGGCGCTTGAAGGTGGTCATGAGTCGCATGGTGGGAGTCTCCTTGGCCGCTCCGCGCGGCATGGCGGGAGATGGCTGAGCACATGCCGTTCCAAGTCCGACCGCGGCCCAGGCGACGCCGACCGGGCCAACAACAGCCTGAAAACAAAGCACTCGCCGGACCACGATACGCAAACACCAATTACATCCAGGCACCCCGTGATGAAAACAACGCTTACACCATGCAACGTCCCTCGATCCGGGCCTGCACCTCTCCGTTGACACGCGCGGAGCGGCGTCGGAGGGTCCGCCCGTGCTGAACACCTCCTCCGTCACCTTGCGGGCGTCCGCCCTCGCCTTCGTGTGGGTCTTCCTCGCGGCCTGCGACGACGACGCTGCTCCGGCCTCCGTCACGCCCGACCCGACCGAGGGCGAGAAGGAGGACAGCGCCAAGATCGCGGCCAACTGGAAGTCGAAGATCGACCACACCTGGCTACACGTGGACCTCGCCGACCGCACCGCGGAAGCCTCGATCTGGTTCGAGCCGGGCCGCTCCTCGACCGTCTCGCTGGAGGCCGCGGGCCTGACCATCGACGCCGTGACCTCGGACACCGGCCCGGTCGCCTGGGAGAAGCGCGCCGGCGCGCTGCACATCGCGCACGACGTCGGCAAGGGCCCCATCCACATCGACTACCGCTTCCCGGTCGAGCCTCAGGGCGAGGGTCTGGCGGGCAACGGCTCGACGGTCCTCTGGCCATACTACTGCGGCAACCTGTTCCCCTGCCGCTCGGGCCCGGCCGACGGGATGCGCTTCGTGATGGAGGTCTCGGGCACGAAGTCGGACGAGCGCGCCATCTACCCGGAGGAGCTCCCGGCCGATGCCCCTTCGTACACGCTGGCGTTCGCGGTCGGGCGCTACACCTGCCAGGTGCTCGGCAAGACGCCGGCCGCGACCGAGGTCTCGGTGTGCTGGCTGCCGCGCGGCAAGACCAAGGCGCTCACCGGCACGAAGTCGCTGGTGAAGGCCTTCGCCTGGCTCGAGAGCCACATCGGGCCCTACACCTTCGGGAAGAAGGTCGCCTCGATCGCGGTGGCCTGGGGCGAGTCGGCGGCCGGCGGCATGGAGCACCATCCGTACTGGCACATCGCGACGAGCGAGATGGAGCTGCCGCTGACCCACGTCCACGAAGCGGTGCACGGTTGGTTCGGGACCGGCGTGCGCATGCGTTGCTGGGAGGACTTCGTGCTGAGCGAGGGCACGACCAGCTACCTCTCGGCCCGCGCGCTGGCCCAGGTGACGGATGCGCGCACCGAGAACGCCATCTGGGACGAGTACGAGGAGACCCTGGAGGCAACGCTGGAGGACGAGGACATCCTCGCGTGGCCGACGACCTGCGGGAAGGTGGACATCCTGGACGACGGGCTGTTCTCGAACATCGTCTACATGAAGGGGGCCTTCTTCTGGCGCGACGTGGCCAAGGCCATCGGCCCCGAGGTCCTGGACGAGGTGTTCTCGGGCTTCTATCGGGCGCGGGTCGGCACGGCCGCGGGGATGCAGGACCTCTTGGACGAGGTGCGCATCGAGACCGGCTTCGACCCGGCGCCGCTGGTCCAGAAGTGGCTGAGATCGCGGGGCAATCCGCTGCGCTAAGGGTGGCCCCCGGGCAGCGGTCAGCGGGCGCCGCCGCGCGAGGCCGTGAGGTGACGTGCCCGCGGGATCGTGATACGCGCTCAGGTCACGTGCGAGGGGCGCGGCCCTTCGTCGAGGAGAAAGCATGGCCACCGACGATCAGACCCCCGACGTTCCGCCGACCCAAGCCGAGGGCGAGGCCGCTCCGAGCGGCGAAGGGCTCGTGTCCAAGCTCGGGATCACCGACGCGCTGAAGCGCGGGCTCTCGGACTACCTGCAGACCAACCACATCCGGCCGGCGGCGGGCAACGAGCTCAACGTCGACATGGAGTTCATGCGCAACCACGCGGGGCCGTTGCTCGCGCATCTCCTGCGCTCGGCGACCCAGTCGATTCTGCCCAAGGACATGAAGTTCTCGGTGCCCACGGCGCCGGCGGCCGACAAGCCCGAGGAGAAGCCCGTCAACGTGAGCTTCGACCTCGGCGACTTCCTGTCGAAGCTGTTCAATCCGCCGTCGACCAACCCGCCGCGCTGACCGATTCGCGGTCGAGCTTCGCGCAACCGGTTCCCGCCGAGGCTCGGGTCGAGGACGCGCGCACGCATCGCGCGCCGAGGTCGATGCGGACCCGCGCCAGGGACTCTGGAGGTTCGGATGTCGAGGACTCGCAGGGGCGTGGCCGTGGCCGCCCTGGCCGCTCAGGCGATGCTGGTCGGCGGCGTGGTGGTGCGCGATGCGGAGAGCCGCGCCGCGCCCGAGCCGGACTGGTCGCCGTTCCTGTCGCGCAAGGACGTCGGCGCGGACGGCTGGACGCGGCAGGACCCGACGCGTGACGGGCGTGGGGTGGTGGTCGCCATCCTCGACACCGGAGTCGACCCGAGCGTCGCGGGCCTGACCTCGCTGCCTCCAGGGGCCGGGGCGAGCGGCGCGGTGAAGGTCATCGAGACGCGCGACTTCTCGGGCGAGGGTCACGTCGCCGTGTCGCGGGCCACCGTGGAAGGTGACGTGGTGCGGGCCGGGGCGATCGTGGCCCGAGGGGTGGCGGCGCTCAGCGAAAAGCCGTTGCGCGCCGGGGACTACTGGCTCGGCGCCTTCAGCGAGGCGAGCCTCCGGAACGGCGAGGTCGAGGACGTCGATCGCGACGGGCGGACCGACGGGCGCTTCGCGGTGCTGGCGTTCCGACGCGCGCCGGACGGGGCCGAGGTCGCGATCGTCGACACCGACGGAGACGGCGATCTCGCCGACGAGAAGGTGCGGCGCGCGTACGCGGACGAGCCGACCTGGTTCGCCTTCGGCAACGTCGACCCGAAGAAGGACAAGTCGCCGGTCGCCTTCACGGTGACGCCGGCCCTGGACGACAAGCGGGTCGAGCTGCACTTCGACGACGGCGGCCACGGCACGCACTGCGCGGGGATCTCGGCGGGCTACCGCATCGAGGGGCGGGACGGCTTCGATGGGCTGGCTCCGGGCGCGCGCGTGATGTCGCTCAAGATCGGGCACAACGCGCTCTCGGGTGGGGCGACGACCTCGGGCTCGATGCTCGAGGCGATCCGCTACGCGTCGCGCTGGGCACGTGACCACGCGACGCCAGTGGTCATCAACCTGTCGTACGGGGTCGGCAACGAGGTCGAAGGGGCCTCGGAGATCGAGGCCGCGGTCGACGAAGAGCTGCGGCAGAATCGCTGGCTGGCGATGGCGAGCTCGGCCGGCAACGAAGGGCCCGGGATCTCCAGCGTGGGCACGCCGGGCTCGGCCCTCCTGGTGTGGACGGCCGGGGCGCTGCTGCCCGAGGCGGCGGCCGATGCGCTCTACGGGGCGAGGGTCAAAGGCCGGAAGATCTTTGCGTTCTCGAGCCGCGGCGGCGAGCTCGACAAGCCCGACGGGCTGAGCCCGGGGGTGGCGTGGTCGACGGTGCCGCCCTTCCTCGGGCGCTCGATCATGAACGGGACGTCGATGGCGTCGCCACAGGCGGCCGGGGTCCTGGCGCTGTTGATCGGGCGGGCCCACTCGGAGAAGCGCGCGTGGACCCCGGGCCTCGTGAAGCGCGCCTTGAGGGCGACGGCACGACCGCTGCCCGGGTACTCGAGCCTCGAGCAGGGCGCCGGGGTGATCGACGTCGGAGCCGCGTGGGAGGTGCTCGCGAAGCTCGCCCCGGTCGGACAGGCGGGGACGGGCGGACAGGCGAGCAGCGGGCAGGCAGGCGCCGGCAGTGACGCGCGGCGAGAGGTGGCGGCGTGGCGGGTCTCGACGCCCGTTCCGGGGCGGCCGGGCGCGACGGCGCCGGTGTCGTACTGGCGGGTCGGCCGCTACCTGCCCGATGGAGACGGGCCGCGCGAGCGCGTGACCTTCAAGGTGAAGCCGGTCTTCTATGGCGAGGTCGGCGAGGCGGCGCGCGGGGCGCACATGGACCGCTTCACGCTGGAGAGCGACAGCGGCTGGTTGACGGTCGATCGGCGCGAGGTCGCGCTGCGCGGCGAGGGCACGGCCGAGATCGCGGTGGGGATCGACCCGCGCGCCTTCGACAAGAGCGGGCACTTCGTCGGGCGCGTGAAGGCGCGGCTCGACGGGGTGACGGCCTTCGAGCTGCCGGTCGCGGTGGTCGTGCCCGAGACCTTCCGAGAGGCCTGGGCCAAGTCCTTCGAGGGCAAGCTCGACGCGGGCGACGTCACGCGGGTCTTCGTCGAGGTCCCGCCTGGCGCGACCGCGATGCGCGTGCGCCTCGATGCCGGGCGCGGGGGCTACGGGGCGGCGTGGCTCGGGGTGTTCACGCCCGAGGGGCACGAGCTCGAGGGGGTCGGCGGGCGCGCGACCGGACCCGACGGCGACACGGTCGACGGCTTCATCGGTCGCGACCTGCTCTATGCCGAGTCCGGGGGCACGTGGGAGCTCACAGTCAGCGCGCCGCTCGGCAACAAGGGCCCGACCCGGTTCGAGCTCGCGGTCGAGTTCGAGGCGGTCGACGCGCCGCGCGAGATCGCGGTGTCGACCAGCGCCGACGGGGTCACGAGCGGGTCCATCGCGGTCCGCAACCGGAGCGAGAGGCCGTTTCGCGGGACGGTGAGCGCGGTGGTCGACGCCATCGAGCGCGAGAAGGTGGTCGAGGTGAAGGGGCCGAGGACGCGCGTGCCGATCGAGATCGGCGCGGACTCGGCCGGATGCGACCTCGAGCTCGAGCTGGAGAGCGAGATCTGGGACCGCTTCACCGACGTGGCGGTCAACGTGCTGGACGGAACGAGGGCCGTGGCGCAGTCCGCCTTCGGGCGGCGCAAGACCTCGGTGAGCGTCGAGGGCAGCGGCAGCTACACGCTGGAGATCGTCGGCGGTCACGCCCGAGAGGACGACGACCGGCGCTGGAGCGTGAAGGTCGTCGAGCGCCATCGCCGCAAGAACCCTATTTCGATGAACGTCGAATCATCGACCCTGTACCCGAACGTCGAGGCCTCGATCGATCTGTCGGCATCGGGGTTGGGCGGCTTGCCTGATGGATTCCACCATCGCGCGGTCGTGACGATGACCGAGCGCGGCGGGCGCGTGTGGTCGCGCTGGGCCTTGCCGCTCACGAGCGAGTGAGGCACGGACGCGAGGCCGCTACTTCCGGCCGAAGAGTCGACCGAGGAAGCCGGGGCGGGACTCGTCGCGGCTCGCGGGGGTTCCGCGCGGCGGATGGACCTCGGTGAGCAGCGGGCGGAGGCGCTCGAGGTAGGCCTGGACCTTCTCGATGCGCTTCTGCGCCTGGAGGAACTCGCGATCGCCGCTGCGCGCGGAGGGGCCGAGGGCGTCGTGCAGCTCGAAGGCCTCGCGGGTCAGGGCCTCGATGCGCTCGCGCGCGGCAGGCGACGGGCCGCGCTGGACGAGGTCGCGCTCGACGAGCTCGAGCTCGCGGAAGCTGGTGTCGTAGAACTCGTTGCCCTGGGTCGGCGTGACGAGATGCGGGATGGTCGATGCGCGCCCCGTGCGTGGGCGATCCGGGCTGGCGGCGCGAGGCTGGGGTCCGCGTGAGACGGCCTCGGAAGGGAAGGACTCGGAGGCCTCGCGCGAGGGAACGGCGCGTGCGCGAGGGGCCTCGGTCGCGCGCGGAGGCAGCGCGTCCAGCCCGCGGGAAGGGACACGCTGGGCGGCGGGTCGGGGGACCGTGGGGACCGTGGGAGCGCGTGGCGCCCGGGTGGCGCGATCCGGCGACAGCGGAACGCCCGAGGTCGCGCTTGGAACTGCGGTCGTCGGGCGCGGGGCGGCGGGGGTCGCGGCCGGGATGGAGGGCATCGGTGGAAAGTCGGTGCGCGGACGGACGCGCGGCGCGGGGCGCGGCGGCGGCACCGCGGGCAGAGGCGGAAGCGTGAAGCGCACCTTCTTCTGCCCGTCGCCTTCGACTGGGCGCGGCTCGAGCGTGGCCTCGGACGCGGGCCCGGCGGGTTCGTTCGCCGCTGCCGAAGAACCGGAGGCGCCCTCGGGATCGCGGTCCGCCCCAGCCTCGTCGGCGACCGCGGCGACGAGCTGGGTCACCTCGTCACTGCCAGGTGCGCGCACGCCGGCACGCGCCGTGACGTGGCCTCCAGCGTTCGAACGCGGGGTCGTGCGGGACTTCGCGGCGCCGAGCCCGGGACTCTGCGAGGTCGGCGTGGCCTTCATGGCCTCCTGGGCGAGGGCCTCGACCAGGCGACGGATCGCGTGCGTGTCCTCGCCCGAGGCGATCCGCGCGTCGGCCAGCGCGAGCGGGTCCATCGCGCCCAGGGTCCAGCGGGAGCGCTGCCAGCGCGGCCTCAAGCAGCCATCGCGCAGGCTCGCGAGGCCACGGGGCAGGGCATCGGTGAGCTCGGCCGGGCGCTCCACCCGACCGGCGTCGTCCTCGGCGAGCGCGACCAGGAGGACCTCGATCTCGGTCGGGTCCAACGCCACGACCCGCTCGCGCCCGGCCGCGGGCACGTCGACCCAGCCGCCCCAGCGTTCTACGTCGTCGCGCGGCGCTGGACATCGTCCGGCGGCCACCTCGGGGTCGAGGCCCGTGCCGCGATAGGCCGACTCGCAGAGACTCAACGTCGCCTCGACCCACGCCGGGATCCGCCCTTCGATCACGCCGTCCAGGCCGAGGCTGCCCAACCGACGCTCGAGTCCGCGACGCCCCGGCCGATGCTGCTCGGGCAGCTCCTGATCGCGCAGGTGGCCGACCAGGGCCTCCCAGAGCTCGTGCCGCTGGGCCGCCGTCAAGGCCGCAAGGCCAGCCCGGGCCGCCTCGGCGTCGTGGTTCTCGCGGCGAGCGATGGCGACGAAGCGCGCACCCCATCGCCGTGCATCGGGCCCGTCGAGGCCGAAGCGCTCCTCGATGACGGCCCAGGCCGCGCGAACGGCCTCGGACTCGTCGGCCGGCGCAGGTCGCGCGAGGGCCACCCCGAGCGGGATGGCGAAGCGGGCCTCGGGGACCTCGGCCAGGTCGACCGGGGCG
>JAEUKJ010000455.1 GCA_016792665.1 Deltaproteobacteria bacterium | reverse complement strand
GCCGAGGGCTACGAGGACGAGCGCACGGCCAAGGTGCTGCGCGAGCTCGGCCGGACCGTGGCCAAGGACGCCGAGGGCAAGAAGATCGGCGAGATCGTGGTCGTGCGCCACGATGTCTTCGTCGAGGACGAGGTCTGGCCGACGTTCTTGAACGGGCTGCACTGGACGACGCAGGACGGCATCGTACGGCGCGAGCTGCTCTTCGAGGTGGGCGAGCCCTACCAGCAGGCGCGCATCGACGAGTCGGCGCGGAAGCTGCGGGACCAGGTCATCTTCGCCTTCGTGCGCATCGTGCCGGTCGTGCCGACGAGCGGCAAGCCCGATGAGGTCGACGTGCTGGTCTTCACGCGGGACCTCTGGTCGCTGCGCCTGGAGTCCGCTTTCGGGCTCACCGGCAGCGTCATCGACAACCTGGCGCTGACCCTCATCGAGCGGAACCTGCTGGGCCGCAACTACCAGGCGGCCCTGTCTTTCGACCTGGACCCGGGCACGTGGGCCGTCGGCGAGCTGTTCGTGGACCGCCGTCTCTTCGGGAGTCGGTGGCAGTTCTCGGAGAGCTTCGAGCTCGTCTTCGGTCGCATGGGCTCCACGGCGGGCGACCTCGAAGGCACGCGCGGCAGCGTCGGGGTCGGGCTGCCGCTCTGGGATCTGCGCCCGCGCTACGGGGTCGAGGCCAGCGCGGCCTGGAACGTGACCACGCGGCGTCAGCTCTCGGGCGACTCGCTGCTGACCTGGGACGACGCGGCCACGCCCGAGACCGAAGCCGTCCCGCGCGTCTGGGACCAGAGCCTCGTGAAGCTCGCCCTCCAGGGCGTGCGCCAGATGGGCGATGGCAGTGGCGGCAGCTGGGTCCACCGCTTCTACTTCGGCTATGGCGCCTACCTCACCGACTACACGCCCAACGTCGACACCGGCCTCGCGGCCGACTCGCCGGAGAGGGCGCGCTTCGTCGACGAGGTCCTGCCCCCCTCGCGGCGCCAGCTCTACCCGTACTTCCGCTGGCAGAGCTTCACGCCGCACTGGGCAAACTTCCGCGATCTGGCCGCCTTCGGCCTGACCGAGGACGTGCGCACCGGCCCGTGGATCGATCTCGCTTTCGCGGCGCCGCTCGTGGCCTTCGGCAGCGCCAAGGACGCCCTCACGCTCGAGGCCTCGGCCGGGCTCGTCCTGGCCCCCGAGCTGGGCGGCGACCGCGCCCTCTTCGACCTGCGCGCCGGCATGTACGCGCGCGTGGAAGGCGGCGCCCTCATCGACCAGGACTACTCAGTGCGATTTCGCACAGCCTCGCCCCGCTTCGTCCTGGGGCGGGTCATCGCTTCGATCGATCTCGTGTCGCGGGTGGCCGACAGCGGGCGGACGCTGGTGTCCGTGGGCGGCGACAACGGCCTCCGTGGCTTTGCTTCACAGGCCTTCTACGGGTTCGGCGTCGACCGGCTCCGGGCCAACGTCGAGCTGCGCACGCCACCGGTCGTCCTCGGATCGGTCCACATCGGCGGCGTCTTGTTCTATGATGCCGGCGGCGTCGGGGATGGACCGGCGTCCTTGGACCTCCACCATGCCCTCGGACTCGGGCTGCGCATGCTGCTCCCCCAGTTCAATCGCTTCGCGTTCCGGCTCGACCTCGGCTTCCCCCTCGATCACGGGGGTGCCGAGCGTCCTGCGCTCTTGTTCTCGCTCGGGTCGACGCAGGCCGTTCCGCTGACGACCCTCGAGGACGACAAGCTGTCCCAATGAGGATTGCATGACCGACGAACATCGGAACCTCCAGGCTCACACGAGCCACGTTTCTGCGCTGCGCTTCAGCCCCGACGGCGCGTACCTCATCTCCGCGGGCATGGACAACGCGGTCAAGCTCTGGTCGGTCGAGGACGACTTCGAGCTCGTCCGCAGCATCGACGCCCACGAGAAGTCCGTGAACGACTTCGCGCTGGCCCCCGACCAGTCGATGCTCGTCACCGTCGGCACCGACAAGATCGTGCGGCTCTGGAGCTTCCCAGACCTCGAGCCGATGGACTCGCTCCAGGGGCACAAGAACGCGGTTGCGACCGTCCGTTTCTCGAATGACGGCAAGTACTTCGCGACCGCGAGCGCCGACACCACCGTGCGGGTCTGGGACCGCGCGACGCTGGACTGCGTGCACACGCTGAAGGGCCACAAGCGCAACGTGACCTCGCTCTCCTGGGTGAGCGAGCCGCCGAAGAACGGCGCCCCGACCCCGGGCAAGAACGGCTACGTGCTCGCCTCGGCCGGGCTCGGCGACGACATCGTGCTCTGGAAGTTGCCGAGCGGCGACAAGACCGAGCTCGTCACCGGCCACAAGTCGGCGGTCGTCCTGGGCGGCCTGACGCCCGACGGACAGAAGCTCATCTCGGCCGGCTACGAGGGGCAGATCAAGCTCTGGTCGACCCAGAACTGGCAGCCCAAGGGCGCCTTCGAGCCGGGCGTGGCCGGCCTCCTCTGCCTCGCCATGAACACGCACGGGACGATGCTCGCCGTGGGCAGCGAGAAGTCGGTGACGGTCTGGTCCCTCGAGACCTTCGAGGAGCTGACCGAGCTCACCATCAAGCCCAAGGGCGTGTACGCGGTGGCCTTCTCGCCGGACACCGAGTGGCTGGTCGCGGCCGGGTCCGACAAGCGCATCCGGGTGTGGGCGGTCGACTCGATCATTTAGGTCGCCGGTTCGCACAAGGCCTCGCGGAGCGAGGCTGCCGGGGAGTGCAATGCGACCCGAGGCTTGGACCGCGCGCGCCGCTCGGCTATGACGCAGCGCGTTACGCAGGCCGCGCCGGGTCGAAGGGACTCGGTCGGGAACCGCGGACAGAGAGGAGCAGAGGATGTTGAAGGACCGCGTCGTTGAGATCCTGATGGCTGGCAAGGGGGGAGAGGCCGGGCGCCAGGAGGGCATGAAGTGGGCCGTGGGCGGCATGGCGACCTTGCTCACCGGCCAGAAGGCGAGCGCACTGGGCATGTTCGCGCGCGGCGTGGCGCTGCTCGAGAAGAGCTGGCGCGAGCGGCACCCCGACTTCCAGGGCGGCTTCAAGGAGCGCGTGGCCGAGTCGGTCCGCTTCTACGAGGAGACGCACGCACACCCGACCAACCGCAAGCTGCACCAGGTCGGCATCCCGATGATCGTCGGTGGCGCCGCCGGGCTCCTGCTGGCGCCGGCCTATCGCCCGGTGTGGCTCGCGTCGGCGGGCCTCTTCGCGGTGGGCTGGGGTCTCAACATCGTGGGGCATTCCTTCTACGAGAAGAACCGCCCGGCGTTCTCGGCCGACCCCCTCTCGTTCATCACGGGTCCGCTCTGGGATCTCAAGCAGACGGTCGGCGACGGCAAGCTCGCGGCGTTCGCGACCAAGGTCAGCGGCCCGGTCATGCGCTTCGCTGGGGCGCGCTTCACGAAGCAGGCGGCGTGAGGACCGGCGCGGGTCGCGGGGTCGCCCTCGTAGGGCTGATGCTCGGGCTCGCGCTCGGCACGGGGTGTGCGACGCGGTCAGGCTCGCGCGGGTCCGAGGGTCGGAGTACGGCCAAGGGGTCCGCGTCGGCCGCCAGCGCGCCCGCCAGTGGCTATGGCAAGGCCTCGACGGGCGACCTCCCGGTCGAGGTCGTGCGCTGGGGTGACCTGGCCCACGAGCTGGCGGCCGCGTTGAAGCGCGAGGGCAGCACCTGCGCGGGGGTCGCGCGCGCGGTCGGCGGGCATGTGGATCGACACGGGCGCGAGCTCGGCGCGACGCAGAAGGCGCTGCTCGCGTGGGAGAAGAGCACGCCGAAGTGGCGCGTGCGCGAGTACTATCGCGGGGTCTTCCCGCAGCTCGAGGTGCGCATCGACGCTGGCGTTCGCTGTAAGGGCGATGGGGCGGCGCGAAAGGCCTTCGACCGCTTCTTCGATGTGATGGGCCTCGACGGGAGGGGATGAGATGACGCGACGCGCGTTGGTGATCGGTGGCAATCGCGGCATCGGGCTCGAGCTCGTGCGGCAGCTCCGCGGGCTCGGGCACGAGGTGGTCGCGACGTGTCGCGGCGATGTCGGCGGGCTCGAGGCCATCGAAGGGGTCGAGATCGAGACCAACCTCGACGTCGCCACGGACCACGGCTGGGGCGCGCTGGCGGGGCGGGTCGGCAAGCTCACCGACGTGTTCGTCAACGCTGGTATCTACCTCGACGAAGGCCCGATCGGCGGCCTCGATCTCTCGGTCGTCCTGCGCGACTTCGAGGTCAACGCACTCGGCGCCCTGAGGGCGACCCAGGCGGCGCTGCCGGCGATGGAGGACGGGGCGAAGCTGGTGCTCATCACGAGCCGCATGGGGTCCATCGCCGACAATGACTCGGGCGGGTCCTACGGCTATCGCATGTCGAAGGCGGCGCTGAACGCGGCCGGCAAGTCGCTGTCGATCGATCTGCGGCCGCGCCGCATCGCGGTCGCCATCGTGCACCCGGGCTGGGTGAAGACCGACATGACCGACCACCGCGCGCCGGTCGAGCCGCGCGATTCGGTGGCAGGGATCCTCGCGCGCTGGAGCGCGCTCACCCTCGCGACCAGCGGCACCTTCTGGCACATGAACGGCCAGGTGCTCCCGTGGTGATGACCTCGTGGTGAGCGGCGCGTGATGGAGGCCCTGGTCGGGTTCCTCGCGGGGCTCGTGACCTCGGTGCCGATGCTCGGCCCGGTGGTCTTGATGCTCATCGGCGATGGGCTCGCGGGGCGGAGCGGGCCCGAGGCCGACACGTCGGAGTCGTCGCGCGGGCCGGGCGTTCGCGGCGGTCGAGCCTGGCTCGCGTTCGCGCTGGCGGCGGCGCTGAGCGAGGGCGTGCACGTGGCGCTGACGGTGTTCGGGGTGGCGCCGGCGCTGCTCGCGCAGTCCGAGATTCGCGTGTGGGCACGCGTCGCGGCCGGGGTGTTCCTGGTCGTGATGGGCGTCCTGGCGTGGCGGGCGCAGGCGACCTCGACGCGCCTCCTGCCCGAGCGCGCAGGGCCCGCAGCGGTCCTCGGTGCGGCGCTGGTCCTTCCGAACCCGGGGTTCCTCGTGGCCTGGGTCGCGACGGCTGCGTTCCTTGCCGAGCGCGGTTGGCTCGGTGGGGTCGGGCCTGGTGCCAACGGCTGGATGGCCGGGGTCGCGTTCGTGGTCGGCGCGATACTCGGCGTGATGGTGTGGTTCGTCGCAGTGCGAGGGCTGGCGGTGCGGGTCGGGGCCCGAGTCGAGGGGCGCGTTCGTGGCGTTCGAAAGACGGTGGCGGTGGCGCTCATCGGGTGTGGGGCGTGGCTCGTCGGGACAGGGCTTCTGTGGAGCACTGGGCCCCTGTCTTGACGTGTTGCGAAGCCTTGTGTGAAGCTTCAGGCGGGGAGTTCACATGGGGGTATTGTATGGGAGAACCGACTCGAGTCGAGCGGGGCGCATTGCGTGGCACCGACTCGCAGGCCAAGGGCGCGCAAGGTGGCAAGTCATCATCAAGCGGGTTGAAGCGCGAGTTGAAGGGGATGGACGTGGCGAAGGCCGAGGCGCGCCTGACGCCGAAGGGGCCAGGCGGCGGTGAGGTGGGTCGGCTTCGGGCCGAGAACGCCGCCCAACAAGCGCAGATCGACGACCTCAAGGCCGAGAATGATGCGAACCGGCAGCGGTCGGATCAGTTCGCGCTTCTCGCGATCGGTGGGCACATCACGGCTGCAATGGGGGCGCTCGACGATGGCGAGAACGCCCTGAGGCGGGTCGAGGAGCTCGTCGAGGACATGCTGCGCGAAGACGAGGGCAAGCGCGGGGCCGACCGCAAGGTGGAGAGTTCGGTCGAAGCCTACAAGAAGGCGCAGGAGCCGAACTGGGTCGATGCCCTGTCGCTG
>JAEUKJ010000434.1 GCA_016792665.1 Deltaproteobacteria bacterium | reverse complement strand
CCGGAGTCGCACCATCAGGAGGCCGCCGAGCATCATGCCGCCCAGCACCGCGATGACGCCGATGGTCTTGCGCAGCGCCGCGACCTCGTCGGGCGCGAAGCCGAGGCCGCGCTGCAGGAACGCGGTGAAGAGGCTCGAGGCGAAGGCGTCGCCGAGCTTGTAGGTGATGACCAGCGCCAGCATCGCCAGGCTCATCGACAGCGTTCGTCCCGGCCGCATCAAGAGATCCCGCAGCGGGTCGACGACCGCCGAGACCAGGGTGCGCGGGGCCTGGGTGTCGGCGGGCTCGCGCGGCGCGACCAGGGTCGCCAGAGGCCCGAGCGCCATCACCGCCGCCATGATCAGATAGGCCGTCTCCCAGCCGAGGCCGGCTCGCACCGCCAGGAGCGGCGTCGCGAAGCCCGCAAGCAGCATGCCGAGGCGGTAGCCCCAGGACGCCATGGCCGCCCCCACGCCGCGCGCCGCGGCCGGCAGGACATCGGTCCGCCACGCGTCGACCACGATGTCCTGCGACGCCGAGAAGAAGGCCAACATGAACGCGAAGAGGCCGAGCCGCGTGGCGTCATCCGCCGGCGGCGAGAGCGCCATGGCGACGAGCGCGAGGACGCATCCGACCTGAGCGAGCAGCATCCAGCCGCGCCGACGCCCGAGGTGTCCGAGGCCTGGCGGCGTGAAGCGGTCGAGGAGGGGGCTCCAGAGGGGCTTCAGGACGTACGGAAGGCCGATGAGCGAGAAAGCGCCGATGGCTTTCAGGTCGAGGTTCGGCGCCGCGTCTGCGGCCCACGACTGGAGCGTGCCCCGGCCGAGGTCGAGGGGCACCCCGGACGCGACCCCGAGCAGGAGCAGCGCACCGAGCGTCGGCAGCGGGAGCTGTTTGGCTTTCACGTGCGGGAGGGGCCGCGGCTTCGAGGCGAGCGATGAGGCAGCGTCACGCGGCGACCATAGCGTTCGAGGTCGGGGTGCGCCACGGGTTCATGGCGCGGCGCGCAGATTGTCCGCGGGCCGGGCGCGAGGTTTGCCTGCGAGGTGCACAAAAAAAGAAGCTCCCGACGTTCGCATCCGGTCTTGCGGGTACCGGGGGATCGTCGGGAGCTCGGAGGACGCGGGGCCGCTCGGCCTTCGGGTCACTCCCCCTTGGTCTTTTCCGGCGTGGGGGCGGGCGCCTTCTGCACCTTGGTCGGGGCGACCTTGATGCGATGGACCTTGCTCACCTTGGCGAGCTTGGTCGGCTGGGCGGGCTGGGACACCTTGCCGGTCTGGGTGTCGGGCTTGGGCGCCGGCGTGGGCTCGCCGGCCAGGACCGGCGACGTCGCGAGGGTTGCACCGAAGAGACCGAGAACGATGCGGGAACGAAGGGTCATGGACATGCTCCTCAGGACCGACATGGGGTGGTCGTCTGGCGCGCGCACTCGCTGCGCGTCGGCGGCTTTGTCGAGGTCCCCATGTCGTCGGCCGCGGACGACCGAACGGGGGCTTGAACGCCGCCTTCCGCTTCCCTCCTCCCGCAACTCGTGACGGCTTTGTAAAAGCCGGGTCACGCGTTGAATACCTCGGCGATCGGCCGGCGAGGCCCGCCGGCGGCCCGCTCAGGACATGAGGCGCCCGACCTGGACCAGCGCCGGCCGGATCTCGCGGTCACCGATGCGATAGCCCGACCTCAGCGTGAGCACCACGGTGTCGTTCTTGGCCGGGTCGTCGACCGGGATGACGCCGAGCGCCTCCATCGAGGTCGGGTCGAACGCCTTGCCGATGGGGTCGGTCCGCTCGAGGCCCAGCTCGGTGAGGCGCTCCACGAACTGTCGGTGCACGAGCTCCACGCCCTTGACGAGCGCGTCGTTCGCGCCCCCGCTGCCCGCCTTGGCGGCGGCGATGGTCCGCTCGAGGTTGTCGTCGACGTCCAACAACCGCTCCACCAGCTTCACGCGCGCCGCGACCAGCTCGCGCTCACGGTCGCGCTCCAGGCGCTGCTTGTAGGCCTCGAAGTCGGCCTCGGCCTTCTTGTGCGCGCGGATGTAGCTGTGCAACGTCGCCTCGCGCTCGGCCAGCGCGCGCTCCAGCGTCTGGATGCGCAGCTCGCGGTAGTCGGGGGGCGGCGGGGCCTGGGCGGCCTTCTCGTCGGGCTTGGCCTCGACCTCGGGACCGCTCGCGCCGGCCTCCTCGGTGCCGGGGTTCTGAGCTTCGACCTCGTTCCCGGCCAGCTCATCCTGAGTGTTCGCAGTCGGCTCGCTGTTCTGCTCGGTGCTCATCCTACTTCCTCCGTTTCGCACTCGCCACGAGCGCCTGCCTTCGGATCCGACGGCGCTCTGGGCGCCACTCTCGGGCCGCGAGGCCTACACCGGTCGCAGCCGGCCTGGCAACGCGCTCGGGCTCAAACGCCAAGGGCGCAGCCAACTCGCTCTCGCGGCTGACCACGCCCTCGGGCTCCCTAGGTTCGACACCGTGGCGGGTCATTCAACCGACCCGCCGCGTGCCGAACGCGACTCAATCGTCGTCGCCGTAGTCGCCGCCGCCACCGGCCGCCGGCTTGGACTTGGCCTTCTTGGTGGCGATCATCGCGCCCGTCGTGAGGAGCAGCGAGCTCACCGACGCCGCGTTCTGCAGCGCCGTGCGCGACACCTTGGTCGGGTCGAGCACGCCCGCCTTCAGCAGGTCCTCGTACACGTCGGTGCGGGCGTTGTAGCCGAAGCCGTCCTTGCCCTCTTTGATCTTGCCGATGATGACCGACGCGTCCAGGCCCGCGTTGCTGGCGATCTGACGCGCCGGCTCCTCGAGCGCGCGCCGCAGGATCTTCACGCCGAAGTCGCGGTCGTCGCCGAAGGCGAGCCCGTCGAGCGCATTGGCCGCGCGGATGAGCGCCACGCCACCGCCAGGGACGATGCCCTCTTCGACGGCCGCGCGCGTCGCGTGCAGCGCGTCCTCGACGCGAGCCTTCTTCTCCTTCATCTCGGTCTCGGTGGCAGCGCCGACCTTGATCACCGCGACGCCGCCCGACAGCTTGGCGAGGCGCTCCTGGAGCTTCTCGCGGTCGTAGTCGCTGGTCGTCTCTTCGATCTGCGCCTTGATCTGGCTGATGCGGCCCTTGATGTCGCCATCCTTGCCCGCGCCGTTGACGATGGTGGTGTCGTCCTTGGTCAGCACGATCTTCTCGGCGCGGCCGAGCGCGTCGAGGCCGACGTTCTCGAGCTTGAGGCCGACCTCTTCCGAGATGACCTGGCCGCCGGTGAGGACCGCCATGTCCTGCAGCATCGCCTTGCGACGGTCACCGAAGCCCGGGGCCTTGGCCGCCGTGACCTTCAGCGCCCCGCGGATCTTGTTGACGACGAGCGCCGCCAGCGCCTCGCCCTCGACGTCCTCGGCGATGATGACGAGCGCCTTGCCCGACTGCGCGATCTTCTCGAGCAGCGGCAGGAACTCGCGCAGGTTCGAGATCTTCTTGTCGTAGAAGAGGATGTACGGATCGGCGATCTCGCACTTCATCGTCTCGGCATTGGTGATGAAGTAGGGCGAGAGGTAGCCGCGATCGAACTGCATGCCCTCGACGAGGTCGAGGGTCGTCTCGATCGACTTGCCCTCTTCCACGGTGATGACGCCGTCCTTGCCGACCTTCTCCATCGCGTCCGCGAGGATGGTGCCGAACTGGGTCTCGCCGTTGGCCGAGATGGTCGCGACCTTCTCGATGTCGCCGCGGCCCTCGGCCGGCTTGCTCATCGCCTTCAGCGCGCCGACGACCTTCTCCACGCCGGCGTCGATGCCGCGCTTGATGGACATCGGGTCGACGCCCGCCGCGACGAGCTTCACGCCCTGCTCGAAGATCGCCTGGGCCAGCACGGTCGCGGTCGTCGTGCCGTCACCGGCCTTGTCGCTGGTCTGCGACGCGACGTCCTTCACCATCTGCGCGCCCATGTTCTCGAACGCGTCCTCGAGCTCGATCTCCTTGGCGACGGTCACGCCGTCCTTGGTGACGAGCGGCGCGCCGAAGCTCTTCTCGAGCACGACGTTGCGGCCCTTGGGCCCGAGGGTCACCTTGACGGTGTTGGCGAGGGCGTTGACGCCGGCGAGGACTTTCTTCCGCGCTTCGGTCTCGAAATGGATTTCCTTGGCCATATCCTCTTCCTCCTCAGGCTTCGATGATGCCGAGGATGTCGTCCTCGCGCAGAATGGTCTGCTCTTCGCCGTTCAGCTTGATCTCGGTCCCGGCATACTTGCCGAAGAGCACGAGGTCGCCGACGTTGACGGCGATCGGGCGCAGCGTCCCGTCGTCCTGGAGCTTGCCCTGGCCAGCGGCGATCACCTTGCCGCGGAGCGGCTTCTCCTTGGCGGAGTCGGGGATGATGATGCCACCCGCGGAGCGGGCTTCCTCTTCGACGCGCTTGACGAGCACGCGATCGTACAGCGGCTTGAAGTTCATTGGGGTTCCTCCATCCTAAGTGGCCACGAGAAGGGTCTTCCCGGGCTCTCGGGGACTCTGGCGATGAGTCCAAAGTCCTGAAATTATTGTCTCTCCGGCTTTCGAGTTGGCACTCGGGCCGGTCGAGTGCCGGCATTCATAGGCACCTGGTCGCGGCCCGTCAACCGTCACCTCGCGCGCTGCCCTCGTAGCGGAAGCGAACCTGCTGGCCTCGGGTTGGCCGACGGTGGCTCGAAGGCCGAGCCTCGGGTTCCCCGTCTCAGTCGCCCGTGGTAGCACTCCCCCATGCACACTCTCGCGCTCTCGATGACCCTTGCTCTGGCCCTCGCGACCCCGCTCACGGCCCTCGCCAAAGACCCGAAGAAGTCGGGCAAGAACCAGATCGTCCTGGACGGCGTCGAGGAGAACGTGAACTTCAACGACGGGGACTCGTTCCGCATCCTCGATGGACCGCGCAAGGGTCAGAAGGCCCGCCTCGTCGGCTACAACACGCTCGAAGCCTACGGGCCCGTGCACTTCTGGGGCTCGGGCAACGGCTGGGACTTCTATCACGTCAACGAGAAGGACATCGAGCTCGCCGCCAGCAAGGCCTGGGACTGCACGACCTCGGGCTCGGTCGACGGCTACGGCCGCATCCTCGTGTTCTGTCCCGACCTCCGTAAGGCCATGATCCGCGAGGGCTTTGCCCACGTGTACGCCTATGGCACCGAGGAGCCCGATCCCGACCTGGTCGAGCTCCAGCTCAAGGCGCAGAACGACCGCGTCGGCATGTGGAAGTACGGCATCCCGGCCGCCATCGTCACCAGCGTCCACTCGATCGACGAGAAGGAGTCAGACGACGAGGGCGGCGGCGATCGCAAGGTGAGCTACAACCGGCTTGCCGACACGCGCACCGGCAAGACCTTCACCGTCGAGCACATCCAGGTCTTCAAGCCCTGCGACGTCTTCTGCCACTCGGGCAGCTGCATGGTCTACGTGCCCTTCGATGTCCGCTTCGGCGACAAGCGCCCGGCCTGCCTGCGCGGCAAGGAAGGCGAGAAGAACCGCATGCAGGGCCCGCGTCACCTGAAAGAGCCGCTCTCGGAGTAGCCCCGTCGGTCGCGTCAGGCCCTGCCAGTCGCGTCAGGCTCCGTCAGTCGCATCAGGCCTGTCAGTCGCGTCAGGCTCCGTCAGCCGCATCTGGCCCCGTCAGGCTCGCTCAGTCCCCGCAGGCCCCGGCCGACGCGCAGGTCCAGGTCGTCTCGAGGCGCCCAGCGCCGCCGATCTTCCCCGGCCCGTTGGCGCCGGCGGCCGCTTGGGCCGACCCACCTGCGCCGGCCGCGCCCGCCGCGCCGCCCGTGAAGACCGTGGCCGCGTTGACGGTCACCGCCGAGCCCTGGGTGTAGACCCCGACGCTCGACCCTCCCGCGCCACCACCGCCACCGCCGCTGGCCCCGCCGTCGCCACCGCGTCCGCCGCTCCCGCCGGCCTGCGACGTCCCGGCCGCGTTGCCGCCGTCGCCGCCGTCGCCGCCCGGCTGCCCGCGCCCGCCGGCCCCGCCGATCCCGCCCGAGCCGCCATTGCCGAGGGCGAAGCGGCAGTCACGCACCGTGACCGTTCCGCCCACCGCGAAGAGTCCGAAGCTCGAGCCGCCCGGCCCGCCGCCGGTGCCGCCGCTCTGGGCTCGGCAGCCGCCCGCGCCGCCGCCGCCGCCGCCTGCGCCCGACGAGTTCTGGAGGGGCACGCCGCCGTTGTTGTCGCAGCCGCCCGACCCACCGCCACCGCCGCCGCCGCTGCCGTGGTTGCCGATGGATCCGGTCGCACCTGCGGTGCCGTACCAGAAGTTCGAGGTCAGCGCGCCGCCGCGCCCACCACCGCCGCCGCCAGCCCCATGCGAGGGCGTCTGGCCTGGCCCGCCCACGCCGACCCCCGAGCAGCTCGAGCCGCCCGAGCCAGCCGAGCCGCCGCCACCCGCGTTGGAACCCGAGCCCGAGGTCCCGGACGTTCCGGACGTCGCCGCGCACGTCGTGCAGACGCAGACCCCGAACGCGCACCCGCACGACGTGTCCATCGTGCCGCCGGTGCCTCCGTTGCCGCCCTGCGTGCCCGCCGAGCACTGACCATTGCTCTGCCCGCCCGCGCCTCCGCCGCGCGAGCTGTTGTCGCACGTGTCGACCCCTTGCGTGGCGTTGCCGCCCTTGCCGGCCTTGGCCGGGGCGCTCGTGCTCGGAGCATCGGTCCCCGCAGTGCCATCGGCCCCACTGGCGCCGTTGCCCTGCTGGACCTCGACGCGCTCGAGGGTGACCGTGCTCGAGACCGCGTGCACCGCGTAACTCGAGAGCCCGCGGCCCGCGTTGCGCTCGGTCGAGCCCGGGCTCACACCCTGGATCGTGAGGTCGGCGATCTTGACCGTCGCGCTGCGCACGCGCACGGCCATGTACTCGCCGTCGCTCGCCTGCTTGGCCCCGCGCAGGACGACCGCGTGGCCGACCTCGCTGCGCGCCTTGCGCACCCAGGCGCTGTTGTAGCCACCGTAGATCTCGATGTTCTTGCCGCTCGGGACCTCGACGACCTCGGTGTAGGTGCCGGCCTGGATGTAGACGTGGTTGCGCGCTGCCGTCGTCTGCGTGATGGCGTAGGTCGGGCTGCCGCAGGGAGAGGCCTTGGTGCACGTCCCGCTGTTGCCCGCGCCCGGCACCACGAAGACCGCCTTGGTCTCGGTCCCGTCGAGGCCGTCGCAGTTCTCGTCGAGATAGCTCGCGTCCGGCGTCTCGGCGAGGCCGTAGCCCGCCACGCTCGAGTAGTCGGCGACGTACCCGCCCGCGCCCGCGCAGCGCTGGTAGGTGCCGGCGCATGCTCCGAGCTGGACCGGGTTCAAGCGTCGCTCGAGGTCGGGGTCGGTCCCGTCGGTGAGCCCGTCGCAGTCGTTGTCCTGGCCGTCGCAGACCTCGGCGACCGCGCTCGCGTCGTCGTTGCAGACGATGGTGTTGTTGCCGCAGACCCACGTGCCGTCTTTGCAGAGGTCGGCGTCCGCGCCGTCGCACGCGGTGCCCTTGGTCGGGAAGTCCTCGTCGGTCTGGCCGTCGCAGTCGTCGTCGAGGTCGTTGCAGAGCTCGACCTTCGCGAGGCCATCATCGGTGCAGACGAGGCCGGTCCCGTCGGGCGAGCAGACCCAGACGCCGTCCTTGCACAGGTCGCTATCGGTCCCGTCGCACGGCTTCAGCTTGTCCGGGAAGGTGTCGTCGGGGGAGCCGCTGCAATCATCGTCGAGCTCGTTGCAGATCTCGACCCGGCTCGCGCCGTCGTCGTTGCAGACGAGGCTCAGCCCGTCGACCGAGC
Source organism: Deltaproteobacteria bacterium (assembly GCA_016792665.1). Taxonomy (GTDB): domain Bacteria; phylum Myxococcota_A; class UBA9042; order PHBI01; family PHBI01; genus WYBB01. The sequence goes on along the minus strand of JAEUKJ010000434.1, from coordinate 5,192 downwards.
ACACGAGCACGCCGTCCTTGCACTGGTCCGGGTCATCGCCGTCACACGGCTGGAGCTTCTGCTCGAACCCCTCGTCGACCGTGGTGTCGCAATCGTCATCGACGCCATTGCAGAGCTCGATCGGGCCGGCCGCATCGTCCTGACACACGGTGCCGAGACCGTCGGCGCTGCACACCTTGTGGCCGTCCGGACACAGGTCCGGATCGTCGGGGCCATCGCACAACGTGCCGACATCAAAGCCGTTGTCGGTCGCGCCATCGCAGTCGTCGTCGAGATCGTTGCAGAGCTCGACCTTGGCGTCGCCCGACTCGAGGCAGGTCACCCCGCCGCCCTCGGCGCAGATCGAGATGCCGTTCTTGCACTTGTCGGAGTCGTTGCCGTCGCAGGGCTCGCCGAGGCCGACTACGTCCTCGTCGGTGGTGCCGTCGCAGTCGTCGTCCTGGGCGTTGCACAGCTCGGCGATCGGGGTCTTGGCGTCGCACGCGCTGAGCCCTGCCGCTCCGACGGAGACGCAGGTCCGGCTGCCGCCGCAGGTGCCCGCCGCGTTGGTGACATTGCACGCGGTCTGGAGGGACAGAGCCACCGAGCGGGCCGAGCACTGGCAGTCGGTGCGCTCGTTCGGCGAGCCGGGGCGGCAGTAGGTGGCGTTGGTCCCACCGACCGCGATCTCTTCGCAGGTCGCGCCGTTGGGGCAGCTCCCGGGGGTGCAGCGCGTCCGGCAGAAGCGCCCGACCTCGGGGTGCGCGTCGTCGACCGGCAGGCACTTGGCGCCCGTGAGCCCGCCGATCCCCGTCTCGCAGTCGCCATCGACGCGGCACGGCTGGCAGTAGGTCACGTGGTCGTAGAGGCACACGAAGACCGGATCGCCGCCGGCGTTCTGCACGCCACGGCAGGCGTAGCCGGTGGGACAGCTCGAGTCGCAGGTGCGGACGCACTCCTTGCCGTCCGGGCCCTCGAGGCAATAGCCCGAATTGCAATCGGAATTGTCGTCACACGGCGCGCCGGTGCAGCCGGGACAGGGCGTCGTATCGGCTGGGTTGGTGTCGACGTCCTCGGTCGAGTCGACCAGCACCAGCGTGTCCTCCGTATTGGAGTCGGGGAGGACCGCATCGGTATCGCCAGCGATGGTGTCCCCGTCCTCGTCGACGTTGCCGGTGTTCGCGTCCGATCCGCACGCGCCCGCGCCCATGGCTGCGACGGCGACCAGGAGGGGCGTGAGGGACCGCGCAAGGGAGTTCGTTCGACGAAGTGACGGGCGCATGGGCTGGCTCCGGGGCGAGGAATCGCTCGATACCCGAAGCGCGGCAAGGATGCCATAGGCGGGCGCGTCGTCGCGCGCGAACCGCGTCAAGGCCTCGGAAGTGCGACCCGAGCACCCACCCACAGATGGCAACGGCCCGGAGCCGTAGCCCCGGGCCGTCGTTCTGAACCCCTCGATCGCTTCGCTTGCCTCACCTCAGGCCGCCCTGGCGGCGGGACGACGACGTCGCCCTCGCTCGCGTCTGGCTGCCTGGACGAGCCTCGGACATCGGTCGCGAGGCTCTGTCCTCAGGGCATCAAGCGGTGCGGCGGCGCGCGAGTCCGATCACCAGGATGCCGAGGGCCAGGCCGAAGAGCGAGCCCGCGCCCGAGCCCGAGCAGGCCCCGCCGGTCGCGGTCGAGCCCGGGACGGCCTCGTCGGTCGTCGGGGTCGGGTCGGTCGTCGTCGGCGTCGTGCCCGGATCCTGGGGGTTCGAGGTCTCCTCACGCGGAGTGCCCGAGCCGTCGTTGGCCCAGCCGCCATAGGCGTTGGCGTAGGGCGGGACGCAGACGCCCTGGGCCGGCTCGGCCGGAGGGGCAAAGGCATCGCAAGGGGTCTCTTCACGGGGGGCGCCAGCGTCCGAATCGCCCGACGAACCCGAGCCGGACGAACCGTCCGAGCCGCCACCCGAGGCGGGCTCGGTGCACGGGAGGTCCGTGGCGTAGTGCGCGCAGGTCCAGCCGGCCGCGCAGCCGCTGTCGTCATCGCAGGCGACCTCGACGAGCTGGCAGGACTTCTGGCCCGACGGCTCGCAGGTGCAGTCGTCCTCCGGCGGGACGAACGGGACACCCGACGGATCGGCAGGGTCGGTCGGATCCGCGGGCTCGCTGGCTCCGCCGCCCGAGCACGTGCAGCTCTCGGTCTCCTCGCACGTGAACCCGTCGCCGCAGTCGCTCGCCGTCTCGCACGGGCGGACCCACTTCGGGGCGCACACACTCCGGGTCTCGTTCTCGCAGGGCGGCGGGGCAAAGTTGCCGCAGTCGCTGCCCGGGGCGCAGTCGGGGACCGCCGTCGCACAGCCGACATCATAGGTGATGCAGACGAGGTCGCCCCCGCAGTCGGCGTCGGTCTGGCACGGGCCCGGCACACACGAGCGGTACTCGACCACCGGACAATCGCAGGACTGCTCCGGGGCGCACGCACAGCTCTCGCCGCCCGTGACCTCGCAGCTGAAGCCGGCGTCGCAGTCGTCGTTGGTCTGGCACTCGGTCGGGAGCGGGGCGCCCTCGTCCGGCGGAGCCTGGTCCGCGTAGGCGCTGCCCGAGAATCCGGTCAGGAGGAGAGCAAAGGGTAGGGTGGTCTTCTTCATGGCGTCCTCTCTTGGGGTTCCGAATCAGGGGCGCGGCGCCGAGGCCTCGCCAAGGTCCGGCCGGGAAGGTGCACGGGCCATTCCAACCCGGCGCCGACCCCGAGCGCGTCGCGCCGCGTGCTGCGAGGCCGCCCTCCACCTCAGGCCAGGGCTCCACCGATTCGCTCGGGCGGCAGGCTCGCACCCGGTGTGGAGATTCTCTACACCTGCGAAGCCTGGCTGCCAACCTTCCGTCCGGACCCTTCGACGCCGGCTCGTCGCCGCCGCCCTTCATCGCCGGTGGAGTCCCGGGCGGCGGCATGCTAGGCCGTGATCATGACGTCCCACGCCCTACCGACCAAGGCTGTCGACCGCTCCGTCCTCGTCCACGCTCACGAGCGCCGCGGCTTCGTGACCGTCCCGCTCGACTACGCCGAGCCTGGCGCCGCCACGATCGAGGTCCTCTACCGTGTGCTCCCGCCGCACGGCGGGACCCCCGACGACGCCTCCAAGCCGTTCGTCTTCGTCATCAACGGCGGCCCCGGCATCTCGGCCCGCTTCTATCGCCCCCTCGACTACGACTACGCCAAGCAGGCCATGCCGGGCGGTGGCTTCGACCGCTTCGTCTTCCTCCCGCAGAGCTTCCGCGTGGTTCTCATCGACCAGCGCGGCACCGATGGCAGCTCGGCCCCGCTCGACATGGATGACGCGCGCCTCGACGCGCGCGCCGTCGGCCGCCTCTACTCATCGGACAGCGTCGCGCGTGACGTGCGCGCGGTCATCGAGACCCTCGCCGCTCCGGGCGAGCCCTTCTACATCATCGCCCAGAGCTACGGCGGCCTCCCCGGGATGCAGTACCTGGCCCTGGACGGCGCCCCCGTGCCGGCCGGTATCGTGTTCTCGAGCTCGGCGCTGCCCTTCGAAGACCCGCTCGCCAACACGCGCGCGCGGCGCAACGAACAGCTCCGCCTGAACCTCCAGCTGCGCCAGGCCGTGCCCGACATCGCCCAGCGCATCTTGGCGGCGCGCGCCCACCTCGCGGCTCTCGGCGCCGAGGCGACCATCATCGACGGCATGTACGTGCTGCTCGGCAAGGGCGTCCCCGGCCAGTGGGAGCCGGGGGTGGTCGCTCGGCTGGAGCGGCTCATGGGCCAGTCCAAAGCCGAGATCGAGGCCGAGGCCGAGGCCGGGCTCGAGACCCCGAGTCTCCTGAACTACATCCTCTCGAGCGTGAACTTCTCGCCGGGCTACACCGATCGCACCCTGGCCATCGTCGGCTCGCGCGAGATCCCGTTCGAGCCGTGGATGATCGACGAGCACGAGATGATCATGCGCACCGGCCAGGATGGCGGCTGGCGCGAGGCCATGGTGGCCGACCTCGACCGTCACCCGCCCGAGCCCACGCCGTTTCCGAGCCTCGAGGCCCTGCGTGCCGGGATCGCGCGCACCCGCGCCCTCTTCACGGCCGCGGACAACGATGCGTTCGTCCCGGCCGACCTCTATCGCGAGGTCGTGGCTCGCTTCGAGGTCCCTGGCCACACCGAGATCCGGGCCCTCCCAGGCGGGCACAACGCGATCTTCCACGCGCCCGGACACGAGGCCATGGTCGCCTGGGCAGCTCAGAAGGCGTAGAATCGGCCGTGGTCGTCAGGGCCACGCCTCGGCTCGCGCGGGATCATTGCGTGGTCGCGAGAGCGTCCGAAGATCGCTCCCACGAACCGAAAGACCCTGTCAGTTCCCGTAGAACTGGCCGCGCAGGCCGCGCGTGTCGGGCACGCCCAGCGCGATGGCCTTGTCGAAGTGGACCTTGCCCTGGGTGCGGTCGCCCATGGCCAGCATGAAGGCCATCGCGTAGTGGGCCTCGCCGTAGTCGGGGTCCAGCTCGATGGCGCGGGCGTAGCGCTGCTTGGCCCCCTCGGCGTCGAAGCCGCTCTGCACGCGGGTGTAGCCGAGCGTCCTCTCGGCCAGGGACGCCACCGCCGTGTCGGGGTCCTTGGCCAGCGGTTCCAGGGCCGCAGCCGCGCCGGCGGTGTCGCGAGCCGCGCGCTCGACGGTGAAGACCTTGCGGAAGGCGTCTTCCAAGATCGCGTTCTTGCTGGTGTCTTTGGCCTTGGCGAGGCGTGCTTTCAGCTCGGCGATGCTGCCCGAGCCCTCGAGCGGGAGGGGGCGCTCGACGCCGGTCTCGGCCGGGACCGCGGCCGCCATCGGTCCGCCCTGGCCGATGGCGCCAGCCGCGCCGCCGCCGGTCGGGGGATGACCCGGAGGCAGGTCGGCGCCGCCTGCGGGGGCCTGGCCTGCGATGCTGGGGTGGCCTGGCGGGAGGCCCTGGTCGGCGATCGGATCGGCCGCGCCACCATGGACGGCGGCGGCGTTCGGGGCGGCCGGCGCGGGCGCGGGCGCGGCAGGCTGTGCGGGAGCAGCGGCGAGCTCGGCGGCCGGCGTGGCGGCGGGGGCGGGTGCCTTGTCGCAGGCGGCGCTCCCGACGAGGCCGATGAGGGAGGCGGCAAAGGTCCAACGGCTGAGCGACTTCATGACGAGCTCCTCGCGTCGGGCGCGCCCGACGGTGATTGACGCGGGCAGCTTGGGCACGTCCGCGGCGGGGGT
>JAEUKJ010000433.1 GCA_016792665.1 Deltaproteobacteria bacterium | reverse complement strand
GGGCCGTTGTAGTCGGCCGAGGTCCGGAGCAGTCCGTAGGCATCGTAGGCGCAGCTGGGGATGGTCAGGACCAGCCCCGGCACGTTGCCGAAGAAGCCGTCGCAGCTCATCGAATGATAGACCGCGCCGCCGAGCACCGGGTCGACCGGGAAGCGCACCGTGACGTTGACCGGGGCCTGGCCGTTGGTCGTCCAATACACGTTGCCGAGGTGCACGAACCAATGGAGGCAGTTCAGCGTGTAGTCGCCGAACTGCACCTCGGGGACCAGCGCGAGCTCGCGGTGCAGCGCCGCCCCCATGGCCGTCCCGACGATCATCGGCTCGTTGATCGGCGCGTCGCGCACCTGGGTCGGGTACTTGTCGATGAGCTTGTTGGTGACCTTGAAGACGCCGCCACGCGCGCCGACGTCCTGCCCCCAGATCGCCGCCTTGCCCCCCGCGAGGATGCGGTCGAGCGCGAGGTTCAGGGCCTCGTTCACCTGGATCTGCGTGGTGGTCTTGGGGTCGGTCTCGGGCTCTCTCACGACCGGGAAGGGCGGCATCCGATGGTGCAGGTGGTCGCCCGCCTCGACCGAGGGTGCTGGCTCGAGGCGCACCTGGGTCCACGCGTCGCGCACCTTCTCGACGGCCTTCTCCATCATCGCCCCGAGGGCGTGCACCTCGAAGTAGCTCTTCCTGCGGTCGAGCTCGCCGCGGCGGAAGGTCTCTTCGGTCGCGATGATCCCCGCGGCACGCAGCTTCTCGCCCATCTCGAGGAGGGGGTCGCGCTCGTCGTACTCGAACTGCCCGCCCGAGGAGCTCGAGTGGCCCATGAGCCGCGGCACCTTGGCGACCAGGATGGCGCTGCGCCCTTCTTCCAGGATGGCCTGGGTCGCGGCGCGCGTGACGCGATAGGTGTCGAAGAAGTCGAAGCCGTCGCACTCGAAGTACTGGAGCCCGAAGGCCTCTGCGTACTTCTTGTAGTCGCGGATGCCGCGCCCGTCCTCGGGACGCACGCTGATGGCGACGTCGTTGTTGGTGACCATCATGAGCAGCGGCAGGCGCCAGAGGGACGCGGCCATGGCGCACTCGTGGAAGTCGCTCTCGCCGGTGGTGCCGTCGCCGCAGATGCCGACGGCGATGCCCTTCTTGCCGAGGAGCTGCAGCCCACGCGCGTAGCCCGCGGCCTTGCCGAGCTGCATACCGACCGGACTCTGCACGGGCCAGATGCCGAGCGAGGGACGGCAGAGGTGCATGACCATCTGGCGCCCGCCCGAGTGCGGGTCGGTCGAGCGCGACAGGGCCTGCCGGAAGTAGTCGACGACGAAGCCGTCATCGCCCATGAGCGACGAGGTCATCGAGGCGAGGGCGTCGCTGCGATAGTGGATGAAGAGGCCGACGTCGCCGCCCTTCTTGCGCACGACGTGGTCCAGCGCGAGCGCCGTCGCGGTCCCGTGGACCTCTTCGCCGGGGCCGCCGATCCAGAACTCGACCCCTTCGCCGCGGGTCTTCATCATCATGCAGGTCACGATCTGCGCGCGCGTCTCGAGCGCGATGCGATAGGCGGCCCGGAGCTCCTCGGCGTTGAGCCCGTCCCACGCCTTGATCTCGGCAAGTCGCGTCTCTCGACCGTCGCTGACCGATTTCAAGTGGCTCACCATGACTTGCCTCCCTGGCCCTGCGATCTC
>JAEUKJ010000213.1 GCA_016792665.1 Deltaproteobacteria bacterium | reverse complement strand
CTCGCGCGCGGCGAGCTCGAGCGCCAGATCGACTGGTTCGAGTCCTTCCTCGCCGACGCGGTCGTCCAGGACAAGACCGTCCGCGGGCTCACCTCGTGGCGCACCCAGCTCGCCGATCTGCGTCGCCAGGTCGGCCTCCTGCGCGCCCGGGCCGAGGTCTTGCGCGACGGCGGGTCCTTCCGCGTCCTCGCCATCGACCCCCTCGGCGAGACCACCTTCGACGCGGACGACGACCTCGCCGCCGCACTCGGCGTCGTCTTCCAGTCGAGCGCCGGGACATCGATCGATGCTTCGATGGTCATCGAAGAAGCGGAGGTCACTGACGCCGAAGATCGCGCCCTCGCCTTCGCCTTCGACTTCCGCAACCCGCCGAGCGGCACGCCCTACGGGTCATGGGCTCTCGGCCGCCTCGAGTTCCAGAGCGGTGCCGTCTCGCTGACCGAGCGCACCGCCCTGCGCGTGACCGTCACCAGCGACAGCGCGCGCACCGTGCGCATCGAGCTCAGCGGCGCCGTCTACCTCGGTGCCTCCGACCGGCCAGGGTGGGACGTCCCTCTCACCGTCGGAACCCACGAGCTCACCTTGCCGCTCTGGGGCGCGACCTACGCCCCGGACGCTCAGCTCGCCCCCGCGCTGGGCACGGTCCTCTACGACGCCTCGGGCCTGGTCATCCTGCCGCGCGCCCGCTTCGACCTGTCCGGGCACGTCTCCGAGGACGGTGACCGTGGACAGATCACCGTCGACGACATCCGCTTCGAGTGACCCGCCACGCCTGACCTCGGCATCGGCGCCTCCGGGTCAGAGCTCGCGACGCGGCGCCGTGAGCGCGCCCGGCGCGTCGCCGGTGTTGACCACGCCGCTCGGCTCGAAGAGCAGGAACTCGGCGCCTTCCTCGGACCAGGGCCGGTGGCGCGTGCCTCGCGGCACGACGAAGAGCTCACCCGCGCGCAGGGTGACCGACTCGGCCGCGGGCTCGAGGTCGATGTGCAGCGTGCCGTGCACGACGAGGAAGAGCTCGTCGGTGTCGGGGTGGGCGTGCCACGCGAACTCGCCCCGGGCCTTGGCGAGCCGCACGTCGTAGTCGTTGACGCGCGCGATGGTGCGCGGCGCCCAGGTGTCGTGGAACTGGGCCAGCTTGGCTGCAAGATTGACCGCGGTCATTCCGATCCCCCGAGGTCGAGCAGCGAGCGCTGCATGATGTGCGCGTCGACCAGCCCGAGGCGCGCGTGGCGATACGCGCCATGCAGCGTCCCGACGATGCGGAAGCCGACCGACTGCCAGAGCGCGATGGCGCCGTGGTTCGTGGCGACGACCAGGTTGAACACCATCGATCGGAAACCCTGGGCACGCGCGCGCTCGAAGCTGTGTTCGACCAGGGCCCGCCCGATCCCCTGGCCGCGCGCCGCGGGCGCCACCATGTAGGCGGCGTTGGCGACGTGGTCGCCGAGCCCCGGCTGGTTCGGCCCGACCCGGTAGGTCCCGACGACCTCTTCGCCGCTGAGTGCCACCCAGGTCTGTACACCGGGGCCGCCCAACCACAGGGTCTGAGCCGCCTCGTAGGGCGTGGCGGGGTCGTAGGCGTAGGTCTCGCCGCTCGCGACGACGGCGTGGAAGATGGGCCAGATCGCGGCGAAGTCCTCGGGCTTGGCGCGACGAATGATGAGCGTGCTCATGTTTCCTCCACGCGCGCGTCCAGCGTGCGCGTACGATAGCTCCGGGCCTCGAGGGCCCGCTCGAGCGAGGCGACGAGGCCGAGCACGTCGACCCCGGTCTCGCCCATCAACGTCTCGAGCGCGGCACGGCTGGCTTCCCAGACCGGCTTGGCCGCTGCGAGTCGCGCGCGCCCCTTCGGGGTCAGGCGCAAGCGCTTGCTGCGGGCGTCGGTGGGGTTCGGGTGCGGCTTGACCAGCCCGCGCTCGATCATGCGCGTCGTCATGGCGACCACCGAGGGGTGGGCCACACCGAGGGCCGTCGTGATCTCGGTGACGGTGAGGGCCCCGTGCGCCTCGAGGAGCAAGAAGACCAGGTGCCAGTTCGGCTCGATGCCGAGCCCGAGCTCGTCGTAGAGCGCGCGCGCTTCGTGGAGCAATCCATCGGTGAGCCGCTTGAGGCGCGCCGTCAGCCCCAGCGCACCGAGCGAGCCGAGGTAATCGCGCGCGTGGAGGGCCCCGATGGCCACGTCGTCGCGAAGGGGCCGTGGGGGCGTTGGGATGCTCTGAGGCATCGGTGTTCTCGAGGTGCCCATAGACCTCCGCGCGCGGACCAGCGATCGCGCAGACAAGTACGTAGCGGGCTACGCATCGGACGTCAAGACCCACCTCTCGGCCTTGCCCAAAGCAGCTTTCGCAGGCGCCCGCTACTGCGGCGCCAGCGTCACCGCACCCCGCGGCGCAGGTGCCAGCGCCTCGCCGAGTCGCCGCCGGATGAGCTCGACCAGGGCGTCGCTCACGCGGCGGCGCAGGTCGGCGCGCGCGGTGACGAGGCCGAGCTGCCGCACCGGCGTCGGGTGGACCAACGGGCGCACGTGGGCGCGCTGCCTCGCCGCGCTGAGCTCTGCCGCGACCAGGGCTGGCAGCACCGTCGCGCCGAGGCCGGCGTCGACCAGGCGGATGAGCGTCTGGAAGCTCCCGCTCTCGAACTGGATCCGCCGCGGCTCGCGCGGGCGCTCGGCGTGGCAGTACGCGAGGACCTGGCTCCGGAAGCAGTGCCCCTCCGGCATCACCCAGAGCTCGCGGTCGCGGAGGTCCTTCTGCGTCACCGCGGCCTTGTCCAAGAGCGGGTCGCGCTTGGGCAGGTAGGCCACCATGACCTCGTCTCCCAGCGGCGCCTCGGCGAGCCCAGGCACACCGAGCGGCGTCGCGGCGAGCCCGGCGTCCAGCGTGTCGGACTGGAGGCGCGCGATGATCTCCTCGGTCTTCAGCTCCTCGATGACCAGCTCGACGCGTGGATAGAGGTCCACGAACTCGGCCAGGAAGAGCGGCAGGACCGTCGGGGACAAGGTCGGGATCACGCCCAGCCGGTAGCGCCCCGCCGGGTGGTCCTCCTCGGCCACGACCTGACCGAGCCGCTCGGTCTCGCGCAGCACGGCGCGGATCTGGACCAGCGCGAGGACCCCTTCGGGCGTCACCAGCACGGGCTTCTTCGAGCGATCGAAGAGCACCACGCCGAGCAGCTCCTCGAGCTTTCGGACCTGCATCGAGAGGCCCGACTGCGACACATGGCACCGCGCGGCCGCGTCGCGAAAGCTCCTGGCGCTCTCTACCGCCACCGCGTAGCGCATCTGCGCGAGTGTCACCTGGTCCAAATCCATGGCACCACCCTACTTCGGCGCCTCACGTGCGCAACCGTCCCGCTCGCGCGGGGACCCGCTCGCGTAACCGCGCCGAGCGGCCTCACGCTCCGGTCACCGGCATCCGGATGAGGTAGTCGAAGGCGCCGAGCGCGGCCTTGGCCCCGTCCCCGGTGGCGATGACGATCTGCTTGAAGGGGACGGTCGTCGCGTCGCCGGCCGCATAGACCCCGGGCACGGAGGTCGCGCCCTTCGCGTCGACGACGATCTCGTTCGTGCGGCTGAGCTCCACGCCGCTGCCCTCGAGCCAGCCCGTATTCGGCAGGAGTCCGATCTGGACGAAGATGCCTTCGACGGCGAGCTCGCGGGTCGCGCCGCTCTCGCGGTCCTCGTAGGCGAGGCCCACGACCTTCTTGCCGTCGCCTCGGACCTCGGTCGTCCGCGCGCTCACGATGACCTCCACGTTCGGCAGGCTGCGGAGCTTCTTCAAGAGGACCTCGTCCGCTTTGAGCTGCCCCATGAACTCGAGCACCGTCACGTGCGCCACGACGCCGGCGAGGTCGATGGCCGCCTCCACGCCGGAGTTGCCGCCGCCGATGACCGCCACGCGCTTCCCTTTGAAGAGGGGGCCATCGCAGTGCGGGCAGTACGTCACGCCGCGGGTGCGATACTCCTCCTCGCCCGGCACGTTCATGTTCCTCCAGCGCGCCCCGGGCGCCAGGATCACGCTGCGAGCACGCAAGGTCGCCCCGCTCTCGAGGTCGACTTCGAGGGTCTCGCCGCGGCGCATGCGCACCGCGCGCTGGTGCTTCATCACGTCGACCGGATAGGCCGCGACGTGGGCTTCGAGCGCGGCGGCAAAGCGCGGGCCCTCGGTCTCGGGCACCGACGGGAAGTTCTCGATGGCCAGGGTGTCCATGACCTGACCGCCGAAGCGCTCGGCCAGAAGCCCCGTGCGGATCCCTTTGCGCGCCGCATAGATCGCGGCGGAGGCGCCGGCCGGACCACCTCCGACGATGAGCACGTCGAACACCTCGCGTGTGGCCAGCTCGGCTGCTTTCCTCGCGCTGGCGCCCGAGTCGATCTTGGCGAGCAGCTCCTCGAGCTCCATGCGCCCCTGGCCGAAGCGCTCGCCGCCGAGCCAGGTCGTCGGGACGGCCATCACCTGCCGCGCATCGACCTCGCCCTGGAAGAGGGCACCGTCGATCGCGACGTGCTCGATGTTGGGGTTCCGGGCGGCCAGCAGGTTCAGCGCCTGCACGACGTCCGGGCAGTTCTGGCAGGTCTGGGAGAAGTAGGTCTCGAAGCGCAGCGGCGCGCCATCGGCCTGACCCGCGAGGCGGGTGATCTGATCGAGCACCGCGTCCGAGACGCGCGGCGGGTGACCGCCGACATGCAGCAGCGCGAGCACGAGCGAGGTCAGCTCGTGGCCGAGCGGCAGGCCGGCGAAGCGTACGCGCGGGGCCTCACCCGGCAGGTGGATCCCGAAGGAGGGGCGGCGCTCGGCGGCGTCGTCATCGCCGCGCAGCACCGTGACCCTGGACGAGGCGTCGGCGATGTCGGCGAGCAGCGCGGCCGTGTCACGCGAGCCCGCGGACTCGTCGAGCCACGCCGTGATGGCGATGGGCCGCGGCAGTCGGTCGAGATAGCTTCGGAGCTGGGCTTTGAGGGCGTCGTCGAGCATGGCAGGCCTCATCTCGTGAGTGGGAAGGTGCACCGCGCGGGCACACCTCACGGCGTGTTCGGGTCGAGGCGTGGGGCGCGCGGCGAACGCACGCGACACCCCACGGGCGCCTCGAGCGGCAGGTCAGATCTTGCCGACCAGGTCGAGCGACGGCTTGAGCGTCTTGTCGCCTTCCTGCCACTTGGCGGGGCAGACCTCGCCGGGGTGCGAGGCCACGTACTGCGCCGCCTTGACCTTGCGCAGGAGCTCGCCGGCGTCACGGCCGATGCCGTTGTCGTGGATCTCGCACAGCTTGATCTGGCCTTCCGGGTTCACGACGAAGGTCCCGCGGAGCGCCAGGCCCTCTTCCTCGATGAGGACCTCGAAGTTCCGGGTCAGCGTCGCGGTCGGGTCGCCGACCAGCGGGTACTTCACCTTGCGGATGGCGTCGGACGTGTCGTGCCACGCCTTGTGGGCGAAGTGCGTGTCGGTCGACACGCCGTAGATCTCGACGCCGAGCTTCTGGAACTCGTCGTAGCGGTCGGCGAGGTCGGCGAGCTCGGTCGGGCAGACGAACGTGAAGTCGGCCGGGTAGAAGACGAAGACCGACCACTTGCCGGCGATGGTCTCGTTCGAGACCGGGACGAACTTGCCCTGGTGGAAGGCGGTGGCCTTGAACGGCTTCACGGACGTGTTGATGAGCGACATCGGCGTTTCCTCTCAGGTGGGGCGGGCCACGCGCATCTCGGGCGCCGAGGCTGTCTCGGCGCGCCGGCGGGGCTCGCTGCTTTCGAGGGACACCATGGTCGCGAGACCGTGCGAAGTCGAATCGAACGTTTTTGGATGGCGTTCACTGAAAGTGAATCTTGGGACCGCGCGAGGAACCGCCTCACCGCGCGCGTCGGCGACCTGGCCTCAGGGGTTCGCGGCCCCGAAGGTCTCGCTGGCGCAGTGGTGGAAGCCGCCGGTGCCGTCGGGCGCGCGGCACAGGCTCGGGACCGCCTCGCCGTCCTGCCACGCGATGCCGTCGACGCGCCCGCCCTGGGCGTCGAAGAGGGTCAGGCCATCGACGCTCCCCAGCCCGAAGAGGTGGTCCACGTCGCGCTCCAGGACGAGGTAGCTCTTCGCGGCAATCGACCTGCCGTTGGGGACGATGAACGTGTTGCCGCCCGCGTCGACCAGCGAGAAGCCGGCCAGGTCGACCCCGGCGTCCGTGCCGTTGTAGAGCTCGACGCGATCGGTCCCGTCGCTCTCGACCTCGTTCAGGACCAGGCCCGGCGCGCGCTCGGAGCACCCGGCCTGGCTCACGAGCTTGCACTCCGAGATGCAAGCCAGGGTGCCGCCGCCCCAACCGAAGCTGGCGCAGGTCGCCCCGTGGAAGTCGCTGCCGTCGCACCGTTCGCTCAGCGCCGCGACCTGATCGCCGCACTCCACCGCCCGATTGTCGACGTTGCGCGCGCCGCGCGACGGGGTCTCCAGCGTGACGAAGCTGCCCGAGCCATCGGGGATGCGACCCCACGACGCGCTCGCCGGTGCGGCCCCGTCATTCCAGCTCGTCCCGTCCACCAGGCGCCCAGCCGCATCGAAGAGGAACACCCCGTCCGCCGACCCGAGCCCGAAGTCGAAGCCGTCGCCGCCCGCGGCGGTGCGCCCGATGACGAGGTACCCACCGGCCGCGATGGCGGTCCCGGCCGGCAGCACATAGCCGTGTCGCGGGTCGTCGTCGCGCAGGACCCAGCCACCGATCTCGGCGCGCGTCTCGCCCGCGTTGAAGAGCTCGATCCAGTCGTCGGGTGCTCCGGCCGGGGCGACCTCGTTCACCACGATGGCCAGGACCGGCGTGCTCACCTCGGGCGCGGTGTCGGTGGCGTCACCTGCCGCGTCCGCGACCGTGTCCGTGACCGGCCCGTCGGCCGCGTCGTCGCACCCGGAGAGGCCTGCGCCACATACGATGACGCCCACCACGAGCTGCTTGGCCCGGTTTCCCATGACGACTCCTCGAACGTCGCTTCCGCGTTGCGACGGCGCGCGGATGTGAGCGCGCCCACCGCCCCGCGTCCACCCCGAAGCGCACCCTGGGCCTGAGCGCTACCTGACAACCGATCGCGACGCGCCTCTAGCCGCGCGGCACGAGC
>JAEUKJ010000416.1 GCA_016792665.1 Deltaproteobacteria bacterium | reverse complement strand
ACGGGGACGACGGTGCCAACCGCCAACGGCTCGACCCCGGCTCGGGCCCATGCTCTCACGACGCGCATGCATCCACCCGGCGGCGGGCAGTCGACATAGGTCCCGATGATCGCATGGTCGAACGGAAGGCCGCGGCAGAAGCAATCCGCTCCCCGGGCCTCGAGACACGTTCCGGACTGCGTGAGAGCGTGGGACCGCGAGGACGCGGTAGCAACGACCATCACCGACACCAGGAGTCTCCACATGACGTGCCTCACCTTCGTCTCGAACGCGCTGCTCGGCGTGAGCGGGCGCGGCTCGAGGGTCAGCGGGACGCGCAGGGGACTTGCGTCTTGCGCTCGCACGCGGCGAGGCTGGCATAGGGCGAGTTGCAGTCCGCCCCGGTGCAGGTACAGCCCGAGACGGACCGGCACTGGGTGCCGTCCCAGAAGACGCCGAGCGGCATCGCGCACTCGCCGGTGAACGTCACGTCCTGGGCCTCGCAGGCGTAGCAGTACTTCGGGCTGTCGGCGTCATCGGGCAACGGGAAGAGACAGTCGAGGCCAGCGGCGCAGGGGAAGAAGTACTCGTTGAACTGGTTGCCACAGCCCTGGCCGGCGGTCGCGGCAGGACGGCAGAAGCGGCGCTCGGTGCCGTCGGGGTAGCCGTCGCGGGCGCAGACGTCGCCCGGGGTGGTGCACGCGTCGACGCAACGCTGGCCGTAGTCGCAGGCGCACACGAAGGACGTCGCGTCGGGGGTGTCATCGCCGGGCGTGGTATCGCTGACATCGCTGAGCGCGGTGTCACCGATATCGCTGGCAATATCGGCGGCAATATCGGTGGCAATATCGGTGGCAATATCGGGGAGGTCGACCGTGTCGCCGGGCGCGGCGTCGGTCCCATCGGTCGCCGACGACGTGTCGCTCGGCGACGTGTCGGTCGTGAGGTCCGGGTCCGAGGTGCTGTCGCTAGTGTCGCCACTGTCGGACGTGCCGTCGGCGGTGTCGTCGACCCGACCGCGCGTGGTGTCGGAGCAGGCGCCGAGAGCGACCGCGACAGTCATGGCGAGAGGCAGCGACCAGAGGCGAAGCGCGTACGAGTTCATGCGGTGAGCTCCAAGGGCCGAGTCGTTGGAGCGTGGGTCCCTCAGGGTTGGAGTCGGGGGGACTCACGCAAGAGGACGGCGAACAGGGTGGCGAGCGCCGCCAGGCCGACAAAGAGCCACATGAAGGGCCCCATGCCAAGGACGTTGATGCCGACGATGAAGAGGATGCCGGAGATCTGGCCGGTGAGCAGGATGATGCCCTGTGACATCGACTCGGCGGTCGGATAGCTGACCTCGGCGGCATATTGGAATCCAACCGGGGCGCCCGCGCCGAGGAGGAAGAAGCCCAACACCCCGGAGCCGATGACGAGGAGGAGGAAGCCGTCGGCGAGCGCGAGGAGGGCCAGGGCGACGGTCGTCAGCGCCATGGCGAGGACGAGGAACGGCTTTCTTTTTCGCATCTTGTCGGACATCGGCGCGAGGATGGCGGCGCCGATGATGCCGGTGATGAACATGAGGCCACCGACGAGCCCGGTCTCGTCGACGTTCAGGTTGTTCTTGGCGCAGAGCAGATCGATGCAGGTCGAGACCGCGTTGAAGACGCCGAGCCCGACGAAGTAGAGGCCCATCACCAGGCGCATGTCGCGGAGGCCGAGCATGTGGCGAATGCCGGCGAAGGTCATGAGCCGCTCGCCCGTGGGCTCTGCGGAGGGCGGCGTGGGCGGCTTCTCGCGCAGGACGAGGAGCACCAGGACCGCGACCGCGGCCGAGATGGCGCCGTAGATCATGAGCATGGGGCCGAGGTCGGGGCGGGCGGCGGTCGCGTCGACGAGCGCCGCAGCGGCCTGGCGAGTCGCATCCACGTCGACGAGCGCCGCAGCGGCCTGGCGAGTCGCATCCACGTCGACGAGCGCAGGTGTCACCATCATGACGACGATGATGCCGATGAACTGGGAGAGGGTCGCGATGCCGACGGCGGTGGCGCGTTCGGCGATGGGGAACCACTGCGCGGCGAGCTTGGTCGCGGCGTTGATGATGAGGGGCTGGGACAGGGCGAGGCCGAGCTGGGCGACGACGAGCAGCGTGTAGTTGTCGGCGACGAGCCCCTTCATGAGGCCGAAGACGCCGAGGAAGAGGGCGCCGAGGCCCACGCCGGCGCGCAGCCCGAAGCGATCGAGGAACCACGAGGCCGGGATGCAGGCGACGACGAAGACGCCCATGAAGACCAACGACAGGAGGTCGATGTCGAACTGCTCGACGCCGAGGGCGAGGGTCGCCGTGCGCGCGATCGGCGCGAAGGTGAGCCACTGGAGCTGGAGCACCAGCGCGGCCAGGGCATAGGTCAGGAGGACGCCCCAACGGGCGGGGTAGACGGTGGGAGTCGACGCGTTCATGGGACCTCGGTCGCTCGCGGTGCCGGTCGAGCGTCGCCCTCTTATCAGGGTGTCAGCCCGGGAGCCAGTCGGTGTGGACGAAGACCGGGTCGGGCGTGTCCGAGCGTTGGTAGGTGTGGGCGCCGAAGGCGTCGCGCTGGGCCTGGGTCAGGTTCTGCGGCAGGTCGGCGGTTCGGTAGCTGTCGTACCAGGCGAGGCTCGCCGACATGGCCGGGACCGGGACGCCGTGGCTCTGGGCGAGGGCGAGGGCCTTGCGCCAGCGCGGAGCGAGGGCGTCGATGGTCTGGGCGATGTCGGGGTCGAGGACGAGGCTCTCGAGGGAGGGGGTGCGCTCGTAGGCGCGCATCATCGTGTCGAGGAAGCGCGCGCGGATGATGCAGCCGCCTTTCCAGATGCGGGCGAGTTCGCGCGGGGAGAGCGCCCAGGAGTAGCGGGTCGAGGCCGCGGCGACGAGCATCATGCCCTGGGCGTAGGCCAGGATCTTGGCGGCGTAGAGGGCGTCGTGGACCATGACTTCGAGCTCGGCGAGCGCGTCGTGGGCGACGGCTGGCGGCGCGGGAGGGGGCGCGATGAGGGTGGCCGCGTGGACGCGCTGGGGCTTCATGCTGGAGAGCACGCGGGCGTCCAGCGCCGCGGCGATGGACGGCACCGCGACGCCGAGGTCGAGGGCGACCTGCACCGTCCAGCGGCCCGTGCCTTTCTGGCCGGCCTGATCGAGGACGCGATCGACGAGCCAGCCCGGTCGCTGCGGATCGGGGACGCGGAAGATCTGGGCCGTGATGTCGATGAGGAAGGACTCGAGGGGACCGGCGTTCCAGCGCGAGAAGGTGTCGGCCAGGGCCGGGGCCTCGAGGCCGCCGACCTTGCGGAGGAGATCGTAGGCCTCGGCGATGAGCTGCATGTCGGCATATTCGATGCCGTTATGGACCATCTTGACGAAGTGACCGGCGCCGTCGGGGCCGACGTGCGTGACGCAGGGACCGGAGTCGGTCTTGGCCGCGATGGCCTCGAGGATCGGAGCCAGGTGGGCATAGGCCTCGGCGCTGCCGCCGGGCATCAGCGAGGGGCCGAAGCGGGCGCCGTCTTCGCCGCCCGAGACGCCCATGCCGACGAACGCGATGCCGTGCTCGCGCGCGCTGGCCTCGCGGCGGCGCGTGTCCTCGAACCAGGAGTTGCCGCCGTCGATGACGATGTCGCCTGGCGTGAGCAGCGGCAGGAGGGCGTCCATGACGAGATCGACCGGGCGGCCCGCGGTGATCATGAGCAGGATGCGACGCGGCGGGGTGAGGGCCGCGACGAGCTCGGCGAGCGTCGAGGTGGGGACGAGGCCCTGGGCGCGCTCGGCCAGGACGGCCTCGAGCATCTCGGGCTCGCGGTTCCAGACCGCGACCTCGAAGCCGTGATCGACCATGTTCCAGGCGAGGTTGCGTCCCATGACGCCGAGGCCGATGACGCCGATGTCACTCATCACGTGAGTCCTTTTCGAGGGAATGTGCCATTTTTCGGTGAGGCGCGCGGGGAGCGCGGCGGCCGCGAGACGGTCGACATGGAAGGTCAGGCGGGGGC
>JAEUKJ010000396.1 GCA_016792665.1 Deltaproteobacteria bacterium | reverse complement strand
GAGGGCTGCGACGACGAGAACGTCCTGGCCGGCGACGGCTGCTCGTCCACGTGCGAGGTCGAGCGCGGCTACACCTGCGGCGATCCCCCGGCCGAGCCGAGCGCCTGCGAAGGCAGCTGCGGCGACGGCTTCGTGCTCGACCTCGAGGGGTGCGACGACGCCAACCTGGTCAGCGGCGACGGCTGCTCGACCGACTGCCGCGTCGAGCCCGGCTGGCTCTGCACCGAGCTCAGCGCGGACACCGAGTCGGTGTGCCGCCGTGACCGTGACGAAGATGGGGTCCTCGACGATGGCGACGAGAGCGGCGACCCCTTCGACAACCCGTGCGTCGAGGGCGCCACGGAGCGCTGCGACGACAACTGCCCCGACTTCGCCAACGCCGATCAGTCCTTCCCGGTCGACGCGAACGGCGAACCGGTCTCGCTGCTCTGCCCGCCCTACCTCGGGCCGCGCACCCAGGGCGGCGGTGGCTGCGGCGGCGCGGGTGGGTCTTGGCCGGCGCTGGTGCTCGCGGGGCTTCTCCTGGTCGGAGGTCGGCTCGCGAGGCGGCGCGCGAAGGCGTTGGCAACTTTTCGCCAGGGGGCCGCGGCGCTGCTCGTGGTCGCCTCGAGTGGCGTGACGTCGCACGAGGTCCGAGCCCAGGATGTCGACCCACGTCTCTTAGAGGCGGCCCTCGCCCCGAGCGGGATCCTCTCGCTCGAGACGACCGCCACGCGCGGGCACCTGCGACCGTGGGGCGGGCTCATCGCGACCTGGGCCGACGACGAGCTCGTGACCCGCGTCTCCGCCGACCAGACGACGCACGGACCGTTGGAAGATCGCGCAATCGTCACGCTGGCCTTGGGGCTCGGCCTCGGCGACCGCTTCGATGTCGCGCTCGGCGTGCCGCTCATGGTGACGTCGCTGGCGGCCCCGGCCATCGGCTCGGGCGGCGTCGGTCTCGGCGATCTGCGCGTCGCGGCGCGCGCGCGTCTCTTCGGGCCCGCGCCGGGTTCCGACACCAGCGGCTTCGGCCTCGGCCTCGCTCTGGAAGGGACCCTGCCCACCGGCACCGAGGACTTCACTGGCGACGGCGTGCCGACGCTCACGCCGAAGCTGGTCCTCGACTACCGCAGCCCCTTCGGGTTGGCCCTGGCCCTGAACATTGGCTTTCGCCACCGATCCCCAGTGACGGTGGACGACCTCGAGATCGCCGACGAGGTGCGCTTCGGGGTCGGCGCCGAGGTCCCTCTCGGCGTCTTCGGCCTCGCGCTGACGGCCGAGGTGCTGGCCTCGGTGGGACTCGGCGACAGCCCGCACGACGGCGGCGGCATCGCCGCGCGCGAGGTGCCGGTCGAGGCGCTGGGCGGGCTCCGCTGGCGCTCGGAGGGCGGCATCGTCGCCACCGCCGCAATCGGCTCGGGCCTCACCGAGGGCTACGGCTCGCCGGACTTTCGCGTCGTTCTGGGACTGGCCTTGTTCGCGGCGCCGCCACGGCCCATCGACGAGCCGCTGGTCGCCGCGGCGAAAAATCGCCGCGAGGATGGGTGGCAGGACGGGCCGAAGGACAAGCCGCTGCCCCCGCCGGAGACCCTGGCGGCCGACCGCTTCGACCAGCTCGCGGTGGCCGACCTCGATCAGGACGGCGATGGCATCCCGACCCCGCAGGACAAGTGCCCGACCGTTCAGGAGGACTTCGACGGCTGGCAGGACGACGACGGCTGCCTCGACCCGGACAATGACGGCGACGGCGTCCTGGATGCGGACGACAAGTGCCCCGACGCCCAGGAGACCATCAACGGCAACGACGATGACGACGGCTGCCCGGACGAGGGGCGGTCCATCGTGACGAACGTCGGGCCGGTCCTGGAGATCGCCGACAAGATCAAGTTCAAGTCGGGCAGCGCCGAGCTCTTGCCTTCGGACAAGGAGATCCTCGACCAGGTCGCCTCGGTGCTGAAGGCCCACGCCCAGACCGTCAAGCGCGTCCGCATCGAGGGCCACACCGACAACCTCGGCGACCGCGAGTTCAACGTCGACCTGGCCGAGCGGCGCGCCGGCGCGGTGCGACTCTACCTGGTCGAGAAAGGCATGGCGGCCGAGCGACTCTTCGCGAAGGGCTTCGGCTCGACCCGACCCGTCGCCACCAACGCGACCGAAGCCGGACGCGCGCAGAACCGCCGCGTCGAGTTCCACATGCTTCGCGACGACGAGGCTCCGGACGGGATGACCCGATGAAGCGCGTGTTCCGACTGGCCCCCCTCGTCGTCGCCCTGGTCGCCCTCGCGACGGCCGGGCTCATGGCGGCTGCCACACCCGCCCTGGCCCAGCCCAAGCCCAAGGTCCGCACCTACACCGTCCAGCCCGGCGACTCCGTGTGGAGCATCGCCGAGGAGTTCTACGGCAGCGGCGACAAGTACAAGCTCATCTATAAGTACAACGACTTCATCGGGCCGCCGCCGTTCTTGCTGAAGCCTGGGCAGGTCTTGACCCTGCCCGAGGGGTCGATCTCTCCCGAGGCTCAGGTCGAGTGGATGCGGCGCGACGTGAAGGCCAAGCCGCCGCGTGCGCTCGACTGGCTCTCGGCGAGCCAGAAGATGAACCTCTGGAAGCTCTATCAGGTGTCGACCGGCGACGAGTCGGCGGTGCACATCGTGTTCGAGGACGCGTCCGACCTGCGGCTCAGCGACAACGCGCTGCTCGTCATCTATGGCGGGACGTCGAAGCAGGCCCAGTCGAAAGAGAAGCAGAAGACCCAGGTGCTCTTGAAAGAGGGCACGGTTCGCGGAGGCCTCGCGGCGCTGGACGGCCCGACGCCGTCGGCGCCGATGGTCATCGAGACGAGCTCGGGCACCATCGAGCTGAAGAGCAAGCTGGCGCAGGTCCAGGCCGACTCGCTCTCGGCCATCGTGTCGGTGTTCGACGGCCAGGCCGAGGTCAAGTCGCAGGGCGCGTCGGTGACGGTGCCGAAGGGGCAGGGGACGGTCGTGCCCAAGGGCAAGCCGCCCGAGAAGCCGACGCCGCTGCCGCCGCCGCCGGACTGGAACGTCGGCGACGGGAGCGCAGTCGCGGTGGTGCCGCCGGGTGGGCGCGCGACCTTCGAGGCGGCCTGGCGAAAAGTTGCCGAGGCCAAGAAGTACCGGGTCGAGCTGGCCCAGGACGAGGCCTTCAAGCAGACCCTCGTCAACGTGCTGGTCCCGGCCGAGACGACCCGCTTCACGCTCGAGAAGATCCCGGTCGGCCGCTTCTGGGCGCGCATCTCGGCCCGCGATGGGCGCGGCCTCGAGGGCATGCCGACCAAGCCGCTGCCGATCGACGTGGTGGGCCTCGTGTCGTCGCGCAAGATGACCCAGGACGAGAGCGGCCGTTGGGAGGTCACGGGCTTCTCGCGCCTCGAGCTCGGCGGGGCCTCGGTCAGCGAGCCCGGTGCCGGCCCGACGCGCGCGGCCGGGCCCGCCGAGGGCGTCGAGTGGTCCCTCGACGACGGCGCCTTCATGCCCGGGGCCGAGCCGACCCGCGTCCAGGGCTACGGCAAGCACGTGGTGCGCGTGCGCCGCGTCGGCGAGAGCATCGTGTCGTCCTTCGACTTCCAGGTCCTGTCGGTCAGCGCCACGCTCGAGCTCGCGCCCGAGACCACGCCCGCGACACCGACGCCCGAGACCACGACGCCCGCGACACCGACGCCCGCGACACCCGAGGCCACGACGCCCGCGACGCCGACGCCCGCGACACCGGCCCCTACGCCGCCGCCCACCTCCGTGAGCGCGCCCGCGAGCAAGGCCGAGGTCATCGCGGGCGGCGCTCCGCGCGTCATCATCCTGACCCTCGTCGATGAGCGTGGGCGCCCCGCCGCTGTGCCGGACGCCGTGCTCGAGGCCGAGCCGGGTGGGCCGCTCACGCTGGAGCCGGTCGGTCCGGGGCGCTTCGCGGCGACCTTGCCCGCGCCCACCCCACCGGGTCCGACGCGCATCGAGCTGCGCGCGTCGTGGCCGCCCGGGCCGCTCGCGACCCTGACCCTGCCGGTGCGGCAGCTCCTCCCGGACGAGCCGTATCGCTACCAGTGGGCCGAGTCGATCGGCACCGCGGTGACCGACGGTCCGACCGCGCCGACGCCGCTGCCGAATACGGTCCCCATCGATCGGCTCGGGGTACAGACCGCGCTCTTCTCGCGCGCGGACGAGACCTATGCCGTCGTCGCGCTGGGCGCCGAGGTAGGCCTCGTCGACCAGCGGCTCGGGCTCGACGGCGCCGTCACCTTGTTCCGGCCGACGCTCTCGACCGACCGCTCGCAGACCAACGAACTCGGCGACGCGATCCTCGGGGTCCGCTACCTCGCCCACCAGAACGCGCGCCTCGTCCTCGCGCCCTCCTTCCGGGTGCGCCTCGGGCTGGGTGATCCCGATCCCGCGATGGACGCCGGGGCGAGTCGGATCGGCTGGGAGCCGTCACTGCTCCTGCGCTACCGCATCGCCCGCGACCTCTGGTTCGACACGCGCCAGGGCGTCTACTCGGCCGATAGCGACACGGCCTACATCGGGGACTATGCGCTGCTCTATCGCGTGACCGAGCGCGTGTCGGCCGACCTCCGCGTGATGAGCGCCATCGTCATGTTCGACGGCGGTGACCCGGTCTCCCTCGGGGTCGCGGCCGGCGCGCGACTCCACCTCGGGCGCGCACGACTGGGCCTCGACCTGAACGTCGGCTTCGGGCACGGCGGTCAGCGTCGCTACGGCGACTTTGGCCTGGCCCTGACCCTCGACATCGGGCTCGGCACGCCCTGAGCGGCGAGCCGTTGAGGCGCGAGCGCTGAGCGGCGGCGAGCCGTTGAGGCGCAAGCGCTGAGCGGCGGCGAGCCGACGTTGCCAACGCGGCGCGCGCGCGTTACCGAACGGCATGGCCGACTTCATCCCGAGCGGGCTCTATCGAACCACAGCGGCGATGCCGCACAACGAAGACGCTTTTCCTGCGGACGTGCTCGTCTTCGTGGGGCAGCGGCCGACCGGTCAGCGCTTCATCGTGCGCCCGGGTTCGAACCGGAAGAACCGTTGGTACTGGCAGGAGCCCGCGCTGCCGCTGCCCGAGACGGGCTGGATGTGGACGCTCAGGCGACTGCCGCTCGAGGGGTTCTACACGCTGCCCGAGACGATCGCGTTCAGCGGCGGTGGGCAGTGGGTGAAGAACGCCATCGTGCAGCTCGGGTACAACGAGGCCGGGCGCGGCATCCTGTTCATCGCTGAAGATCACGCCGACGAGCCGCGCAACGTGCTCGCGTTCTCGAGTCGGGGTCGTGTGATCGAGGACGCGCTGCTCGACCGGCTGGTGTGGGCGCCGATCCTCCCGATAGCGCCGGACCTGATCGTTCCCGTCGACGCCAACTAGGGCTTCGCCGCAGGGCCGTTCGGGCACTCAGTGAGGGATGAGGCTGCCGAGCTGGTCGAAGGTCAGCGGGATCTTACCGAACGGGGTGCCGACCTGGACCTTGCCGTCGAGCTTCACGTCGATGGCCTTCTTGCCGGTGATGGCGCCGACGAGCGTCTTGGCGGCGGACTTGAGGTCGATGTCGATGGGCAGCGAGATGACCTGCTTCTTGCCGCCGGCGACCTCGGGGATGTCGTTCTTCGTGCCCGAGGCGACCTTGGCGCCGCCCATGGCGAGGCCGTACTCGAAGCCCGCGAAGCTGACGGCCTTGCCGCCGCCGGGGTTGCCGACGCCGAGGTCGAGCTGGAGCGAGGCGGTCTGCTTGAGGAGGTCCACCTTGCCCATGCGCAGGCCTTCGAGCGAGATGGACGGGGCGTGCACGACCGGGAAGCGGCCCTCCTCTTTGAAGGGGACGCGCGCCATGCCGACGGGCGTCTTGAAGCCGAGCTCGCCGCCGATGGAGAAGCCGAGGTCGTCCTTGCCCTGCACGTTCTTCACGAGCTCGAAGAGGTTGGCGAAGGTGAGGCTCACGGGGATGGCGAGCTGCGTGTCGCCGTAGCTCTTGAGCTGGATGCCCTCGTTGTTGGTCCCCTTCACGACCTGCACGCCCTCGAGCCCGAGGTCGTACGAGAAGGTGTCGAGCTTCACGGCCAGCGGGTTCGGGTTGTGGAGATCGAAGACGAACTCGACCTCGATCTTCGTGAAGTCGAGCCCCTTCAGCGCGAGCTGGTTGAACGTCAGCTTGGGCGTGTAGGGCGAGAGCGCGTCGCCGAGCTGGCCGAGCGACTTGCACGAGGCGAGGAGGACGAGCGGCGTGAGCAGGGCGAGCGAGACGAGGCGGAGGTGCTTCATGGGGTCGCTCTAGCATGCAGGGACACCGCCCGGAAGAACTCGCTTGACGCCCGGCAACCGACGCAATAGGTCAGTGCGTGCTGAGAATCGTTCTCATGTTTGAGTGAATCCGAGGAAAATCAATGCGTTTTGCTTTCCTGGTGGCCGTCACCGCACTGGCCCTGCTCGCCACGCCCGCCGCAGCCAACCCCCGACCGCTGGGCTTCACCTATGGGTACGGCACCACCCCCGAGGGGCAGCTCGAACTCGAGCAGTACATCGACGTCCGACCCCTCGAGGTGGACGATGGCGCCGGTGGCACGGACACGCGCCTCCAGTTCGACCTTCAGACCGAGTTCGAGCTCGGCCTCTCCGACCACTGGGAGCTCGGGTTCTATCTCGTCGGGCGTCAGCCGGTCGACGGCCCCTTCGTCTTCCGCGGCCTGAAGCAGCGCGTGCGCGGCCGCTTCGCCGAAGAGGGCGAGCTGCCCATCGACATCGGCATCTACCTCGAGATCATCGAGTACGGCGACGCCATCGAGTTCGAAGAGAAGCTCATCCTGCAGAAGCGCTTCGGCTCGTTCCTGGCACTCGCCAACCTCTCCTTCGAGCAAGAGGTCCCGCTCGACGGCGGCGAGGCCGAGCTCGTCTTCAACCCCTCACTGGGCATCGCGTGGGCCCCGTCACCGTCCGTGAGCCTCGGCCTCGAGTACCGCCTGGACGGCGAGTTCGAGGAGCTCGGCGAGGCCGACCACTACCTCGGGCCCGTGCTCATGCTGGTCAAAGGCGAGTACTTCGCGACCATCGGCGCGTACGCCCACCTGGCCGGCGAGTCCGAGGGCGACGTGTGGGTGCGCTGCCTCCTGGGGATCGGGCTGTGATGCGCGGCGCCTCCGTGCGCGCGCCCTTTCGGTGGGTCTCGCTCATGGCCGCGCTCGCCCTCGGGTCGGCCTGCGCCAGCGCCGTGCCGCAGGTGACCGGGGCCGATCTCGCCCGCGCCCAGGCGCGCGATCCCGGCGTCAGCGAGGCCGATCTCCAGCGCGGCCGGACCCTCTACCTCTCGCGCTGCACGAGCTGCCACGCGCCCTTCCCGCCCGCATCGCGCAACGCCGAGGCCTGGCATCACGACCTCGCCAAGATGCGCGCCCTGGCTGGCATCGACGCGGAGCAAGAGCGCCTCATCCTGGTCTACCTCGAGACCTTCGCGCGGCCCTGAGCACGGGCGGTCGACGCGCCTCAGCGCCGCTCGAAGCGCAGGAGGAAGTCGAGCACGAGCACAGAGGCAGAGGCCTCACGCGAGACCTTGCCGACGATGCGCTCGGGCAGGTAGGCGTCCCCGCCGGGCCAGGTGTGGCCGCCGCCCTCGACCGTGACGAACGCGACCTCGGCGCCGTCGCGGCAAGCGGTCCAGCGGCGCTCGACCAGTCGGGTCGCATCGGCCTCGCGATCGGGGTGTGGCAAGATCTTGCCATCGCCCTCGCAGCCGTCGCGCGCCACCCACCCGACATCGCCACCCCCGCCGGTCACCGCCCACGGCGCGGCGGGGTAGCGACCCTCGAGGAAGCGCACCTTCGTCTCGCCGCCCTGGTAGGGCCAGACCGGATCGGCGTCGCCGTGGATCTGGAGGACCGGGACGGCGCGACGGGGCTCGCACCGACCAGACAGCGCCATGCGGTCCGCGCCGGCGACGGCCGCGACGCCCGCGATCCAGTCGACCTCGCAGGCCAGGCGGTGGCTCATCGCGCCGCCGTTGGAGAGCCCGGTCGCATAGATGCGGCCGCGATCGAGGGCGCTCGTGCCCGCGACCAGCTCGACCACCGCCGCGAGGTAGGCCACGTCGTCGACCCCTTCCTCGCAGGCCGGCGGGCACTTCCAGCCGCCTCCCGGCGGCGCGTCGTTCCAGGAGCGCCCGCGCCCGTGCGCCGATCCATCGGGGATGGCCAGGATGACGCCGCGTGCCTCGGCCACGCTCGAGAGACAGCTCGGATCGCCGCGCACCCCGTCGCGGCAGGTGGACTTGTCGAGGCCCTCCTTGCGGCCACCGCCGCCGTGCAGGGCCAGGACGATGGGGCGCGGTCCCTCGGCGCGGCTCGGGACGCGCACGATGACGTCACGGTCCGGCCAGCCCGGCACCGCGCACACGCGCTCTTCGCCAGGGCGCGGTGGTCGCGCGACGCAGTCACTGCCCGGCTCGGCGTCGCGTCCCCGGCACGCCGCCAGGCCCAGAAAGATGACGAGAAGCGCGAGCCGCTCCAACCGCCCACCCGACCAGCTCGGTCCATCCTCGAATGCGCCCATCGGTCCCTCCGCGGTGCCAGCATAGCGGCTCTGTCGGTGGCGCGCACCGCGACGAAGCGCCAGCCAGTAGCGGTGTCCGACCTCGGTCCAAGCTGGCTTCGTCACGAGCTGCCTCACCCCATTGCCGCCGCCTGGCACCGCGCGACCCTCGGGGCCGAGCCCGACGGGCTCCTCGCCGTGCTCGCGGTGGAGACCGCGCTGCGTCTCGTCACCGGCCTCCAACTCGCCACACGCTTGGCCCTCGGCGCGCCACTCCCGAACCTCCTGACAGAGGGGCGGTTCAAACGGCCGACCGCGGGAAGCTGGAGCATGCTCGCACACGAGCTTCGCGGCGCGGCACGTGGGGCACCGGCTGCCCTCGCGGACGCTCTCGCGTGGCCGCGTCAGAGTGACGTGAGCGCTCTTCGTAAGCTGGTCGAGCTTCGGAACGACCTCGCCCACCGCGCGAGCGACGTGGCCTTCCGGGGACACCTCGCCACCCGCATGGCCACGTGTGCGGCGCGACTCCTGGAGGGTCTCGAGCCCTTGCGCCGGGCGGGACTGACCTACCTCTTGGATGCATCTGCCGAGGGAGGCGACGTCTTCGAGGGGCGGGCCCAGAGGTTCCATGGCTTGAACCCCGTCCCGGAGCACGAGCGCATCCGCTGGGTTGGGGTGGCGAAAATTCGCCACCTGTACTTCGAGGTCGACGGCCACCTCCTCGACCCGTCGCCATTCCTCTCGCGGGGGATCCTCCCCGGTTCTCGCTCCGAGTCGATCCTCCTCTGGAAGGGGTTTGGCGCGCGCGGTGACGTCGCCGTGGGCGACGACGAGGCCACGCTCGAGTCATGGCAGGCCCCGGGCGGGACGGATCCGCAGCGCATCATCCCCTTCCAGCGGCTCGCTCGAACGCGAGGGGCGGACGAGCGGACCCGGCATGCCGTCGTCTCCGGCGACTCGGACTGGTCCCCTCCGCGCCGCCCTTCGTCTTTGCCGGCGCTCGCTCGCGCCCAGTCCGAGCGGACCCGCTCCGAACCCGTGCCCCACGAGCGGTCGCGTCGCTGGCCCTTCCTGTTCGCTGGAGGCGTCCTCGCCGGCGCGGTCGCCGTGCTCGCCTTCACGTGGCGCCGGGACGTCCCCTCGGACCCCGGCGGCCTCTCGGAGCACCCGCGGCCGCTGGAAGCGCCGGCGGGTCCGAGCACGATGGCTGCCCCGG
>JAEUKJ010000380.1 GCA_016792665.1 Deltaproteobacteria bacterium | reverse complement strand
GCTGACCACCAGATCCTCCACGTCGAGGGCCGCGGCTCCGAGCACCGCGAGGGTCGGGACCAGCCCGGGCCCGAACGCGATGATGGGCCCGGCGCCACACGCGGGAGCCACCACGCGCGCCAAAGCGGGCAGCGGCCGGAGGGCCGGCGACGCAAGGAAGTAGACCGGCTTGTCCGCCGGCGGCCGCCACGTGAGACCGACCGCTGGCAGCATCGCGATGGCCTCCACCAGCGGCCCGGCCTCGCGCCCCTCGCCCGCCTCGCGTCGCTTGGCGAACCACGCGCGATCCTCGTCCGAGACCTCCTCGGCAGCGAGTGCGGCCGCCACGCTCGGCCATGGCACCGGGTTGGGGAAGCGCGTGCGCATGGCGCGACGGAGCTGCTCCTCGGCGCGGAGATAGCCTGGAGTCACCTCGAAGGCAGTCTCCGATAGCCCCAGCCTATGCATGCGATAGGCCGCTTCCTCACTGCTGGCGACCTGCGCCCAGGCGCTCACGAGGCGACTCCGTGCCGCGCGACTGCAGCGACCGGCTCGCGCCCACGACGGGTCTCGAGCTCGCCCGCGAGGGTCGCGAGGATGGCGGAAACGACCCTGGCCTTGGCGGCGACCGCCTCGTCATCGCAGGCCTGCGGGATATGCACGAACAGGCTCGGGCGGTCGAACCCGAGCGCCTCATGATAGGTGGCGTTGCACACGTAGCCCCCGCAATCGTCCGAGCGCTGGAGCCCGAGACCGACCTCGCCCGCGACCTCGGCCCAGGCCGGAATCCAGTCCTCGACGGGCCACCGCGTCTCCCGCGCCGCGCCGAGCTCGCGCCCCTCCCAGACCTCACCATCGACATCCGGCCGCGCGCTCGTGACCCATCCCGCCGCCCGCGTCTCGACGCGCACGACGTCGGTCGGTGCCACCCCGAGGAGCACCACGGCATCCGGACGATGCGCGCGCACGGCTTCTTCCAGGGCCCGCCGCGCCCGCGTGTAAGAGGTCGGCAACGCCTCCGCCACGACCCGGAACGCGCGCTCCGAGGCCTCCGCCAAGGCCAGCGCGACCCGCCTCGAAGCATTGTCGCTCACGCCCTCGAACGGACCAAAGCCCGTCACGAGCACCGTCACCTCGCCCTGCATGATTCCCCCGCTGCGCTCACTCGAAGCGCACCTCGGCGGCGTGATCGCGCCACCAGCTCTGCCAGTGTTTCTTACCGCGCCCGGGCGAGCGCACCGTCGGATCTTCGACGTGCCCGGTCACGAGCGTCAGGGCGCGCCACGCGCAGGCACGCACGACCGGGTCGCGATGATCGACGACCGCGATGAGACGCTCGACCCCTGACCGCGACCGCGCGCCCTGGCTCATGGGGACCTTGCGACTCGCGAGCCCGGTCTCGGCCCAGGCGAGATCTCCGGCCCGGCTCGCCTTGTCGAACCACGCCCGAAATGCGCGCGCGTCGCTCAGGGCCTGGCACGTCCGATGCGCCAGCGCCTCGAGGGCCGCCTTGCGCACACCGCTGTCCTTGGTGCCCTCGGCCAGGCCGATGAGCAGCGGCACGTGCGTCTGACTGCCGTGGTCACGCAAGACCGCGAGGGCCGAAGCCAGGACCTTGGGGGCCGCCTTGGCGTAGGCCTTCGGATGGAGGAGGGTCTGGGTCGCCGGCGCCCCGAGCGCGGCGATGACCCGCTCTGCCAACGGCACGAGCTGGTCGGCATCGAGCTTCGGGACCACCGCGAAGAGCTCGGTCGCCCAGCCCGGGTCCGCGACGCGCGGCAGGATGGCGACGATGGCCTCGGCCCCGCGGGCGTCGTCGATCTGCTCGATGGCGGCGAGTGCTGCCTTCCGAACCTTCGGGGTCGGGTCGGCCAGGGCCTCCGCGAGCGCGTCGATCTCGGTTGCCGCGGCGATGGCTCCGAGCCGCTCGATGGCGCGGAGCTTCAGTGCCTGCACCTCGCGCGGCTTGGCGCCGGTCAGCGTCGGGGCGGTCACGATCGACGCGATGCGCCGTGCCTCTGCCGCGTGCTCGCGGTCGCCGGGGTCGATCCACGCGCGGGTCGGACCGCGATTGATGCAGCCGTAACGACGGTCTTCGACCGAGCACATGAGCCGGATGTGGAAGTGGTCTGCGTGCGGGTTCGAGTCGGTCGGTTGATGCAAGACCTCTCCCATGCGCGCGACGAGCTCGCCCGAGAGGCCCGTGCGGCGCGCCTCGGCGAGCAGCATCTCCTTCAGCCAGGCCGCGACGAAGATGTACTGGACGCGCGCCTCGGGGTCCCCGAGCAGAGCCGCCACGTAGGCAAGGTTGCGCGCCACGTCGAAGCGCACGCGGCGCCCGCCCTCCGCGGTCGTCTGACCGGTGGCGTCGAAGGCGTGAAAGGGCATCGCCTGGATGGGCGCACCGTCGAGAGTGGTCGCGTACATGCCGGTGTCGGCGTCGCGACCGGCCTGATGCGAGACCGACCAGGGGATCTTGGTGCCCGACTCGAAGCCGAGGTTGCCGATGCCGAGGACCGAGCCCGGGAAGCGCTCGCGCACGGCACGCGTGGCACGCTCGATGAGGCCGATGAGCTCGCTCGTGCCGAAGTTGGTCTTGCGCCCGAGCGCCGCCCCGAGGACCACATAGGAGCCGCCCTTGGCGGGCAGCGTCACAGCGTTGAGGAGCTGCCCGTCGTTGGTGCGACCGAGGCTCGTCGAGGTCTGGGGGAGCTCCAACCAGGCTCGCGCGTCACGCGCCGAGAGCGACTCGGGGGGAGGTCCCGCGGCGCGCAGAGGGGCCGCGAGGAGGACCAGGACGAAGGCGATGGAGAAGCTCGAACCAAGCATGAGCGGCTCAACCGATGAGTCGATGGGGCGCTTCCGAGGCGAGCCCGCGACCCCCGAGCGCGTCCCCACCGGCCCGAGGTAACCGCACAGCAGTCGCCTCTCGTGCCAGGAGTGTCAACGGAAATCGCCGCGAATTTTGCGCAAAAAATCCTGCTTGACACCCTTGGCGCGGCTTTGGATATATGCCGCCGTACCGACCACCGAAGGAGCTTCCGAGCTCCCAACGCGCAACCGACGAGCACCATAAGCGTGGCAGCCATTCGCCGGCGGCCTGGCATTGCCAGGCTTATGCGAACCGTCACGCCAAGGCATTTCTCCCTCATCCCGTCACCAGGAGAGCTGTTCCTTGCAATCCCAGGCGCCCCAACTCAAGAAGAAAACTGCCGAAGCCTTCTTCTGCAAGTTCCTCAATCGCGATGTGAAGGTCACCGAGTGCATCGATGACTACGTGAACGCCAACTCCCTCAATATCCGTCACTCGCCCTGTTTCAAGTGCTCCAACGGACTGAAGGTCCGCCTCGAGTACGCCAACAACTGAGCGACCACCGACTCCGCAAGAACGCCCTGGCCCCCGCCGGGGCGTTCGTGTTTTGGGGTTCCGACTTGTCGTCGAACGGGGCGCCGACTATCGTCGCGGGCGGCGCCGGGGTGGCGAAATGGTAGACGCAGGGGACTTAAAATCCCTCGCTCGCGAGAGCATGCGGGTTCGAGTCCCGCCCCCGGCAGTCATGACGCGAACGAAACGCGTATCTCGAGCGCCGGAATTTTGACGCTTGGTCAGAGAATTCCGCCGTTGACGCACCGCGTCAGAATCCGTCGAATTTGGCAAATTCGGGTGAAATTGACGCGACGCGTTATTTGACGCATCGCGTTATGGGCGAGACCTTCAAGGTCCTCGAGTCGGTCCGCCACCTGGGATCGAGGTCGACAGCGCCCTGGCTCGGGTTGACCGTGGGCCCGCGATCCGCTAGCAAAGCTCGCATGGCAGCCAAGAAGAAGAAGCAGCCCGTCAAGCAGCAGTCCGGTGGCGCCCTCATGGGGATGCGCTCGGGCTTCCAGAAGATCACGGGCACCGGCGGCAAGGCGAAGTCCAGCCGGTCCCCCTGGACCTTCCAGCAGGTGTTGATGGCCGTCGCAGGCGTCGCGCTGGTGCTGGCCCTGGTCTACACGCTGTCGCGCTGATCACCGCCGAGGGCCTGGCGGAGAGCCTGCCCAAGCCTGATCAAGGCCGCCAAGCCTGATCAAGGCCGTAGGGACTGCCCGACCGCGCCGGCTCACGGCGTGGGACAGCCCGGGACCAGGGCCTCGCTATGGCACTCGCCGGTTGCCTGAAGGCAGCCTCGGGCCGTGCACGGGGTGAGCGTGTCGCACAGCGCGGCAGCTTGACCTGCGCACAGCCCTGCCTCGGCGCAGGCGAGGAAGCCCAGGCGATCGGCCCGGCCCCAGACCAGCTCGCGCCCGCCCGAGCCGTCGCGCCAGAAAGCCACCCGGAAGCCGTCGCGGTCGGCCGCGATCGTGTGGAGACCGGCATGCAGGTTGGGGAGGAGTCCGCCTCCCGGAGGGCGCACGAGGCCAAAGGCGCCTTCGCTCGAGAGCCGGGCGAGGCCACCTTCGGTCTGGATGAGGCTGTCGCCGTCGGCGAGTGTCGCGACGTAGCCTGCGATCGCGGCGGGACGTGCGTCGAGGAGGGCGAGCTCGCGATCGAAGCGGACCAGCCATGACCCCAGCGTACGCTCTCCGTCGAACGCCTCGACCAGGACCCGGAGTTGTCCGAGCCCGTCGAGGGTCGCGTCGACGACCTTGGCGCTGCCGCTCGGCGGGGCCCACGTGGTGGCCGGTCCGAGACCGAGGTGGCCGTCGATGCGCCGCACCGAGAGGCGGTCGTCGTCGAAGACCATGACGGCACCGCCCAGCCCATCGGCGACGAAGCGCTCGAGGCCGATGGGGTCATCGGGCGGGAAGAACGCGCGCGCCTCGACCGTGCCCATGACCGCATGGATACGCGTGACGAGCACCATCGAGCCGCCGCGTGTGGCGACTAGATACTCGCCCTCGAGCCCAGGGACCAGGCCCAGGATGGCGCCGGGATCGGCCGCGATTCCGTGGCTCCAGAGGCGCTCGCCCGTGGCGCGATAGGCGCTCAGCGACGCCGAGCCCGTGCGCGGGAGGTCGAAGTGCGCCACGACGACCGCGTCATCCCCCAGCGGCAAAGCGCGCTCGACGGCGTTCATGGTGTCGAGGGTGAGGGCCACCCGCGGCCCCTCGTCCGGCAACCAGTGGACGATCCCAGCGTCCGCCTTGCGCCCGTAGGTCATCACGCCACTGCTCGTGGTGGCGAGCGCGTAGAGATCCTCGTCGTCGATCGGCATGGCGGAGAGCGCGCGCAAGACCCCGTCCTGGCAGCGGCCCGCGTCGCGCACCGCGGCGCTCGCGTTGTGGCCGTCACCCAGCGGTCGCGGCGACCCATCGGCGAGCCCGAGCGCGCCGTCGATTCCGCTCAGAACGCCGCGCACGAGGCGGCTCGCGGCGCCGGCCACCGGCACCACGAGGTCGCCGTTGGTGTCCCAGAGTGGGCTCGGCACGCAGGCCTCGCCGCCCTCGCGCGCGATCTCGGCCGTGGCGAAGTCCGGCCCGGGGTGGACCGCCACGACCCGCCACTCGGGCTCGCCGCTCGGGAGCCAGTGCGAGCCTCCTCCGGCGACCCAGCCCCCGCGACCGGCCGCAAGGCCCGACCACGTGAGCGCCGTCTCGTGCGCGAAGGCAGGCGCTCCGCTCGGGAGGTGCCAGCCCCCGAGCCAACCGGCGCCACCGGCGATGAGCGCGGCCTCGGCCTCGGGCGGGCAGAGCGCGGGCTGGTCGCCGACCCCGCGGCAGTCGAAGAGGACCGGATGCGCGGTCAGAGGCGACCTTGCGGTGAGGTCTGGAAGGCGGGTCAAGACGAGCTGTTCGTCGCGCGAAGCGACGCGGAATACGGCGAAGCGCGCGCCGAGCTGGACCGGATCAGGCCCGGTTGCGCCCTCGGACAGGGTCGCGACGGCGAGGGTCCCCGAGGCGAGGAGACTCGTGATCGCGCCGTCCGGCACATCGAGGTGCGCCACGACGCGAGGAGGACGCGTCGAGTCGATCTCGGGGTCAGCGCCGATGAGATCCAGACCGCGTTCGGTGCCGACGAGCCAGTGCGAGCCACCGCCCGAGACGAGGTCCCGACCGAGGATGACCAGCGGGGTCCGCGGGGCCGAGTCGAGCGTCAGGGAGGCCACCTCGCGTGCGTCGCGGCTGTCGATCCAGGCGATGCGACCCGAGCCGCCGGTGGCCGCCTCCCCCGCCAGCGGCCACGCCAGGAGGGGAGGCTGGGACTGGGGGCTGAGGCAGCTCGAGGCCTGGGCGCGGTGCTCGCCGAGCGCGCTTCCGTCCGCGGCGAAGAGAGCGAGCCGGCAACCCTCGGGCCCCAGCGCGGACACGGCGACAGCCACCCCGCCCTCTGCGGTCGAGGGGCCCACGACCACGGGGCTCGAAGGCACCTCGTCGCGCTCGAAGGCGACCGACCAGAGGGGCCCGCTCGTGCTCGCGCTCTCGTGTGGTGCGGCATGCAGGCCGCCCGCATCGACCCACACGGTGAGGCCCGAGAGATCGGCTGGCGCCCCATGACAGAGCCCCACGGCCCGAGCCGAGTAAGGCACCGGCGCTGCGAGGCGGGTCTCGTCGAGCGCGTCCTCGGGGCTCGTGTCGCCGAGGACGTCGTCGCGCCCCACGTCCTCGCGAGGCGTCGGCTCGCACGCGAGGATGGCCAGGGCCAGGAGGGGAAGGGCCTTCATGGGAGGTCCTCGGTCATTTGACCGATGTAGATCGTGACGCGCTCGCACTCGGCGTCTGGGGCCGCCGCGGCCGCGTCGACCGAGCGCACCAACCAGTCGTCGAGGGTCGTGCGCATGTTGGGAAGGAAGGCCCGGATCTCGCCGAGCAGCGGGTGACCAACCGGCACGTCGAAGCTGAAGGTCGCGCCGCCGTTCGAGTCGCGCATGGTGGCCTGGTGCTGGCCGCCGCGGACCTTCTTGCAGATCGCGCGGATCACGGTCGAGAGGTGATCGAAGAGGGCGGCCTCGTACCCTTCGGGACTGTCGACCGGCACGTGGTACTCGGTGACGCGATACCCTTGGAGGCCGTCGGGAAGCGGCGCCGAGACCAGGCGCCCAGCGGTGCCCACGCGGTCGAGGAGCTCCTGGGCGCGGCGCTCGGTGACCCCGAGGCGCTGCGCGAGGGCCCCGATCGAGAGCGGCCCCTCGCGGAAGAGGAGCACCATCGCGTCGAGGACCCCGGGGCCCGAGGCGGCGCGATGGACGACCCGATAGGTGCGCGTGCGGCCGCTGCCCGAGACGCTCAGCAGGCCCGACTTGACGAGGAAGTGGAGCACGCCGCGCAGGCTGTCGGCCTTCACCGACCGAAAGGCCTCCTGGAGCTGCGCATAGGTGACGCCGCGCTCGCCGCGCTGGTCCTCGATGAACGAGAAGACGCGCTCGAGCAGGGTCCGCGGCAGGCTCGGAGGGCGCTCCTCGTCGAGGGGAACGCGGTCGCGATAGCGCTCGCGGAGCTGCTTCACCTTGGCGCGAAAGCCATTGATGGTGAGCCCCAGGCTGGCCGCGATGGCCTCCTGCGAGACGCCGTCGTGGCGCAGGACCTCGACCATGTCGAGCAGGGTCTGGTTGGCGATGTCGGCGAAGTGCATGCGCAGCGGATTGCGCGACGAAAGGGTCGCGAAGAGCTCCGCGACGAGCGGCACGACGCGCTCGACGATGCCCGCGAAGTTGAGCTCGTTCGGAACGATGGGGGTCTCGACGGGCTCCAAAGGGCACCTCCTCTCAGGCAGGGAGCGTAGCAGTGGACGCCGCCGACGGCGACTCCCACAAGTCTGGGGGGTCCCAAAAACAGTCGTCGTCATGAGGGGTTATGCGGCTCCCAGACCGTCTGCGGGCGCCCCCCGAAAGTGTGGGGGTGGTCGTCGGGGTGGCGCGACGGTCATGGTCCTCGAGCCGGGACCACCGCGCTCGGACCCACTCAACGGAGCCCAACATGATCCTCAAGACCCTGACCGCACTCGCTCTCATGACCCTGGCCCCATCGGCGATGGCCGCGGCGGACCTCAAGACCACCCTCACGACCTCGCCGTCGACCGCGCTCGTGTACTCGACCGCCCGCTACACGGTGACCGTCGCGAACATCGGCAACAAGAACGCGACGTCTTCGACGGTGCGCATCGACCTGCCCGCGACCCACACCAGCCCGCAGGTCTACGTGCTCGGGACCCTCGGTGCCAAGAGCCCGAGCTGCACCCAGACCGGGACGCGCCTCGACTGCGCCCTCGGCACCATCAACAAGGGCACGAGCACCAGCGTCTTTTTCGATATCGCGCTGCCCGTGAGCACGAGCCCCTTCGTCTTCACGGCCACCGCGGCGACCCCCGTCGCAGAGAACTCGACCAGCAACAACGTGGCCTCGCGCACCGCCGCGCAGTCGTTCTACGCGACCACGGTCGGCGCCCCCGTCACGATGAACAACAGCCACTGCACCGGCACGGGGCTGACGTCGTATTACGAGTGCACGCGCTTCCCGAGCTCGATCTCGACCCACCAGGCGGTCTTCAACGCCGACGGCTCCATCTCGATCCCCGGGCAGCCCGACTACACCGGCCAGTGGACCGTGACGGCCACCCCCTCGGGTTCCTTCCTCGAGTTCTACTACGAGGAGCTCGGCGCGGGCGTGGCGATCGAGTTCGAGGGCTGGGGTTCGAGCGCCTCGTGCTTCGAGGGCCTCTCGACCTTCCCCGGCTCGACCTACGTGTCGCCCTACAAGGTCTGCCCGTGATCCTTCACGCGTGAGCACCGCGAGGGCTCGACCCAGCCCGCGGCCACGCGTGACTGCCTCGGGCGTCGACCGCATCGACGTCCGAGGCGCCCTTGGCGGAGCGCCGCGTCAGGGCAGGTAGTAGCGCGAGCGCTTGATGACCTTCTGCCGCACGGCCTCGGCGAGCTCGTTCGGCATCACCTTGGCGTCGGCCTTGCCGAGGCAGTCGCGCAGCGCGACCTGGCCACGACGCGCCCCGTTCTCGACGAAGATCAGGGCCTCGTCGAACAGCGTCCGCATGCCGAGGTGGATGTAGCCCACGCCCAGCACCTGGGCCGACCAGAGCTTGCGCTCCGTCTCGAGCTTCTCGTACTGCCGCGTCGCGACCTTGCCGCCGTCCTTCTGCTTGGCCTCGAGCTCTGCCAGCGCGGTGTCGACCTCCTTCAGCTTGGCGTCGCCCTCGGCTTTGAGCGCCTCGGTGCCCGCCATGAGGTCGTCGATGACCTTGCAGAAACGCGGCCCCGCCGTCTCGAGCTCCTCGGGCTTTTCGCCGATCGCATAGCCCTCGAAGGCGTCGACCAGCGCGCGATAGCGCTTCTTCTGGTCTTCCATCTTCTCGTCGAAGGTCAGCGCACGCATCTGCGTGATGAGGTTCTCGCGCTCGGTGTAGAGACTCTTCAGCGCCGACTTCCCGTTCTTCCAGACCAGCTCCCACTTCTCGCGCGGATCGTTCGGGTCCAGCGTCGGCTCGGGCTGGTTGGCGCGCTCCTCTTCGAGCTTCTTGCGCTGCTCGTCGAGGGTCAGCTCGGGCTCGGGCGCGACGTCGCTCTTGTATTCGTTGAAGCGCTGCTTCGGCGCCTCGCGCGGGGCCTGCTCGGAGCAGGCCGGGGTCCCGACGAGGGACCCGAGGGAGAGCGCGGACACGATCGAGAGAGGAGCGAGGCGGAAGAGGCGCATGCGAGGTCCTGAGCTGGGGGCGTCATCACCACCGAGGCCTGGTGGAGCCAGGCTGCCGGCGGATCAGACGCGCGGGTGACGATGCTGGAGGCAGGGCAGCGACGCGCGGATGCGATCCTGCGCCGCGAAGTCGAGGCGAGCCACCGCGAAGCCGGGGCCGTCGCCCGCGATGCACAGCGGGATGCCCCACGGGTCGATGATCGTGCTCTTGCCGAAGGTGCGGCGCTTGCCGCCGTGGAAGCCGCTCTGCCCCGGGGCGATGACGAAGGTCTCGGTCTCGATGGCGCGCGCCCTCAAGAGGACGAGCCAGTGGTCCTTGCCGGTGAACTCGGTGAAGGCCGCCGGCACCGTGAGCACGCGCGCGCCATCGTCGACGAGGCGCTGATACAGGCGCGGGAAGCGGAGATCGTAGCAGATCGAGAGCCCGGTCGGGACCCCGCGGACCGGCGTCACCACGACCTCGTCGCCGCGCGCGATGGTGTCGGACTCGCGCTGCGACTCGCCGTCCTTCACGTCGATGTCGAAGAGGTGCAGCTTGCGATAGGTCGCGGTGACCGGCGCGTCGGTGCGCGTGCCGTCGAAGACGATGCTCGTGTTGTAGATGCGGCGTGCGTCCGGCCCGGTCTCGGGGAAGCTCCCGACCAGGAGCCACACCCCCGCCTCCTTGGCGATGGCGCGCAACGCCGCCAGGTTCGGGCCCTCGCCCCGGGTTGCCGGCCCCAGCGCGACCGACTCCATCGGGGCCACGGCGTCGGCGGTCGTGCGCAGCCAGACCGCGTTCTCGGGCAGGGCGACGAACTCGGCCCCGGCGCGCGCAGCGGCCAGGACCCAGGTCCGAATCGACGCGAGGTTGTGCGCGACGTCCTCGGTCGAGGTCAGCTGCACCACGGCCGCGGTCATCGTTTCGAGAGGGCGGGCTTCGAGCATGGCGACGAGGGCCTCCGCAGTTGGAGGCCCGAAGTCTTTACACGAGTGCGCCGCCGCGACAACCGCTATGCGCTTGCGGAGCCGCGGCGCGGGCACGAGTGCGCCGCCGCGACAACCGCTATGCGCTCGCAGTCGGCGGCATCGGCGGGGCCGCGACCTTGACCGACTTGTCGAGCGCGAGCTCGAGCACCTCGGACATCTTCGACACGAAGTGGATCGTGAGGTCCTCGCGCACGGCGGCCGGGATGTCGGGCAGGTCCTTGCGATTGCGCTCGGGCAGCAGGATCATCTTGATGCCCGACCGATGCGCCGCGAGCACCTTGTCCTTGATTCCGCCCACCGGCAAGACCATGCCGCGCAAGGTGATCTCGCCCGTCATCGCGACGTCGCCGCGCACGCGCGTGTCGGTGAGGAGGCTCGTCAGCGCCGAGAACATCGTCACGCCCGCGGACGGCCCGTCCTTCGGGATGGCGCCCTGCGGCACGTGCAGGTGCAGGTCGAACTCTTTGAAGACCGACTGCTCGATCCCGTAGGTCGCCGCATTCGCGCGCAGATAGGTCAGCGCCAGCTCGGCCGACTCCTTCATGACCTCGCCGAGGCTACCGGTGAGGCGCAGCTTGCCCGCACCCGGCATCTTCGAGGCCTCGATGAAGAGGATGTCGCCGCCGGTCGCGGTCCACGCCATGCCGGTCGCGATGCCCGGGATCTCGGTGAGCTCGGCCGCGTCGGGGATGAAGATCTCGGGCCCGAGGAACTCGGCGATGTTGTCCGCCGTGAGCGGCCGCGACTCCCACTTGCGCTCGACCACCCCGACCGCGACACCGCGATGCACCGCCGCGAGCTTCCGCTCGAGCCCGCGCACGCCGGCCTCGCGCGTGTAGCTGACGATCACCTTCTCGAGAGCACCGCCGTCGAAGCTGATCTGATGCGCATCGAGCCCATGCTCTTCGAGGAGCTTCGGCAGCAGATGACGCTTCGAGATCTCCTTCTTCTCCTGGAGGGTGTAGCCCGGGACCTCGATGACCTCCATGCGGTCGAGCAGCGGACCGGGGATCGTGTCGGCCTGGTTCGCGGTCGCGATGAACATCACCTTCGAGAGATCGAAGGGCACGTCCAGATAGTGGTCCATGAAGGTGTGGTTCTGCTCGGGATCCAGGACCTCGAGGAGCGCCGAGGTCGGGTCGCCCCGCCAGTCGCGCCCGACCTTGTCGATCTCGTCCAGGATGATGACCGGGTTCTTCGACTCGGCGCGCTTCATCGTCTGGATGAACTTGCCCGGCATGGCCCCGATGTAGGTCCGGCGATGCCCGCGGATCTCGGCCTCGTCACGCACGCCACCCAGCGAGATGCGCTGGTACTTGCGCCCCAGGGCCTCGGCCACCGAGCGTCCGAGCGAGGTCTTGCCGACGCCGGGAGGGCCGACGAGGCAGAGGATCGGGCTCTTGCCGTCTTTGCGCAGCGCGTTGACGGCGAGGTACTCGAGGATGCGCCCCTTGACCTTGTCGAGACCGAAGTGCTCACGCTCGAGGATGTCGCGAGCGCGCGTGATGTCGTGCGAGTCGCGCGTGAGCTTCTGCCAGGGCAGGTCCGCCAGCCACTCGAGGTAGGTGCGGGCGACGGTGTACTCGGGGCTCGAAGGCTGGATCGACCGGAGCCGATTCAGCTCTTTGTTCGCGACCTTCTGGGCGTCGTCCGGCAGGCCGGCGTGGATGAGACGCTCGCGCAGCTGCTCGACGAAGTCCTCTTCCTCGTCGTCCTCGCCGAGCTCCTTGCGGATGGCCTTCATCTGCTGGCGGAGAAAGAACTCGCGCTGGTTCTTGTTCATCTCCCCTTTGACTTCGCTGTTGATGCGCTGCGAGACACGCAGGACCTCGAGCTGCTCGTTGAGCACCCCGAGCGCCTTGCGCAGCGCCATCTTCACGTCGTCTTCCTGCAGGACCTCCTGCTTCTCCTCGACCGGCACGGCGAGGTGGGTCATCACCATGTAGGCGAGGCGCGAGGGCGACTCGATGTGGTTGACGAGGTCGATGGCGCCGCTCGGCAGCTCGGGGATGAGCTCGATGATCTCGGCCGCCATCTCCTTGAGAGACCGCACCAGGGCCTGGATCTCGACGGTGTCGTCGTCCTCGACCGGGACCTGCTCGACCCGCGCGATGAGGTACGGGTCGTTCTGAACGATATCTTTGATGCGGATGCGCTCGACACCCTGCACGACGACGTGCAGCGTGTTCTCGTCCTCGTGGTGGACGCGCAGGATCTTGGCCGACGTGCCGGTCCAGTAGAGCTCGTCGGGCTGCGGGTTGTCGTTGTCCTTGTCGCGCTGCGACACGACCGCGATGGTGCCACCCGTGCCGACGGCATTGAGCAGCCGGAGCGTCTTCGGGCGCCCCACCGCGAGCGGCATGAGCGCGCCCGGGTAGAGGACCGAGTTGCGCAGCGGCAGGACCGGCAGGACGAGGTCGAGCGCCCCGCCTTGAGATGTCTCGCCGTCACCCGCGGCCCCCCGTCCCGAGCCGGGCTTGTCGCCCTCGCCCGAGGACGCGTAGAGGGGAGCTTCCGAGACGACGAAGCGGTGCCCGGAGGGGCGGGTCGGTGGGGTCAGATTCAGGTCGATCGCCATTGAGTACCTCGCTGCGAAGTCAAGGAATGGTGCACCACAAACGAGTCTTCAAGCTACCCCCGACAGGTCGGAAGCTGAGATTCCTTGGCGAAATGTTTGGTGGCGAGCACGAATCGTCCGTGTTAGCTTGGCCTTCGGGGATGATCCGCTGTCCATTGGGGGGACTGTGAGATCCGAGAACACGCGAGAGAACATCGAACCCAGGGACCTGGGATGGACGCCGGAAGGTCATGCGACGATCGCGTGGTCGGACGGGCATGTCTCCACGTACGAGCCGGCCTATCTGCGCAAGATATGCCCCTGCGCCGAGTGCAAGGGAACGCACGGGACCCCACCGAAAGCGTTCACGATCTTGAGCCCGAAGCAGATCCGGAGCGCGCCACGCCAGGTGGTCATCGAGCAGGTCGAGCCCGTCGGCAACTACGCGATTGCCTTCACGTGGGGTGATGGCCACCGAGAGGGCATCTACACGTGGCCGATGCTCCGCGCAGAATGTCCTTGTGAAGCCTGCGTGCTCCGCCGCAGAATCGACGCCGAAGGCCAATCATGACCACCGAACGCGGACCAGTTCTTCGCAAGCGCGGGAATGCGCCCAGCCCGCCGCCCGAGCCACCTCCCGAGGCACCGCCGCCCGCGCCGCGCGCTCCCGAGCGCCGTCCCCTGCCCCGCGGCGTGGCCCCGACCGGTCGCGACGCTGGCGCCGCCGAGCCGCGTGCGCGCACCCCCGAGGGTGGGCAGGCGATGCGCCGAGACGTGCGCACCGGGTCGCGCGGTGGTGAAGCCCCCAAAGATACTCCGCGTCCCGCCAGCCCCGGCCGACGCCTCTACGACCCCAAGGCCGAGCGCGGCGGTGCCCCTGCGGCACCTGCGGCCCCGGCCCGCGACGCCAAGGGCGCCAAGAAGCCGTTTGCCACGGGCGCGGGCCGCCCGCTGGTGAAGGACGAGAAGTCCGAGCTCAAGGCGCAGGCCCAGAAGCTCGCCAAGGACAAGGGCGTGCCGCTCGTGCACGCCTATCGGATCCTCAAGGGCCAGACCACGCTGAACGACGTCCTCAAGGGGATGATGCGGAAAGAGCGCTTCGAGCAGCTCGTCGCGCGCGAAGGCGTCGACCGTGAGCTCGCGGGGCAGGTTG
Organism: Deltaproteobacteria bacterium; assembly: GCA_016792665.1. Taxonomy (GTDB): domain Bacteria; phylum Myxococcota_A; class UBA9042; order PHBI01; family PHBI01; genus WYBB01. The sequence goes on along the minus strand of JAEUKJ010000380.1, from coordinate 959 downwards.
CCTCGGGGCACCTGCCGAAGCAACGCGCGGTGTTGCTGACCCGCATGCGCACGCTTCGCAAGCAGAAGCTGCACATCGACGGCATCAAGGCGGCCGAGGTCGAGAAGAAGCGCGTTGGGCTCGACATCTTCGGGCGTGGCTGGGTGCTCGGGCGCGTGCGCGCAGCCCGCCCCTACGACTTCGACTTCCTGGCCGACGGTGCCGACAAGGCCGAGAAGCTCTTCAAGCACGAGGTCAAGGCCGTCTGCTACGCCGAAGACCTCGACGCCGCCAAGCGCGCGAGCTCCCAGGACGAGGTCGTCACGGCGTTGGCGCTGGCCTCGACCGAGGACCGCGGCGAGCGCGTGCGCCCGACCGACGACGCGATGCTGCTGTTCATCGACGACCAGCGCATCGTGCGGTTCACGATGCGCGATGGCGAACAACTGCTTGGGCGCCTGCGCAGCTTCGGTCGCTGGGACGCCGAGCTGGTCCTCGACGGCGGCGAGACGATCACGGTCTTCTTCCATGGGCTTCACGCGACCTCGGTGAACCTCGGGCATCAAGTCTGATGCGTATCGTCGCTGGGCGTTTCAGGGGGCGCACGTTGGTGGCCCCGAGCGGCGCGAAGACCCGACCGACCTCTGCACTCGTGCGTGGTGCCCTCTTCGACATCCTCGGCGACGGGCTTGTCGGTGCCTATGCGGCCGACCTCTTCGCGGGCACGGGCGCCCTCGGGCTCGAAGCCCTCTCGCGCGGCGCGCGGCGCGTGGACCTCTATGAGTCGCACCGGCCAGCGCTCTTCGCCCTGCGCCGCAACCTCGAGGCACTCGCAGTTCGCGGCGAGACCGCCGTCGTGAGCGGCCCCCTGCCCGACTCGATCGGCGCAGGCACGCCCTACGACCTCGTCTTCATCGATCCCCCCTGGCGCATGGACCACGAGCAGAAGGCGGTCGAGCGACTCGTCTCCAGGCGGCGCC
>JAEUKJ010000361.1 GCA_016792665.1 Deltaproteobacteria bacterium | reverse complement strand
GGCGCCGCCTTGACTCCGAGCCCCAGCAACGCCGGCGTGACCTCGTGCCCGTAGTGAAAGCGCTGCCGCCGCCGACCGCGCGCGTCGGGCACACCTTCGAACGACAGGGTCGCCACGCGATCGGGCGGCCCGCTGAAGTCGACGAACTCGCGCTCGTCGTCGGCCGCGACCTCGTCGGCAATCTGCCCCTCGATGGCAATCACCCGCGCAAGCCCTCGGTCGACACACTCGAGGAGCCCCCACGTGGTCTGATAGCGTTGACCCGGCGTGGCCGCGTTGGACGACCCGAAGCGCTGCATCGCCGCGGCCGAGCGCGCGAAGAGCACCGCCAGATTGCCCTGGTACTCGGCCAGCCAGGCGACCGTCAGCGGGCCGGCCACCCCCGAGAGCGCCGGCAGCTCCCGCTCGAGCGCCAGCGACCACTCCGTCCACACGCCGCCCAGCGGATGCCGCCACTGCACCCCGCCGACGATCTTCGCGGCGAGGTCCTGCCGCACGGGCTCGTCCCGCGACGGCGTCACTCGGTGCGGAATCACGACCCGCGTGCCGATCTCCAGGCGCGTCGACGCGGCCTCGAAGGGCTCTGCCTTGCCGTGCTCCGCCCCCTCGGCGTCGACGACGGTCCGGCAACTCGCGCACGCCACGCGAGCCATGCCACCTTCGACCTTCACGGTCTCACCACAACCGGGACAAATGTGTGACGCCATCTCCCGACGATCGCTACCATGCCGCCGCGGCCACGCGCAACCGCGCCCCGAGGTCACGCGCCGAGGCGCACCTACTCCGACCCGAGCCCGTGCCGCCGCAACATGCGATACAGCGTCGTGCGCGCCACTCCGAGCATGCGCGCCGCCCCCGACAAGTTGCCTCCGGCACGCATGAGCGCGGCGCTCAACGCCGACCTCTCGGCGTCGACGCGCGTCCCGATGCCTTGCGCGGGTACGCGCTCCGCGCTCGTGTCCGACATGCGTCCGACACTCTCGCCAGGAACGTGTCGCCCGAACATATCGGCCGGCAGATGCGCGACTTCGATCACACCCCCATCGGCCATCACACGCGCGACCTCCAAGGTCATCTTCAGCTCGCGCACGTTGCCCGGCCACGTATGCCTCCCGAGCGCCACCAGGGCGGCCTCGCTGAGGCTCGCATCGCCCGCCAGGGCCCGACACAGCTCGGCGATGTCGCGGCGTGCACGCAACGGCGGCAAGGTCAGCACCGCCCCGCGGATGCGATAATACAAGTCTCGGCGGAATTTGCCCTCGTCGACCATGGCGCTCAGATCGCGACACGTCGCACACACGAGCCGCACATCGACCTGCCGCCCCGCGGGCTCTCCGACCCGCGCATAGCTCCCGTCCTCCAGCACCCGCAACAGCGCCGCCTGCGCCGCCAACGACATCTCCGCGACTTCGTCCAGGAACAGGGTGCCCCCGTGCGCCGCCCCGATTCGCCCGATCTGCCCGCGCGGGCTCGCCCCCGTGAACGCCCCCGGACCGTATCCGAAGAGCTCACTCTCCAGAAGAGTCGGCGATATCGCCCCGCAATTGACAGCCACGAACGGCCCCTTGGCCCGCGGACTGGCCGCGTGGATCCCGCGCGCGAAGAGCTCCTTGCCGGTCCCGGTCTCCGCCAGCAGCAACACCGGCAACGCCGTCTTGGCAAATCGCTCGGCCAACGATCGCGCCTCGACGATCGCCGGGTCACTCCCGCTGATGCGCGCGAACGCTCCACCCGAAGATGCCGGCCCACCCGGCTTGCGGTCGGGCCCCTCGGCTCGTGCCCGCACCCCAGGTCGCGTGTCCACCTGAGGCGCCTGCCACCCGTGGGCCGGCCTCTCGAAGCGGCCGCGCGTGACGGGCCGCCCCTCGCCCTGGGTCAGCACCGCCAGGAGCCGCCCGCGATGATCGAAGATCGGCTCGGCCCGATAGCTCACACCCGCCACCTCGACCCGACCGTCACCGCGCGCCGCCGCCGCCGCACGCTCCCAATCGAGGCCGCCGGTCATGGCCGGATCGACCCCGCCGCTCGCCGCCAACACCCGCCCCGGCCAGCCGCGCTCGACGAGCCACATCGGCCCCTTGGCCGCCTCGACCCGCGCCCGCATCGCCCCGAGCCCGCCCGGATGCGCCCGCGCCCACGCCGCCTCGCGCAACACCTGCGCCAGGGCCCCCGCGACCGTCTCGACCAGCACGCCAATGAGCGGGCTCGCGAACGCGACCTCCGAGGTCACATCGAAGACCGCCACAATGTCGCCCAGCGGATCCCGCACCGGCGCCGCGTAGCACACCAGCCCATGGTTCTTCCGCTCGAAGTGCGCGCCGCCCACCACCGCGACCGCCCGCCCCTCGAACAGCGCCGTCCCGATCGCGTTGGTCCCGCGTCGCGACTCGTTCCAGCTCGCGCCCTCGACCAGGCGCACCCGCGCCGCCGTCGACGTGAAGCGCTCGCTCGCCCGGGCGCTGACGATGATCCCCTCGGGATCGGCCAGCAACGCCGTGTACCCCGCCTCGCTGGCGGCCGCGATGGCGTCACCGACAAGCCCCAGGGGGCCCAGCGGGCCCTCGCACGCAAAGGCCGCCGCGACCTGCGCGCGCCGATCCTCCAAGTCGCTCGAGCCGACCCCCTCGGCATGGGCGGGCCCATCCGCGACCACGCCCAACGCACGCGCCCGCGCCCAACGCTCGTGGATCGCGTCGAACGCGCGAAAAGCCTGCGCGTGAGGCGCCTCGGAAACGGCGGGCAGGGCAAGCGTCAACATGCCCTTCCCCATGACACGTTTCGCGCACCGACAAAACCCGGGAGCCATGACGCATCGCGTCGCATGACGCACGACCCGTCGCGCAACAGCCGCGCGACCGCGAAGTGTAGCGGAACGCTGCACCGCTCCAGCGTGCCACCACGCCGCATCGCGGCCCGGCGTGGGCCGGGCACACGGCACGCGACGTGCCCCGGCTGCTGCACCGGGTCCATCCCCCGCGACAGGAGACACGCATGACCTACACCGCCCCGAACCAGACCGGATCGCTCATCCACTTCAAGTCCCGCTACGCCAACTTCATCGGCGGCGAGTGGGTCGCCCCGGTGGGCGGCGCCTATTTCGACAATATCTCGCCGGTCAACGGCAAGGCCTTCTGCGAGGTCCCGCGCAGCGACCACCGCGACATCGAAAAGGCGCTGGACGCCGCGCACGCCGCGCGCCCCCGCTGGAGCAAGACCAGCGTCACCGAGCGCGCCATCATCCTCAACAAGATCGCCGACCGCATCGAGCAGAACCTCGAGCTCCTGGCCGTGGTCGAGACCTGGGACAACGGCAAGCCGGTGCGTGAGACACTGGCCGCCGACCTGCCGCTCACCGTCGATCACTTCCGCTACTTCGCGGGCTGTATCCGCGCCCAGGAAGGCTCGCTCTCGCAGCTCGACGACGACACCGTCGCCTACCACTTCCACGAGCCGCTCGGCGTCGTGGGCCAGATCATCCCCTGGAACTTCCCCATCCTCATGGCCGCGTGGAAGCTCGCCCCCGCGCTCGCCGCCGGCAACTGCGTCATCATCAAGCCGGCCGAGCAGACCCCGACCTCCCTGCTGGTCCTCTTCGAGCTCATCGGCGATCTCCTCCCGCCCGGCGTCGTCAACATCGTCAACGGCTTCGGCATCGAGGCCGGCAAGCCGCTGGCGTCCTCGCCGCGCATCGCCAAGATCGCCTTCACGGGCGAGACGACGACCGGCCGCCTCATCATGCAGTACGCGTCGGAGAACATCATTCCGGTCACGCTCGAGCTCGGCGGCAAGTCACCGAATATTTTCTTCGCCGACGTCATGGCGGAAGACGACGACTTCCTCGACAAGGCCTTGGAAGGCTTCACCATGTTCTGTCTCAATCAGGGCGAAGTGTGCACCTGTCCGTCGCGCGCCATCGTGCATGAATCCATTTACGACAAGTTCATGGAGCGCGCCATCGCGCGCGTGGCCAAGGTGCGCCAGGGCAATCCGCTCGCCATCGAAACCATGGTCGGCGCGCAGGCGTCCAGCGACCAGCTGGAGAAGAT
>JAEUKJ010000342.1 GCA_016792665.1 Deltaproteobacteria bacterium | reverse complement strand
TGTCGGCGAACCGGTGGCATTGGCGCCGAGGCCGGTGATCGTCCCGCCGACGTACGAGGTGCTGTTGGGCACCACGTCGGTGATGACGACATTGGCGAGGGCGGTCGCGCCGCGGTTGACGACGGTGATGGACCAGGTGAGCTGCGGGGTCTCGCTGGCGCACGCCGTCGCGACGTTGGCGGCCTTCGAGATGACGAGCGCGCTCGTGTCGCTCTGCGCCTCGGGGAAGGTCGCGGTGGCGGGGCAGGCGCCCGTGCCGTTCAGCGTCGCGAGGTTCGACGTCGCGAGCGAGCCGCCGTTGGCGGTGACCGCGAAGCCGACCGAGCCGGAGGCGCCGAGGCCGAGGGTGCCGAGGTTGAAGGTCAGGCTGTTGCCCGACGGCGCAACGAGGCCGGTGGCCGAGCCCGCGACGAAGGTCGCATTCGGCGGGAGCGGCACATTCAGGACCGTGTTGGTGACCGCGGCGGCGCCGAAGTTCCAGTAGCGGACCGTGTACCAGATGCGCTCGCCGCTGCGGACGCGCGTGCGGTCGATCGCGATGTCGGCCTTCAGGCGGCCCAGCGGCGCGAGCAGCGAGGTCTCCGAGGTCGCCGAGTTGTCGCCGAGGTTGGCCTCGGACGACGTGGTCGCGACCGTCGCGCTGTTGGTGAGCGTCGTGTTGGCTGCCTCGCAGGCGCCGAGCGTGACGGTGATGGACACCGGGATCGAGGTACCCGGCGCGAGATTGCCGAGGTCCCAGGTCAGCGTGGAGCCGTTCTGGGTCGCGGCCGGGGTCGACGAGACGTAGGTCACGCCAGCCGGCAGCACGTCGGTGAGCGTCACGCCGCGGGCGGTGTCATTGCCGTCGCTGGTGACGACCAGGTTCCAGGTGAGCGACGTCGGGGTCGACCCGGTCGAGACCGTGGCAGTGGCCGGGCCGGACTTGGTGACGGCGACGTTGGGCCACGAACCGGTGAGGCTCTGGACCGACGCCTTGGTCTTCTGCACGTCGCACTGGATGGTGCCGGTGGTGGCGGCAACCGTGGCGGTCAGCGGCAGGTTCGGGGCGTTGGTGTTGACCTTGGTCGAGACCTGCCAGGTCTGCGTCTCGCCCGGGGCGAGCTCCGCGAAGGTGCGGGGCACGGTGCCGGAGAGGACGTCGACCTCGGTCGGGAGGAGGCCGGTCACGTCGACGTTCTGCGCGATGCCGGGGCCCGCGTTCTTCACCGTGTAGGTGTAGACGATGGGGTCGTTCACGCTGACGGCGACCTTGCTGGCCTTGACCGAGGTCTCGAGCGAGACCGAGTTGATGCCGGCCGTGGCATTGTCCTGGTTATTGGCCAGGGTGATTTCCTCGATGTCGTTCGAGATCGAGACCTCGTTGGTGATCTGCGACTGGCACTGGTCGGCGACGGCGACATCGAAGGTGATGACGGACGCCTGGGCCGCATCGTAGGCGACGTCGATTTGATCGAGACTCGGGCGGGCCGAGCCGCCGCAGCCGAAGACGAAGGCACCGAAGCGCGCGGCGGGGTCCTGCTGCTGACCCGTCGAGCAGTTGTAGAAGTAGGGGATCGGAGCAAACATGCCGTAGACCCGCCCGTCGGTCGCGACGTTCGTGCCCACGATCTGATAGCCGGTCTGGAGCTTGATCTCGGTCGGCGCGGCGCCGAGGCGCCAGATCCAGGCCGCGTAGTGGCTGCTCATGCCGCAGGAGTTCTGCGGGTACCAGTAGTAGTACCCGACGATGGTGCCTTCGGCCCCGACCCTAAGGACTTGCGCTTCGTTGCCGTTCGAGCCGGCCAGGGCTGGCATGACCTCCGAGTCGAAGCCCGACCCGTTCCAGGTCAGGCGGCCCGGCGCCCAACGGTAGTAGGGAGCCTGCCAGTACTTGCGCCAAGCCAGCGTGAGGGTGTTCGCGTCACCGCTGACGACCCACCCGAGCTGCTGGATGCGGCTATACATGTCCCAGAACTGATTCCAGCCCGACCCGTAGGCGGGGTTCGGCTGGATCGAGAGGTCGAGACCGAGGGGGACAGCCGTCCAGGTGCCGTCGGTTCCGCGCGTCCAGACGGGGAAATAGCGCGCGACGTGCGGCGTGATGGGGAGGTTGTTGGTCGCCTCCGCGTATTGGGCCATATAGAAGTCGT
>JAEUKJ010000336.1 GCA_016792665.1 Deltaproteobacteria bacterium | reverse complement strand
ACGTTCCTGGTCCGTGCTCCGAGGTCGGTTCATCGCGCACGAATCCGCAACTGGTCTCAACAAGAACCCAGCAACGGACTCGTGCGCCCCAGCATCCCCGACTCGGGCACTTCTCGGCCGCTCTTGACGCTCATCGGAGGAACGAGCGAGGGACCGACGACGCCGGCGCTCGGCGCAGCCGCGCGTGCCCGCGAAGCCGCGCGTGTCACAGCTTCCGGGCGAGTATGATGCCGTCGCGGATGGTCAGCATCACCATCTCGACGCGGGGGTCGTTGGCCGCGTGGCGGTCGAAGTCGACGATGTGGTGGTCGTCCGCGTCCTTCGGGTCGAGCACGTGCCCCGACCAGAGGACGTTGTCGACCACGAGCAGCCCGCCCGGGCGCATCGCCGGGACCAGAGTCTCCCAATAGGTCTTGTAGCCGCCCTTGTCGGCATCGATGAAGCACAGGTCGATAGGGCCGGAGGTCGCCACGAACGCGGCCAGGTCGTGCCGGGCGTCGCCGAGGTGGAGGTGGATCTTGTGGCCCCACGGGGCCTCCGCCCAGTACTTCCGCGCGATGGTGGTCGCGACCGGATCGATGTCGAAGGTGTGGAGCTGGCCGTCGTCGGGCAGGCCCTCGGCGATGCTGAGCCCCGAGTAGCCGGTGAAGGTGCCGACCTCGACCGCGAGCTTCGCCCCCGAGAGCTGGGTCAAGAGCTTGAGGAAGCGCCCCTCGAGCTTGCCGACCTGCATCTGCGGGCTCTTCACGGACGCGAAGGTCTCGACGCGGAGGCGCTCGTAGACCTCGGGCAGGGCCGAGGTGTGGGCACGCGCGAAGTCTTCGATGGCAGTCGGGACGAGGTTCATTCAGGGCTCGCTGAGGTCGGGGTGGCAGGGCTCGACACCGGGCTCGCGAGCTTGCGCAGACGCAGGCGACGACGCACCAGGTCGACGATGAGGAGTCCCAGGAGGAGCCACGAGAACAGGTTGCCGATCACCGCATAGAGGGTGTGGCCGGGCATCATCGGGACCTCGCCCACCAGGGTCTCGGCGTCCTCGATGCGCGTCGCCGAGACAAGCCGCCCGGTCGGATCGATGAAGGCCGAGATGCCGGTGTTGGTCGAGCGCACCAGCTCGAGCCGGTTCTCGACCGACCGGAACGCCGCGAGCGCGAGGTGCAGCCACGGCTCGGAGGTCTTGCCGAACCACGCGTCGTTGGTGACGTTGATGATGATGTTGGGGTGCAGGTCGGCGAGCTTGGCGGTGAAGTCCGCCATGAGGTCCTCGTAGCAGACCATGATGCCGAGCTTGTAGCCGCGCCAGTCGAAGACCTTGACCTCCTTGCCGGGCGTGAAGCGACCCGCCTGCGGGAACATGTCGTAGAGCTTGGGGAAGGTCTCGCCAAAGGGCATGTACTCGCCAAAGGCCAGCAGATAGACCTTGTCGTAGAGGCCTTCGACGCGTCCCTGCTCGTTCAGTAATACGGCCGTATTATACAGGAAGGGCCGGTCCTTGCCGGGGTCCTCGGCCCAGGTGAGGCCACCGAAGAGCAGCGACGTCTTGAAGCCGCGCTGGATCGATGCGCGCTCGGCCTCGGGGATCCCGTGGATCTCCCGCGCGGAGTCGGCCTCGAAGGCATCATGGGTCGGGAGCGGCAAGACCCCCTGGCGGACCCAGCGCACGTCCCGCGGCAGGGGCATGGTCTGGATCCAGCCGAGCGAGGCCAGCGAGACGATCGAGCCGCTCGAACCGGGGCCCGACGGACTGGCGGCGGACTGCGGACGAGCGACCTCGCGCCAACCCGTCGCGCCCTCGGGCCACACGTAGAGCGCCCCCTCGCGTGTCGCGGCGAGCGCCTGTCCCAACGGGTCGACCGCGAGCGCGCTGACGTCGGCCGCGGAAGGCAGTGGTCGCGGACGCCAGGTCTGGTCGACGCGCGTCGCGACGAAGCCGCCTTGACCGGCGATCCAGGGCTGGCCCGCGCGATCGAAAGCGACGGCCGTGAGGTTCGCGCTGGTGTGGAGCTCGGTCGCCTGCCACGCGCCGTCGACGCGCACCGCGCCGAGCCCGCCGTCGCCGACCGCCAGCGCGAGCGTCGCGATCTCTCCGCCCGGGCCCCACGCGACCGCGCGGAAGGTTCGCCCGGCAAAGACCGGATCGGGCGCGATGGGGCGCGGCCGGTCGCCGTCGATCTCGACGATGGTGCCCGCCTCGCCGACGATGATGCCGTCGCGCGGCGCGCGCATATCGACGGCGGTGAGCGTGAGCTCCGACGAAAACGCCTTGGTCTCGAGGTCCTCGCCGAGGCGCCCCCGCGCGATCAAGCCGCGCTCGCCGACCACCCAGGCCATCGCCCGCGCCTGGTCGTCGGTCGGCCCGGAGCCCATCGCATGCACCAGCGACAGCGCCCGCGCCCCGGCCGGCACCTTCGAGGTGCGCGCCTGACCGGCGACCTCGCCCGTGACCTCGGACGCGGTGAGCGCCGCCCAGGTCCCCTCGTGAAGCGCGTCGACCGCGAGCGCACGCACGATGGGCGCGTGCGGCGACGGGGCCACCCCGAAGTCGGCGGGCGTTGGCATCACGCCAGCGTTCTTGGCCTGGAAGCGCCACACGGACAGCGTGCCGTCGGCGCCGAGGGCCAGGGCCATGTCGTCCTTCCGCTTCATGAACGGCTCGCCGACCGGGAAGTAGCTGGACTCGGGCCACACCACGAGGTCGACACCCTGGCGCTCGAGCTCGGCCGACATCCACTGGTGCTTCAGCAGGTTGCGGTGCCGCGTGTAGCGCTGGCGGCTGGGCTCGAGGTGCTTGGCCTGCTTCTCGAAGATGCCGATGTCCGCCTCGACCAGGCCGAGCTTCACCTTCGGGGCGTCCGCGATCTGCGCATCGACCATGGCGATGCGGATCTGTCCGTAGACCAGCACCGCGGCGGTGCCGAGCAACGCGATGATCATCGCGCGGCGCGGCAGCGGGTCACCGTGCAGCCGGCGCGCGAGGAAGCGGTGCAGCGCGGCGTTGAAGGCGACCATCACGAAGGTGATGCTCATGACGCCGCCGAGCTCGGCGATCTGGATGGCGGGCAGGAAGCGATATTGCCCGTTGGCGAGGTACCACGGGAAGATCATCGGGTAGAGGAACTCGGTCACCGTGTAGAGGGCCGCGATCTGCCAGATGGGGATCGAGAAGGGGCCGCGCGTCGGGTCTTCCTGCTGCCGCGCGAGGTTGGTGCGCGCGATGAAGAGCCCGACCAGCGCGAACATGAGGCCCTGGTAGAACGAGTTGAGCAGCGTCAGCGGCCAGTACACGTAGGGCGGCAGGTGGCCGAACTCGCGCAAGACCTCGCTGATCCACCAGAAGCCGCCGAAGTTCGTGACGAGCCCGCACCACGCGCCGATCCAGAAGGCCTGCTTGCCGCGGAGGCCGCGTAGCGACTCCAGGAACGGGACCAGTGCCACCCACGCGAGCGGCCAGATGTTGGACGAGGCCTCGGTCGTCAGCGGGAACGAGAGGAACACCAGGACGCCAGCCAGCGTGGCCAGCCCCATGCGGCGCAAGCGCTCGCGCCCCGACATCCCAGGCGGCTTCGGCGGCTTCACCTTCTTGGCCTTCTTGGCCGCGGTCGGCGTCTCGGCGCTCACGGGGAGAGCCTGCCCGACGCGCTCGCGAGCGGCGACACCACGAGCCTCAGCGCGCGCGGCAGGAGCTCGAAGCGCGCGGGCAGCGTGCCGAGCGGCTCGCCGTCGATGTCGAGGTGCACGTCGCGCCCCGGCTCGGGCGTGGCGACCACGACCTTGGCGCGACGCACCGTGACCTTCGGGTTGTAGACGTGGGCGCCGTCGTAGATGCTGCGCGAGAGCATGATGAGCTCCAGGCGCGAGAGGTCGCCGAGCACGGTGATCTCGAAGACCCCCGAGTCGAGGCGCGCGTCGGGGCAGATCTTCATGCCACCGCCGAAGTAGCGGCCATTGCCGACCGCGACCGTGATGATGGGGCGCGGGGCCATGGTCTCGCCATCGAGGGTGAGCTGCACCTTCGGGTTCTTCCATCCCCACATGCTCTTCAGCGTGGCGCCGAAGTACGCGACCGCGCCGCCCATGCGACGCCACGCGCCGATGTTCTGGTCGACGAGCCCCGAGAGCCCGAAGCTCGCGATGTTCAGAAAGTGTCGGTGCGTGGGCCCCTGCTTGCCAGTGAACGAGACCTTGCCGACGTCGACCGGGATGACGCGCCCACCTGCGAGCGCCGCCATCGCGTCCTCGGTCGAGCGGATGCCCAGCGTCTTCCGGAAGTCGCCGCCCGTGCCGCCCGAGAGCAACGCGAGCTCGGCGTCGGGCGCGATGGGCGCGCCGTCCTCGTCGAAGAAGCCGTTGACGCACTCGTTCAAGGTGCCGTCGCCGCCGCCGACGATGACCCGACCAAAGCCTTGGCGCAGCCCCTCGCGGACGATGCCGATGGCGTGGCCTTCGCCGTCCGTGAAGGCGACCTCGATCGACCCGAGCAGGTCGATGAGGTGGTGCTCGGTGCGCCGGAAGATGTCGGCCATCGCACCGCCACCGGCGTGCTCGTTGACGACCACCAGGGTTCGGCGCGCGGGTTCGGTGCTCATGCAGCAGCTCCATCGCCGATGACGGCCTCGGCGACCAGCGCCACGCCGAAGTCGATGCGCGGCCCGGGCTCCAGCCCGCGCTCGACGCGGCGCACGCGGGCGCGACGGAATGCCGACGCGCACTCGAGCGAGAAGGTCACGAGGCGGTCCCAGCCGAGCTCGGCCGCGGCTCCGAGCACGGTATCGGCCATCGCGTCCGAGGTCTCGGGGCGCGTGCAGGACAAGCCCGAGCCACCACAGCAGCCGGTGATCTCGGCGCGCGCCGGCAGCTCGTGGAGCGGCCCCTCGATGACGCGCTTCAAGACCTGGCGCGGCAGCTCGCGCAGCTTCTGACCTCGGCCGAGGTGACAGCTCTCGTGGTAGCCGATGCGGCCTGGGAGGCGGCGCACGACCGCCCCGGACAGGACCGGCGCGAGCAGCTCGGAGACGTGCAGGATGGCCGCACCGAAGGACAGCCCGAAGCGCGGGTAGATGTCCTTCAAGAGGTGCAGGGCCTCGGCCGAGAGCACGACGATCTCGCGGGCCCCGTTCGCGGCGGCGTGCGCCCGGCGCGCGACATCGAGGAAGGCGTCGTGGCGCCCGGTGAACCAGAGGTCGTAGCCGAGGTCGAGGCGCGCCAGCTCGCCGCACGCGATGCCGTCCAGGTCGAGGCGCTCGCACACGCCGAAGA
>JAEUKJ010000317.1 GCA_016792665.1 Deltaproteobacteria bacterium | reverse complement strand
AAGCGACGCGAGGCGGGCGAGGGGCGCGAGGCCGGGCCGCTGGTGGAGGCCATCGCGATGCTGCCGGCGGTCGGTCTCACGTGGCGGCCGCCGGCGGACAAGCCGGTCTACTTCCTCGCGTCGCCGGCCCTCCGGCCGCTGCCCGCCTTGGCGCGCGTGGTGGCTCCCGCCTGTGGCGCCGGGCCCATCATCGCGTTCGGGCCCGGGCTGGTCCCGACCCTCGCGGTGCTCGGAGCCGCGGCCCTCGACGTGGAGGACCTGGTGGTCAGCGCGCTGCCAGCGGGGATCGACCCGGCCATCGCGCACTTCATCGTCCTCATGGTGGCGGGCTCGGTGCTCGTGCGCGCAGGCGCGGTCGGCGAGGGGCTCGACCGCTTGTTGGTCGATGTCGTCCAGCACGTCCTGCCGCCGCAGCACCGCGCCGAGACCTTGACGCGCCGGATCCAGAAGCTCGCCGACCGCGGCCTCTTCGACCAGCCCCCGGGCGAGATCGAGCGGACGCTGCACGGGCTCGGGCGGCGCCGCGCCGACCGGGTGCATCGCGCGTGGCAGCGCGCCTTCTTCGTGCCGCGAGGCGTGACCATCCCAGGGATCTGACGCGCCCAGGGGCGGCCGCCCCACGCAAGGATGCCGCCGGCGGCCATGGCACATGGGCCCGCGAACCCGCGCGAAGGGGGAGGCCCGAGGCGAGCGCGCGGGCCGGTTTCGAGGTTCGAATCGAGGCCCTGGAACCCTCAAGGATGGGTTGTGAGAAGCGCCCGTCCCTGCTACATTCCGCGGGCTCAGCGGCGAAGATGCGTAATTTCAGGCACTTCGACGTGGCGCGGCCCACGCCCCGGTGACGGGCGCGGACCTCAGGATGATAGTCCGGCAGACCGCGCGGTCGCCGGCGCCTCGGAGGGAAGCGGTGATGAAAGTGTTTGCACGACGTGCCATGACGGTCGCGACCGCGACGATGATGGTCAGCGGGGTGGCCCGGGCCGAGAACCCGCGCGTCAATGTGCAGGTCTTCCGACCCTCGGCGCACGTGGGCGACCTGCTCTCGACGCTGACCTCGGACGTCGGTCCGCACACCCAGTGGGGCGCGGGACTGCTCCTGCACTTCGGCAAGAACGCGCTGGTCTTCGTCGACTCGACCGGCACCGGCGAGGTCCGTCAGGAGGTCATCCAGGACCAGCTCACGGCCGACCTCTACGGCAGCATCGCGCTCTTCGATCGCCTCTCGATCGGGCTCTCGGTGCCGCTCTTCCTGCTGAACAGCGGCGAGGACACGGACCTCATCCCGCTCAATCCGGCGCCCTCGTCCTTCGCTCTGGGCGACATCCGCCTCTCGCCGAAGGTCGCGATCCTCCAGCGTGAGAAAGACGCGGGCGGCTTCGGCCTCGGCGCTTCGGTCGACGTGACGCTGCCGACCGGTGACGCGGACAGCTTCGTCAGCGACGGCTTCCAGATCGCCCCGACGGTCATCGCCGACTACAAGATCGGCGACCTCCTGGTGTCGGCCAACCTCGGCTACCGCATCCGCACCGAGAAGGCCGACCTGTACTCGTTCGCCGAGGTCGGCAGCGAGTTCTTCTGGCGCTTGGGCGGCCGCTACTCGGTCATCCCGAAAGAGCTCGACGTCATCGGCGAGGTCTACGGCGCTTCGGCCGACTGGTCGACCGCCAACAACACGCACCTCGAGGGCCTCCTCGCGGGTCGCCTGCACCTCCCCGACAGCGGCCTGGCCTTCACGGTCGGCGGCGGCTCGGGCTTCACCAAGGGCTACGGCAACACGAAGTTCCGCATCTTCGCGGGCATCGCCTACGAGCCCGAGAAGGTCCTCGACGCGGATGAGGACGGCATCCTCGACGAGTTCGACAAGTGCCCGACCGAGCCCGAGGACAAGGACGGCTTCCAGGATCAGGACGGCTGCCCCGACCTCGACAACGACGGCGACGGCATCCCGGACACGACCGACCGCTGCGTCAACGACCCCGAGGACAAGGACGGCTTCCAGGACGAGGACGGCTGCCCCGACCTCGACAACGACGGCGATGGCAAGCTCGACGCCGACGACAAGTGCCCGAACGAGGCCGAGGACAAGGACGGCTTCGAGGACGAGGACGGCTGCCCCGACCTCGACAACGACCAGGACCGCATCCCGGACACCAGCGACAAGTGCCCGCTCGAGGCCGAGGTCTACAACGGCAAGGACGACGAGGACGGCTGCCCGGACGAGACCCTGGCCAAGGTCGAGAAGGGCAAGATCGTCATCGCCGACAAGATCTACTTCGATACCGGCAAGGCGACCATCAAGCCCGAGAGCTTCAAGATCCTCGAGGCCGTGGCCGGCATCCTGAAGGCGAACCCCGACATCAAGAAGGTCGCCATCGAGGGTCACACCGACGACGTCGGCAACGACAAGCGCAACCTCAAGCTGTCCGATGACCGCGCCAAGTCGGTCATGGCGTGGCTCACGACCAACGGCATCGCGGCCGAGCGCTTGACGGCGCAGGGCTTCGGCGAGACCCGCCCGGCCGTGGTCGGCACGACCAAGGAAGCGCGCGAGGCGAACCGCCGGGTCGAGTTCATCATCGGCGAGTGATTCTGCTCAGCGAGGCCGAAGGGCAGCCTGGCTCCGCCAGGCCTTCGGCGGTGAGGCTCGGTCGCTCATTGGGTGACCGCGCCTCTTTTTTTTGTGCAGTCCGCAGTGGCGGGCTACTAGCGGGGGCGTGTCCTGGGCGGCCCGCCGGGCCCTGCCCCAGGAGGGGCGGTGAGCTCAGGTGTGGCTCGCCGATGCACGCGAGGGAGGCAAGATGGGGGCGTTGGCTGGGACGATCACGATGACCTGCTACTATGTGCAGGGCGAGATCCCCAAAGATTTCAAGACGTCGTACCTCGATGCCCTGCGCAAGAACGCGTTCACCGAGATCGACCTCGAGCTCGAGCACGACGAGTCGATGGGGTGGGTCACGATCCACGACCCGTTCAACGTCGACTTCGAGCTGAACGATGTGCTCTGGGGGAGCTACCTCATGGTGGCGCTCCGGCACGACACGATCCGCCTGCCGGCGGCCGCGGTGAAGCTGCACGTGCGCAAGGCCGTCGCGGACGCGACCAAGAAGTCGGGCAAGGAGAAGCTCTCGAAGTCGGAGGTCGAAGAGATCAAGGACCGGCTCGAGAAGCAGCTCAAGAAGAAGGCGCTCCCCAACATCAAGACCTTCGACATGGTCTGGAACATGGAGCGCGGGGTCGTGTGGCTGTGGTCGACCAACAAGAAGGTCAATGAGCAGTTCATCGACTTCTTCCAGGAGACCTTCGGGCTCGTCCCGAGCGAGAAGAACCCGTATGCGCAGATGGAGCAGCTCGGCTTCACCGAGGAGCTGCTCGAGAAGGTGCTCGACCTCGAGCCGGCCGCGATGAGCGCGCCGCCGGGTGAGTCACGTCGTCGTCGTCGGTCGGCCTGAGGAGCGCACCATGGACATCATCAATCGCATCAACTCGACCCGCTACCTCGGCCGCGAGTTCCTGACCTGGCTGTGGTTTCGGAGCTCGCGCCAGAGCGGCATCTTCGAGATGACCGACGGGCCGCTCGAGGTCTGGTTCGACGCGCGGCTCACCCTCGAGGCCGGCGGCGACATCAAGGAATCGAACGTCATCAAGGCCGAGAGCCCGACCGAGACGAGTGAGGCCCACGCTTCGCTGCTGACCGGCAAGCTCGTGTCGGACGCGCGCCTGCGCCTCGTCAGCGGGCAGAAGCAGTGGACCGTGGCCGTCAAGGGCGACACGCTGCAGGTGTCGGGCGTGAAGATCCCGGCGCTGCTCACGCGCGAGGACGACGACCAGCTCTACGAGCGCTTCATGCTCATCGAGGAGGCCGAGGACACGGTCGCGGCCCTCTTCCACCAGTTCATGGAGCTGCGTCTGGACGACGAGGCGTGGCGCCCCGAGGTGCAGGCGATCCGGAGCTGGGTGCACGGGGTCACGGCCGCGGCCGAGTGAAAGGGTCGAGGTCGCCCTCGCGAGCGGGTCCTCGAGAAGGACCTCTTCGCGCGGCGCCACCTCGGGTCCTCAGCTGAGGCCGCCCTCGGGACCGGCGCCGAGCGCGCCGTCGGAGCCATCGAAGGCGAAGAACTTGGCCGCCATGTCCTGCAAGAACTGGCGGTGCGAGGGCTCGCCGAGGTGGAGGCGGTACTCGTTGATGACCTTGATCTGCATGTCGAGCCACTCGGTCCAGGCGCGCTGGGAGACGTTGGCTCTCACGCGATCGCCGAACTCACCCGTGAAGGTGAGGCGCGAGGTGATGGCGGGGAGCTCCGCCTTGTGGCGGGAGCAGAAGACGGTCTTGGGCGGCTCGGTGCTCATGCGGCCCTTGTAGGCTGCCCGCGCCGCCCCGGCAAGGGTCGGCACGGTCTCGGCGTCCAGGGCCTACGCGGCGAGCCCACCGGGCACGTTCTTGGTGACGATGGCGACTGCGTCGTGGGGGTGGAGGCTCTCGTGGTGGGTTGCGCGCACGCGGTAGTCCACGATGCGGGGGTCGGCTTCCAGGGCGGCCTTCACCGAGCGCGCGGCGTCCTCGCAGAACATCAGGTTCTCGCCGTTCAGTAGGGCGAAGGCCTGCTCGTCCTCGCGCTTGACGGCGGCCTGGACGACCGTCTGCAGCGCGGCCTCGACCGAGTCGATGAGCTCATCGAGGGTCGGCGCCGACGCACTCGACGCGACGTGCACCGTGACGTCCGCGTGTGAGCGCTGGCTGTGCGGCGTCGCGCGGATCGCCTCGGGCGTGCCGAGCCAGGATCGCAGGGTGTCGAAGTCGACCGCGGCGCGGCCCGCGAAGTCCCGGTCGAAGGCCTCCTGGATCAACTGGCGCGCGAGCGCCGCCGAGCAGGGGCAGGTCGACGAGTAGGTGATGCGCGCGCTCATGCCGAGGGTGCAGACGCCGCCGCGCAGGACGCCGAAGACCTCGACCGGGTAGGTGCGCCAGCCGGCGTGGTCGGACACCAGGGCCTGGCGCTTACGCATCCAGTCGAAGCGCAGGCGCAGCTCGGCCTGCTCGGAGAGGCCGCGGTGCGAGCCGAGAAAGCCCTCGAGGGCGCGCTTGACGGTGTCGAGGGAGAGGACCTCGCGCTCGAGGGTGTCCTGGAGCCCGAGGAAGAGGCGCGACATGTGGATGCCCTTCGCGTCGGGGGCATCGAGGGACACATAGGCATCTGCCTTCGCGGGCACCATGCGGATGCGCCCCTCGGGTCCGAGGAGCAGAACGGGCAGCTCGATCTCCGACATGCCGACGCGGTCGAGTCGCCCGCGCTGTCGCGTGCTGCCGCGCTCGGCGATGTCGGGCATCTCTCGCCCGCTCGCGGCACCCGTGAAGTGGCCGTGCTCGTCGTCGGCGCGGATCGGATCGTGATGGGTCGGCGTGTCGATGAGGTCCATGGTGTTCTCCTCCGGACCAGGGGACGCACGCGTGCCCGCCAGGGCAAGGGATAAAAACGTCCAAAACGTTCAGGCACGTCGGGTGACGTTCAGGCGCGTCGAGCGACGTTTGGCGACGTTGGCGACGTTCAGCGGAAAGGGGCGACGTGGCGGGGCGGGAGGCCGGTCGGGCTCACGACGACCGGCGCGAGCTCGGTGGTTGCGCCCACGTCCGTTGGCCACGTGAAGCGGCGCAGGCGTGGCCGCTCGAGGTTGGCGTCTGGCACGAGGACGAGGCCTTCGGTCGGGCGGAGCAGGATGTCGCCGAGCGTGAAGGCGTCGGCTTCCGCGACGGCGACGACGGTCGCGGGCGAGGTGCCGCGATCGATCCAGAGGAGGCGATCGGGGCGCTTGGCCGCGCCGTCGCCGATCGCCACGACGAGCACGCGACGCTCGTCGATGGCCGCGAGAGAGAGGCCGAGGGGAGCCGGGCCCAGGGCCTCGGTGAGCGTCGTCGCGGTCGCGGTCCAGGTCGGGGCGAGGGTGACAGGCGAGGTCGCGGCGAGCTCTCGGGCGAGGACCTCCGGGGCGAGGTAGGCGAGCCCCGAGCGACCGAGGCGCCGCGACGGGTCGGCTTCGCGGAAGAGGCCCGCGCAGGCCACCCAGAGGCCACCGTCGGGGCTCGCGGCGGCGACCTTGCCGCAGTTGCCGAGGGCGGGGATCTCCAGGCGATAGGCGACCGCGACCGGGGCCTCGGAACCAGACGTCGCCATGGCGAGGCCGAGCACGCGTCCCGAGCCGGCGACCGAGAAGTCCCGGAGGAGGTGCGTGAGGCCGACCCACAGGGTGCCGGCGGCGCGCGCGAAGCGGGTCGGCATCGCGTCGAAGGGGATGCGCTTGGTCGTGCCGTTGGGGGCCTTGACCTCGATCGGTGGGTCCACGAAGTCCTGGAGCGAGACCGCGACGGCGGCCGTCGGGGCGCGCGCCGGGTCGGGGAGCGGCAGGTAGAGGAGGTCCGAGCCGATCGTGTCGGTGGGGTCACGCTCCATCCGCGCGACGAGGAGACCTTCTGGGAGGCGGGCCAGGTCCTGGGGGTTGCCGGCAAACCCGGCGGACACGTTCGCCTGCCAGAGGACGCCGTCGTCTGCGGGCGTGGACGGGTCCGGGTCGAGGGCCGTTAGCACGGCGTTGGGATAGCGATCGAGGAGGAAGATGGTCCCGGGCGAGGCCTCGGCCGGGAGGTCGATGTCGCCGGACAGCGCGGTCAGGAGGCCGGGAGGTCGACTCCCCGAGGTGAGGATGTCTGGCGCACAGAGCGAGCCGTCGGCGGTCAGGAGTGAGACCGAGGTCGAGGTGTAGTCGCTCGCGATGACCGCGAGGGCACAGTCTTCCCGGGGCGGGAGGTCGATCGGCGGGGTGTCGTCGCAGGCCGCGAGGGTGCAGAGCAGGCCGAGGGCGAGGCGTGGGTTCATGGCGTGCTCCGGAGGCGTAGCGAGCACATCGCGGTGAAGCCGGGGAGGGGATAGCCCGCGAGGTCCTGGATGCGATCGTCGGTGAGGTTCGAGAGCGAGAGCATGACCTCGGCGAGGTCGGAGCGCACATAGAGACCGCCACCCAGGAGGAGGCGGGCGGGGACGGCGACGAGGTTGGCGAAGTCGAGATGGTTCTGGCCGATCCAGTCGAGGCTCACGTAGGCCCCGATCTGACCGCGCACCTCGCCGAGCGCGGTGTCGGCGAGCATGAGATCGAGGCGGTGCGACGAGGCGAAGGTCGGTCGGAGGGGGAGGTGATTGCCGCTTCGTGCGGCGATGTCGGACGTGTCGATGGCGTCGAGGATCGTCAGCGACGATCGGAGGCGGAGGTGCTCGAAGAGCTCGGCCTGGACCTCGAGCTCGAGCCCGAGGATGCGGGCCGAGGCGAGGTTCTCGGGGCGGCTCACACCCTGACTGTTTTGAACGAATTGAATCAGGTCATCGGCGAAGGTCGCATACGCCAGGGCCGCCACCGAGAGGCGGTGGCTGTCGAGGGGCGCGTCCCAACGCAGGCCAGTCTCGACCGTCATGGCGGACTCGGGGCGGAGCGTCGGGTTGCCGAGCACGAGGCCGGTGTCGCCGAAGCGCTCGAAGAGGCTCGGCAGGCGCGGGGCGAGGCGCGCGCCGAGCGTGACGCGCAGGCTCGGAGACGCGCGCCAGGCGGCCTCGAGGAAGGCGCCGAGCGACGTGGCCGCGGCGTCGGTGTCGCTCGGAGCGTTGTCGAGAGCGCCGCCGAGCGCGGCCTCGAGGCGCAGGCCAGCGCCGAGCTCGAGGCCGGTGTCCTCGCTGAGGCGATGCCTCGAGAGGAACTCGACGGCGCCCGAGAGGAGGTGGCGCGACGCGGAGGCCAGGGCGCTGCCCGAGGTCGCCTCGTGCCGCCAGGCGATGTGCAGGGTCGGGGTGAGGCGCCAGGCGTCGGCGGGAGCGAGGGGGAGGGCGAGGGTCGCGACGGCGCCGGGCACGAAGGACGCGACCGTCGAGGTGCCTGAGCCGAGGCCGATTTCGCCAAGGGGGTCGGTGACTTCGGTCTCGGTCGCGGCGAGCCAGGTGGTGATTGCGAGCCGGAACGGGGCGGGCTCGAGGTCGAGGCGCAGGGCGAGGAGGTGGCGCTCCATCGAG
>JAEUKJ010000235.1 GCA_016792665.1 Deltaproteobacteria bacterium | reverse complement strand
AGGATGGCGCTCGCGACGTCGGCCGTGAGCTGCCTCTGTGCGGGCATCGCGTCGGGCAGGAGGGCGCCGATGGGAGCGGCGTCGCGATCGTCGAGGAGGGCCGGGTTGCAGAGGCGCGTGATGAAGCCCTCCTGGGTGGCGGTCGTGAGGATGGAGACCGTCTTGAAGCGGCCGCCGGCCAGGTTCTCGGGGCAGCCGCCGAGGCTCCTGGCGAGCTCCATGTAGCGCTCGTCGAGCTCGGCGCCGTCGGGCTCGAAGGTCCAGCCCGAGGCCTCGACCAGGGCGTAGCCGCCGATGGTGCCGCGGTCGAGGAGGCGCCACGGGTCGGGCAGGCGCGGATCGCAGGAGCCGAAGTCGGAGGTGGTCGCGGCCTCGACGGTGTCGATCCAGGCCTCGACCTCGGCTTGCTTGAGCGGGCCCCACGTGTAGCGGAAGGTGCCAGCGGCGAGCTCGGCGCTCTCGGCGGTGGCGCTCGCGGGCCAGCGCGTCGACTGGAGATAGACCGCCGAGGTGAGCACCGCGAAGTGCACCGCGCGGAGATCGGCGTCGTTGGCGAGGAGGTAATCGACCAGGTTCTCGCGCACCTGGGGCACGGTGGTACTCAAGCGATAACCAAGGTACTGGTCGAGGACGTCGTCGACGGCGCGCTCCCAGAAGGCGGCCTCACCGGCCACGATGCGGCCTGGCTCTTCGAGGCGCGACCACTCCTCGGCGGTGAGGAGACCACTCCAGAGGAGGCCGTCGCTGGTGCGGGCGCGCACGTCGCGCTCGAAGACCAGCTCGCGATAGCCCCAGAGGACCGAGGCGCACTGGCCGGCCTGGCTGGGGTCGCGGCGACCGTCGTCGTCGACGCAGCGGTAGCGGATGAAGGCGTCGGGGACGCGGCCGAAGCTCGGGTGTTCGTAGTAGTCGTTGTCCCAGAGGACGTAGAGGCGGGCCAGGTCGGCGCGCTCGCGTTCGTACGGGGGGCGGCCCACGAAGAGGCGGAAGAAGGCCTCGGCGCGGTCGCTGGCGGTCGCGTAGCGGCGCGTGAGGACGGGATGCGCCGAGATGACCATGGCGAACTGATCGTAGGGGACCAGGCCGCGGTAGAGCTTTCCGACGAGGCGGTCGGCGTCGTAGATGCGCACCGGCGAGAGGGCCTCGTTGTTGTAGAGGAGGCGGTCGGCCCAGCGGCGCTGGTTGACGCGGACGAACTCGTCGCTGGCCAGGAGGTCGCTGACGGTGTCGGTCCAAGAGCGGCCGAGGCAGCGCGTGGAGAGCTCGGTGCGGGTCGGGAAGCGACCGAGCACGTCGGCGAAGAGGCGGCGGCAGGCCTCGGTGGGATCGATGGGGCGCGTGTCGAGGCCGACACCCCAGAGGCTCGTGCACAGGCCGCGGTTGACCGGGTTCACGAGCGCCGCCGCGTCGCAGTGGGCGCGGCAGGCGGCGTCGCAGCTCGGAGGCTCGGGGCCGAGCGGTGGGGTCACGGGCAGCGGCGCCGGCAGATGGTCGTCACCGCCCGCGAAGGGGCGTGCGCCGAGGTCATGGAGCGGTGTCTCTTGTCCGGCCAGGACGCCGGGACCGGCCGCCGGGTCGCGTGCGTCGTAGGTCGCCTGCCCTTCGGAGCAGGCACCCGAGCCGACGAGCGCGAGCGCCAGAGGTGTGAGTCGAAGCCACGTGCGCACGCTGTCGCACCACAGCCGCAATCGATACGGCGGTCCCCCCCGAGTTTTGCGCATCGCTGTCCCCCCTTCAGCCCCGAGGCAAGGTAGCAGAGAGCGCGCAGGCGACGCCAGTGGGCGGCCCGATGCGCTTGGGGGACGACGTAAGTGATTGTGTTAGAAGGTGATTTCGGCGCCGAGGCCGACCTCGATGCGCGTGCCGGAGACGCTCAGCGTGCGGGCGTAGTCGACGCCCTGGACGCGCTCGTCGAGGTCGAGTCCGTCGAGATAGGACCACCCGACGCCGAGGTCGAAGCGGAGGTGGAGCCGCTCGAGGAGGGCGTAGCGCAGGCCGAAGGAAGGGATGAGCACGACGCCGAGGCGCGGGCCGGTGCCGACCGAGACGCCTTCGTCGGAGAGGCGCGTGATCTCGTCCTCGAGCTCGCCGCCGACGAAGAGGACGGCCAGGGAGACGCGCATGCCGAGGGTCAGGCCGAGCGAGGGGGCGACCACGGCCGTCCAGTCGCCGCGGAAGCCGAGCTCGAGGACCGTGCCCATGGCGCTGCGCCGATCGTCGTTGTCGCGATAGGCGCGCTCGCCGCGATAGACGAGCTCGCCGCCCAATCGAAAGCCATGCAGCGGCTCGTCGGAGAGCGCGTGGAGGTAGTGGGCCGAGACCGACGCGATGCGCGCGTTGGTGACCTCGTCGCGTTCGACCTCGTGGCTGGGGCCGATGCGCTCGTCGTCGGTGCGCGTGCCGTTGTCGAAGTAGAGCCCGAAGTCGACGCCGACGGCCGACTGTGCGTGCGCGAGGCCTCCCCAGAAGAGCGCGGCGAAGGCGATCGCGAGCCCGCTCACGTTGGCGGCGCGGCGCGAACGCTCACGCATTGGTCCACGACGCTGCGACCGTATCGTGCTCATGGGTCCCCCTTGCCGACGGAGCCTGCCATGCCGGTCGGGATCGCGGAAGAGGCACGCGCGAGCCCGTCGGACCGCAACAGTCAGATACCGCTCAGCCCCGCAGCGCGAGGAAAACCAGCGGTCAAGTCGATGTGCGAACGGTGTTCGCGAAACCCCGGAGGGCCAGTCGTTGCTCGTTGACGCAGCGCGTCGATAGATTGGCCTCGAATCCTATCCCTGGTGCCCGCCGATTCCGGCCCTCCTCCCAAAGGCACCGCCAATTAAACGTCCGCACGATTTGTGGCGAACCTGTTAGCAGAGCGCCACTCCGCGCGGTCTCGCCGCGGCCTCCCGGCCAAGCGGGCCGAGAACACCCACTCGCCTGGAACCCAACATGCCCAATGCTTCCACCATCGAGCTTCGCAAGGCTGGCGTGGCCTTCGATGATTATCGAGAGCTCGCGCGCCCCGTCCACGACGCCCACGGGGCGCAGCGCTGGCCGATGCTGGCGCTCACCGACCAGGTCCTCGTCGCGCAGCGATGGAAGCGCGAAGCCCTCGCGCGTCCCGTCGTGGCCGCCTCGGTCACCCCGCTGCCTCAGGCCCGTCCCTCGTCCGAGCCCAGCTCGGACTGGTTCCTCGCGGCGCATGCTGCGCAGAGCCCGGTTCGCAACACCTGAGCGCCGCCTCCCGAGGGCCGCGCGCGTCGCGCTCGGCCGCTGCCTCGTAGACACCCGGACCTCCCGCGATGCACCAGATTGCCATCCTCTCGCCCAAGGGCGGGACCGGCCGAACCACGATCACCGCCAACCTCGGACGCCTGCTCGCCGAGCGCTCGCGCGTGCTGCTGGTCGACTGCGATCCCCAGAACGCCCTTGGGCTGCTCTTCGGAATGACGGTCGGTGAGCCGGCCGGCCTCTCGACCCCCGAGCTCCAGCACCAGGCGCTGGCCGCGACGCTCCGGTCCATCAAGGCGGACGTGCCCTTCATCCCCTTTGGGCACCCGCCGCTCGCCTCGCTGGCCGCGGTCGAGACGCAGGCGCGACTCGACGCGACCTGGCTCGAGAAGCGCCTGAAAGAGCTCGCACCGCAGGGCTTCGACCACGCGGTCCTCGACACGACCGCGGCGCGCGGGGTGTGGCAGTCGCAGGCGCTCGGGCTGGCGACCGTGATTATCGTGGTGCTCGAGGCGTGCGCGCTCTCGTACGCGACCCTGCCCGAGGTCGATGCTCTCGTCGCCGAGGCCGCCAAGCGCCCCGGCTTCAAGGGCGTCATCTACGTCCTGAACCGCGTGGATGGCCGCCGTGCGCTGTCGCGCGATGTGCGCTCGGCGATGTCCCAGGCCGCGGGCGCCGACTATCTCGACATCGCGCTGGTCGATGACGAGCACGTGCGCGAGGCCTCCGCGCTGCGCACGACTTGCGTCCAGCACGCGCCGCACTCCCAGTTCTCGGCGGCCATGCGCATGCTCGCCGCCCGCGTGCTGGAGCTCACGCGATGAGCGCGGCCAAGGCCCTCCTGGCCGCGAGTGACCGCGACCCGACCGCGGGGCTGCCCGCCTCGGCGCGGCGCGGGGTGTGGTGGCCGATTCGGCTCCTGGCGTGGTTGATGGCTGCGATCCTGCTCTCGGGGATCATCATCGCGCCGCTCGACACCTGGAGTCAGACCCTCTTTGCGACCTTCACGTTCGGGCTCTGCTGGGCGCTGAGCCTCATCCCCGGACGCTGGGTCACGCTGACCCTCATCATCGTCTCGGTGACGACGTCGCTGCGCTACCTGCACTGGCGCATGAGCACGACCGTCGGCAACGAGGACGGGCTCGACATGGCGCTCGGCCTGGTCCTGTTCTTCGCCGAAAGCTACGCCGTGCTGGTCCTGGTGCTGGGCTACGTCCAGACCGCCTGGCCGCTCGAGCGAAAGCCCGTCGCGCTGCCCGCCGACTCGCGCACCTGGCCGACCGTCGACATCTACATCCCGACCTACAACGAGCCGCTCTCGGTCGTGCGCACCACCATCCTGGCGGCCAAGGCGCTCGACTGGCCGGCCGACAAGCTCTTCGTCCACCTGCTCGACGACGGTCGCCGTGAGGAGTTCCGCCTCTTCTGCCAGCGGGCCGGCGTCAACTACATCGTCCGTCCCGACAACAAGCACGCGAAGGCCGGCAACATCAACCACGCGCTCAAGAAGACCCGCGGCGACCTGGTCGCGATCTTCGACTGCGACCACATCCCGACCCGCAGCTTCCTCCAGCTCACCGTCGGGTGGTTCCTGCGCGACCCGAAGATCGCCCTCGTCCAGACACCCCATCACTTCTACACGCCCGACCCGTTCGAGCGAAATCTTGCGAACTTCAAGCGGATTCCGAACGAGGGCGAGCTCTTCTACGGCCCGATCCAAAAGGGCAACGACCTCTGGAATGCGACCTTCTTCTGCGGTTCGTGCGCGGTCATCCGGCGCGCCCCGCTCGAAGAGGTCGGCGGCATCGCACCCGAGACCGTGACCGAGGACGCGCACACGATGCTCAAGCTGCATCGCCGCGGCTACAGCTCGGCCTACATCGACATCCCGCAAGCCGCCGGTCTCGCCACCGAGAGCCTCTCGGGCCACGTCGGTCAGCGCATCCGCTGGGCCCGCGGCATGGCGCAGATCTTCCGCGTCGACAACCCGCTCCTCGGGCGCGGCCTCGGGCTCGTGCAGCGCCTCTGCTACGCCTCCGCGATGCTGCACTTCTTCTACGGCATCCCGCGCCTCATCTTCCTCACCGCGCCGCTGGCCTTCCTCGTCTTCGACGCCCACATCTTCAACGCCTCGGCCGAGACCATCCTCGCCTTCGCGCTGCCGCACATGGCGCACGCCTACCTCACCAACTCGCGCATCCAGGGGGCGCACCGCCACTCGTTCTGGGCCGAGGTCTACGAGGCGACGCTGGCGACCTACATCATCTACCCGACGACCCTCGCGCTCATCTCGCCCAAGCTCGGCAAGTTCAACGTGACGGCCAAGGGCGGCGTGGTCGATCACGACTACTTCGACCACAAGATCGCCTTTCCATACCTCGTCCTGGTGGCGCTGAACCTCTTCGGGACGGGCATGGGCATCTACAAGCTCACACGCCCCGATGCCCAGACGAGCGCCATCTTCATCAACCTCGCGTGGAGCGGCTACGGCTTGTTGTTTCTGTGCGCGACCCTCGCGGTGGCCTGGGAACGACGGCAACGCCGGGTCTTCCCGCGGGTCGACGCGCGCCTGCCAGCGACCTTGCGCACGGCCGATCAGAAGGTCGTCGCGTGCGAGACCATCAACCTGTCGACCAGCGGGCTCTCGCTGCTCGCGCCGATGGAGCTCGCGGTCGCCAAGGACGACCTCGTCGACGTCACCATCGTCATCGGCAAGGACGACGTCCCGGCCGAGGCGCGGGTCGTCCAGAAGCACGGCCGCGTGCTGCGCCTCACCTTCGAGTCGATGTCGATCGAGTCCGAGGAGAGCCTCGTGCGGGCGACCTTCTCGCGACCCGCGGCGTGGCTGGGCTGGGCCGATGGGCGGCGCCGCGACCGGCCGCTGGTGGCGCTCTTCACGGTGATCTGGCACGGCCTCTCGGGCCTCGCACGGCTGCCGCGCGCACTCATCTCGAAGGGCGGGGCGAGCGTGCTCCTGATGGGGTTCCTCGGGCTCGCGCTGCTGCACGACCCCGCGGCGGCACAGCCCCGCGGCACGCCCGACGCCGGCCCCGATGGTTGGAACGGTGGCGCACCGCTGGAGGTGGATCCGGTCGGCGTCGGGGTCGATGACCCGCCCGAGCCCACGCCCACGCCGACGCCCGTCGAGCCGGTCGTTCCAGTCGTTCCGCCCCCACCGGGCGAGCCCGACAAGCGCGTCGAGGCGCCATTCCTGCCGACGACGACCTGGTCGCTCGAGCACCTGGGCTTCGACAAGGCGGTCCGCACCTACAATCGTCGCACCGCGATCCGCCTGCCGTTCTACGCGCGCGGCGACGAGGTCTTCCTGGCGGCGCGGCTGCGTCTGGACCTCGATCAGTCGGTGAAGGTCCCCGATGGGGTGAGCGCCGCCAAGATCTCGGTCAACGATGAAGTGATAGCCACTATCAAATTTGACGGCAGCATGCCGGCGCGCCTGGACCTGGACGTGCCGCCGCAGCAGCTCGGCGAGAAGAATGCGCTATCGGTCGAGCTGGTCCTGGCGAGCGGGGCGGCGTGCCCGGTGCTGGTCGACGTCGGCACCTGGCGCTTCCTGGTCGGTGGGCGCCTCGAGGCGATGTCGGCCCCTCTGCCGCTGCCGAACCAGCTCGACATGTTGCCGGTGCCGTTCTTCGATCCTTTCGCGGACTCGGTCACGCCGATCACCTTCGTGTTCGGGCAAGCCCTGGTCGGCACGAGCGGGTCGGGGGGCGTGGCCGCTGGCGGCAAGGCCGCGGTCGGTCCGAGCGAGCGGCTGGTGAAGATCGGCGGCTACCTCGCGGCCTACTTCGGGGTGCGCGGTGGCGCGCGCTTCAGCTTCCCGACCTCGTTCGGGGCGCTGCCGGAGGGGCACGCGGTCGTCTTCTATGTGCCGGGGATGAAGACCACGCCGGAGATCGGCGACCTCGGGCCGGTGGTCGGGCCGATGGTGGCGCTGCGCGACAACCCGGCCGGCAAGAAGAAGCACTCGAAGGTGCTGGTCATTGCGGGGCGTGATCTCGACGAGCTCGAGGTGGCCGCGCGGCGGCTCCTCCTGGACTTCGAGGCGACCAAGGGCCAGGGCGCGACCGTGCGCTTCGACTACGCGCCGACGGTCGAACCGCGGCAGCCCTACGACGCGCCGCTCTGGTTCCCGGGCGGGGCGCCGCTGCCGCTGGGGGTGGTGGCGGACAAGGCGGGGCGCACGTTCCGAGGGGCGCTGGGTGGGTCGGTGAGCTTCGAGATGCGCATCCCGCCCGATGTCTTCACGTGGCCGAGCGCGTACGTGACACTGGACCTCGAGTGGAGCTCGGTGGTGCCGCCCGGGGTCGAGGCGCCCGAGCTGAGCGTCGAGATCAACGGGCACTTCCTGGCGCGCCTGTCGCTGGAGCGAGACCCGGTGGAGGCCGAGCACCAGGCCAAGCGCCTGCGCCTGCCCGTC
>JAEUKJ010000234.1 GCA_016792665.1 Deltaproteobacteria bacterium | reverse complement strand
CGTCGGGGAAGGCGGTCGAGATCGGGTGCGACGGGCTCATGACGCGTTTCACCGCCATGCCCGCCGAGAGCCGCACCGACACGTCCCAGCCGTAGGGCGCCTGCTTACCCTCAGTGAGATGCGGGGTCGCGGTCCAGCCTTCGTTGTTCTGCGACTCGCCGGTGTAGCGCGGGCCGACGACCGCCGGATAGACGAGCTCGTAAGTGCCGTTGTCGGGCACGAGCAGCTCGGCATAGTCCATCACGACGTTCACGCGGTCGCCCGGCAGGATGTTGGCGACGTTCATCTGGAAGACGTTCGGGCGCTGCTGCTCGAGGAGCGAGGCCGTGCGCCCCTCGCGCTTGGCGTCCTCGTACATCTTGCGCGCGTCGTCCTTCTTCTGGATCTCGGCCACGATCTCGCGCTCGCCGATCTTCATCTTCATCGCGAAGACCGCCGAGCGGGTGCTGCCCGGGAAGACGTAGATCGCCTCGAGCGGCTTCTTGCCGTCGTTCTTGTAGACCTGGGTCACGCGCACGTGCGCGATGACGCCCGAGATGGCGATGTCCGCGCGCGTCTCGAGGAGCGGCAGCGCGTCGACGCCCGGGTCGGCGTTGGGCACGACGAAGTAGGGCGAGTCGGTGCGGTCGGGCTCGGGGGCGGCCAGCGCCGGAGTCGCGAGCGCGGCCAGCGACAGCACGGCAAGCACCAGCGCCGCGGGGCGCGACCCACGCGCGAGAGTCATGGTCGGAGGCCTGGCGGGCTGCCCAAGGTCTGCGAGAGGAACGGGAGTCCGTACGACAGGACGCGACATGGAGGTCTCCTCGAGCGTGAGTGGTGGGCGCTGGCAAGCGCCGAGCGAGGTCAGACGCGCGAGGGTGGACCCGCGATCTATGGCTATTCATTTTTTCCCGATCGCCGCATAGGATGCGCCCATGCGCACTCGGGCCTTCGTCTCGCTGCTGGTCGCCGCGGTCGTGACCGGGCTCTTCTTGAAACACGGACTCGGCTTCATGGCCGGGTTCAATACGACCCCCATTCCGGTCCTCACCCAACTCCAGAGCGCCTCCGCCGGCAGCCGAGCCCCGCTCCCGCCCGATGCGGGCCGCGTGGTCCTGGTCGTGATCGACGGGCTCCGCGAAGACGAAGCCGGCGGCCTCGGGCTGGTCGTGCCCCCTGGCATGCCGACCCACCGCTGCGCCCTGGAGACCGTGCTGCCCTCGTTCTCGCGGCCTTCGTACGTCGCGATGTCGACCGGGGTGCCGCCCTGGGCGTCGGGCGTCCACACCAATGACCACGAGGGGCCGGCCGGGCTGCCGACGATCTGGGGCGCCGCGCGCGCGGCCGGGTGGAAGACGCGCCTCGTCGCGGACGGGACCGATTGGTGGGTCGCCCTCTTCCCCGGCGACTTCGACGCCATCGACCTCATCGAGAAGGCGCCCTTCGACGCGTTCTGGTCCGGGCTCGAGCTCGCAGCCCCGGGCGTGCCCGGCAAGGCCTTCGAGCCCGGCAGCCTGACCCTGGTGCACATCGTCGACGTCGACGATCAGGGGCACGACTTCGGCGTGCACGACGCGTATCGCGCGGCCGCGGCCAAGGCCGGCAAGAAGGTCTCGAAGCTCATCGCCGCCCTCGACCCGGCGCGCGACACCCTGTTTCTGACCGCGGACCACGGGCACATCGCGCGGGGTGGGCACGGCGGGCCCGAGGCCGAGGTCTTGGCGGTCCCGTGGTTCGCCTTCGGGGCCGGCGTGGAGGCCAACGACGCGCGCAGCCAGGGCTGGTGTGGACATCTCGAGGACGTGCCGGTCGCCATCGCGGCGCGGCTCGGGATCGGGCCGCCGGCCGCGGGCTTCGGGCAGACCTTGGCAGGGATCCGCCCGCGCGAGGCCGAGGCCTTCGGGGCGCGACTCGTCGCGCAGACCCAGGCCCTCGAGGTCGCGCTCGGCACGACCAGCCCCCACGCCGTGACGCTCGGGCGCGCGCGAGCCCCGTCGTTGCTCTGGGGATTGGCGGTCCTGGT
This sequence comes from Deltaproteobacteria bacterium, assembly GCA_016792665.1. Lineage (GTDB taxonomy): Bacteria > Myxococcota_A > UBA9042 > PHBI01 > PHBI01 > WYBB01. The sequence goes on along the minus strand of JAEUKJ010000234.1, from coordinate 730 downwards.
CGCGTGGGTGGCCGCGATGATGCTGGTCGCGAAGGTGCTGGTGCAGGGCTCGGGCGGGCGCGCGATCGTGTCGGCCGCGATATTGCCAATGCTCGGAATTGCCATTTTCCTGATTTTCGAGCCGACATTGTCATTTTCGGCAGTGTGGTTGCGAGGCCCGTGGACGATCCGCATGGGGGCGATCTTTGCCGCGGTGGGGGCGGTCGCGACCTGGGTCGTCCTGCAGCGTCACGCGCCGTGGGAGGGCCTCTTGTTGATGGCATGTGGGGCGGGCCTGCCGATGTTGGTGGCCGCGGCCTATCACGGCAGCATCGATGCCGGACCGGTGTTGGGCGATCCGCGCGCGGCCTTCGCGATCGTGGCCTCGGACATGCTGGCCGCAGCCAGCGTGCCGGTCGCGGCCCTCGGCGCGCTCATCGCGGCGGCGCGCGAATATCGACGACGACATCAGCGCGTCTGGACCTGAGGCTCTGGGGCACTACCCCGTCAGGCGGGCCAGGGCGTCGAGGACGCGGACCATCGTGACGAGCTCGCGCGCGAGCTTGCCGGGGCCGGGGGGGCGATTGCCGGTGTGCCCGTAGAGGCCGGTGATGAGGGCCTCACCGTGTGGCAGGGCGCGGGCCAGGGCCTCGCTCTCGGTGAAGGGGATGACGTCGTCGTCGCGGCCATGGACGCAGGCGACTGGGCAGCGGACCTGCGTGAGCAGGGGGCCCGGGTCGAGGAATGCGAA
>JAEUKJ010000209.1 GCA_016792665.1 Deltaproteobacteria bacterium | reverse complement strand
CGGCCTCCACCTCGAAGACTGGGGCCTCGACAACACCTCGGAGCGCGACCTCGTCCAGGAGCACGCGACCCATCGCCTCCAGGCCCACCTGGCCGACCGCTACGGACTCCGCCCCCTCCTCGCCGTGACGACCCAATGGCGCCCCTACTGGGACCGCCTCGGGCGCGACCCCCTCGTCGCCCACCGCGACTCCCCCGACGACCCGGCCGTGCCGCTCGCACGCGCCGCCCGCCTGCGCGCCGACCGGGAACCCTGGGCGTCGGCGTTTCGCACCGCGCTGGCGGCGACGGCGACCATGGCCGACCTGGCCCGCCCTGCTCCGACCGACACGTCGTCCGACAGCCTCTGGTCCAAGGTCTCGGCCCGCGTCCACGAGCGCCATCCCCTCGGCCACCGCCTCGGCCCGGTCGGCGCCACCTGCGCCGGCTGCGCCTGGTCTCGCAGCGGGCACGACCCCGCTGAGCCTCCCGCCCCCGGGTCTTCGCGCCCCGCCCCTGCCCTGCGCTGCGAGATGTCGCGCGTCGGCACGGGCCACCCGCCCAAGGTCCGCCCCGAGTGGAGCGCCTGCCTCCACTACGAGCCGCGCCTCGACGACGCCCTCTGCGGAGACTGCGGCGCCTGCTGCCACCGCGCCTTCCACCTGGTGCCGGTCGGCGTCGACGAGCCAATCGTCCAGTCGCACCCCGACCTCGTCACGCGCGAGGCCGCGCCTCCCGGCCTCGGCTCCCCCTTCGTCATCGCGCGCCCCGACGGCTTCTGTCGCGCCCTCGAGCGCCCCGACCCGGCCACCCTCCCGAGCCGCCCGTTTCGTTGCTCGGTCTATGCCGAGCGCCCGCAGAGCTGCCGCGACTTCGAGCTCGGCGGACGCAACTGCCTCGAAGCCCGCCGCCGCATCGGACTCTCGGCCCGTCCCTGAGCCCCGCGCGACCTCGGTCTCGCGCGTCTGCGCCCCCGACGAACGCCGAAGGCCTGGTGGAGCCAGGCTGCCCGATGGCTAGGCGTCCGGGTACGGATCGAGCCGCTTGTACGCCAAGAGCTCCTTCAGGTGCAGGGCACCCCAACCGAAGCCGACCAGCGCGTAGATGATGACGTTCGAGAACAGGTACTCGGGCACCAGCCGACCCAGCCCGAAGACGTACACGACGGCGATGTTCACCGCCTGAAACGCGTTGAAGACCTTACTCTTTCTCGGCACTAGCTTCGGCAGCGGCAGGTTCGACACCATGAGCCCGGCCAGCGCCACCGCGACCAGCGGCAGCACATCGACCACCCAGCCGAGCTGGTACTTGTCGCCGAGGATCCACGCCAGCGCGAGGAGGCCTCCCGAGAACGTGGTCGGCATGCCGTAGAAGACCTTCGGTGCGTTCGCCGGCAGGTCTTCCATGAGCACATTGAACTTCGCGAGCCGGATGCACGCGCACAGAACGAAGGTCGCGGTCGCGGCGCCGAGCAGCCAGATCCCCGTCTCGCCCGCCCAGAACGTCGTCGTGTGGGCCTTGTTGGCGGCGAGCCCCGCGGCGAACATCATGGTCCCCGGCGCGATGCCGAAGGTCACGAAGTCCGAGAACGAATCGAGCTGCATGCCGATGTCGGAGGTCGCCTTGAGCGCCCTCGCGGCCGTCCCGTCGAGCTTGTCGAGGAGCACGCACAGCACCACGAGCCACGCCGACTCGGTGTAGCCACCGGCGAGGAACGACTGCCCCATCGCGACCAGCCCGACCAGCAACGAAGCGCAGGTGATGGCATTCGGCACGACGTAGCGCCAGCGTGCGACGCGCGTGCGGTTGACGGGATTGGCAGGTGCGTCGGCCATGGCCGCGACGTTAGGCGTGAACCGCAGGTCGCGCAAGCCTTCTGCGGAACGCCCGCCGAGGCCTGAGCGATTCAACTCGACCGATGCCCCCTCGCACACGCGGCCCGGCTTGGATCGAACCCCGCTTGGGACTAGACTCGCCGAGGTGCCGTGGGACGACCGGGTCGAGTCTGGCCCTCGCTCTGCGTCACGGCGCGCGCGACCTGGGGGCTTCATGCGGATCTCTGTCTTCGTCAGAACCTTGGGTACCTTGTCCGCTCTGTCCGCTCTGACCGCCCTGTCCATCATGGTCGTCGGCTGTTCCAGCGACACGAACGACGGCACCTCGGACACCGGCCCGGACACCGTCTCCGACACGCGCGACACGACCGTCGAAGACCTCCTCGACAGCACCGACACCTCCGACACCGGCGGGCTCGACACCGCGCCCGACACCGACGCGTCACCCGACACGAGCGGCCCCATCGAGCCCGGAGCCTTCGGCGCCCCGTGCCGCGGCAACCTCGACTGCACGAGCGGCTGGTGCGTCGAAGGCCCGACCGGGTACGTCTGCACCAAGGAGTGCCGCGAGGAGTGCCCGGTCACCCACGACTGCAAGGCCGTCCAGAACCCCTCGGGCGACCCCATCTTCCTCTGCATGCCGCGCGTCCAGAAGGTCTGCACCCCCTGCATCGAGAGCTTCCAGTGCAACGGCGGCGCCTGCCTCGACATCGACGGCTCGCGCCAGTGCGCCTCGAGCTGCGACGAGGAAGAGGACTGCCCCGACGGCTACACCTGCAAGGTCGACGCCTCGGGCAGCATCTCGGGTCGCTTCTGCCAGCCGAAGTCGGGCTCCTGTGACTGCTCGCCGCCCTATGCAGGCGTCGCACGCACCTGCAGCCGCCAGAACGAGGTCGGCACCTGCCTCGGCGTCGAGATCTGCAACCCCGAGGTCGGCTGGACCGGCTGCACCGCGCGCCAGGCCAGCGCCGAGACCTGCGACTACGTCGACAACGACTGCGATGGCGACGTCGACGAGGACTTCAAGGTCGACGGCATCTACGCGAGCCTCGGCTCGTGCGGCTCGTGCACCACCGACTGCGACGAGGTCCTCGCCAACGCGGCCGAGGGCGACTGCACCGTCGCCAACGGCATCGCGCGCTGCCAGGTCGTCACCTGTGACCCGGGCTTCACCGCCGTCAACCCCTACGTCTGCGCCCCCGACGCCGGCAACGCCTGCCAGCCCTGCACCACCACCGCCGAGTGCCTGGGCGTCGGCGCCGCCTGCACCCAGCTCTCCGATGGCACCTTCTGCACCCGGGCCTGCGCGCGCGACGCCGACTGCGCGTCCGGCTTCGCGTGCCGCGATACGGCGGCCGGCAAGCAGTGCGTCCCCGAGTCCGGCAGCTGCACCTGCGACGGGTCGAACACGACCTTGGCCAGGAGCTGCTCGGTCACCTTCACCCCCCCCCCCCCCCCCCCCCCCCC
>JAEUKJ010000177.1 GCA_016792665.1 Deltaproteobacteria bacterium | reverse complement strand
GACACCCGCGACCACGCCGACAGCGCCGGCCCGAAGGTCGACAGGCGCTTCTCGACCTGGGCGCACGCCACGATGCCGCCCAGCACGATGAGGCACTGCGCGATGGGCGGCAGCGAGTCGTCGCCGAGCCGCAGGAACAGCATGCGCCGCATCATCTCCAGGGCCATCCCGTCGAGCTCGACCGGGATCCGCAGCGGGCCCGCCCCATCCGGGTCGAAGGCGTGCAGATAGCGCACGACCTTGGCCAGGTCGCGGCTCAAGAGCGGCCCGTTCTCCGGGTCGGCCAGCGTGGACGCGACCCCGCGGACCGCCGTCATCAGCCGCAGCCCGAAGTAGGTCGGGAAGACGCGCGGCTCGGGCTCGTTCTCGCGGCTCAGCACCGCGGCGAAGCGCGGCACCGTCATTCCCGCGGTCCCGGCCAGCGCCACCAGCGCCCGCTCGGCGCCCACCAGATCGGCGCTGATCGCCTCCAGCTGCGGCTTGGGGATCGCCGAGAGATCCAGCTCCGGTCCATCTGCATACGTGCGCCACGTGCTCGAGCACCCCGGGTCGGCCCCGATGCGGATCCCGTCCTCCGCCCGCAGCGCCCGCCGCGGGAACAGCTTGCACACGAGCGGCTTCTGCTCGGCCCCGAAGCGCCCGTGGATCCGGCACAGCTTGTCCGCCCCGAGGAACACACAGGTCGCGTCGACCTGCCGCAGCTTGCCGTCGACGATCGGCTCGTCCACGCCGAGCTCCTGGGCATACGCGGTGACGCGCTCGCGCTCGTCGTCGTTGGCGATGCGCACGCCCCATCCCGTGCAGCAGCTCCCGCACGCATGACACGCGTGGCGAACCGGCCCGAGCGCCAGCACTCTCGTATGATCGTCGTCCATCGTCCCTCGCCGGCTCGGCATGTGCAGCCGATGCAGCAGCCTCGCCCGAGTTCGCACGCTTGACCAGCGCAGCCCGCGCTCACGCTCCCACGCACACGTCAGTCGCCGGCACCCTCGGACAACACCAGCCGCTGGTCGACGCCCACCCCGAGGTGGCTCGAGTCCCGCCCGCTCGGCCACGCCACCCACACGTCGACGACCTCGGCCACGCCCAGCCCGAACTCCAGCTCGAGGCTCGAGGTCGACGTCGCGCTGCTCGACCCCGACGTCACCCAGCGCGTCAGCGCCTCGGGCACCCCATCCCCGTCGATGTCCGCCACCACGGTCACCTTCGCGCCCATCGCGTCGCGCGTCGACCGATACGGCCCGGGCGTGCTCGGGTCGCCCACCAACTTCACCGCCAGCCAGTGCCGGGTCCCCGCCTCGAAGCCCCGCCATCGGTTCCAATACAGCCGCGGCGCGTCGTCCAGGTTCACCACGAACAGATCCATCCACCCGTCCCGATCCAGGTCCGCCGTCATGCTCCCGCGCGAGTTCTGCCGCTGCCGCACCCCCGCCGCCGCCGCCATCTCCGCCCAGAACGGCGCCGCCGCCGCGCCGCGGTTGGCCATGTACAGGAAGTCGTACTCGCCGATGTTGCTGGCCACGTGCAGGTCGAGGTGCCCGTCATTGTCGAAGTCCTCGAAGCGCGCGCCCCACGAGTAGGACCCGGTGCAGTGCGGCGCCAGCTCGAAGCCGATCTCCCCGGTCTCGACGAAGCGATTCAGCCACAGCTCGTTCGGTCCAGGCACGGTCCCAAACGGGGCCCAGTCGGTGATGTACAGGTCGACGTCGCCGTCGTTGTCGACATCGGCCGCGTCGACCCCCATCGACAACGGGTTGCTCCCGCCCCACGCCGGGACGAGGTCCCAGTTCAGCGCCTCGAAGCCCCGCCACACGCCGGCCTCGTCGCGGCCGAGGTTGCGGTAGATCATGTCGCGGTTGCTCGGGTGCCGGGTTTTGTTGGTGACGATGAGATCGGGCCAGCGGTCGTTGTCGAGGTCGGCGAAGATCACCGCGTTGGTCGAGCTGTGGCGCTGGTAGTCGGTCTGCGTCACGCCGTCCGCGTTGGCCTGCCACCCGAAGACGCCGGCCTGGCGCGTGATGTCGCTGAAGGTCCCGTTGCCGAGGTTCCTGAACAGCGTGTTGCGCTGGCCCGGCAGCGCACCGACCTGCGGCGAGTTCCAGTGGCCGTTGTGCGTGCCCACGTAGAGGTCCAGCGCGCCATCGCGATCGACGTCCGCGAACGCCGCCGTCATCGTCAGCAAGAGCGAGCTCGTGCCATCCACCCCGTAGGCGACCCCGGCCTGGGTCTGCCCCGGCGTCGCGGGTGCCACCGTGCTCGCCGTGATGTCCTCGAACGACAGGCTGCCCGTCTCGACGAGCCGGTTCGCATACAGCACGTCGGGCATGTTCCAGTACGTCACGAACAGGTCGAGGTCGCCGTCGTTGTCGACGTCCCCGCCGACGATCCCCGTGCCGCCGCGCGTGACCGGGCCGGCCAGCGCCACCGGGGTCAGGTCGCGCCCGGCGGCCGTGGTGGTCGAGGGCACGTTCCGGTAGACGGAGAGGCCCTTGCCGGCAGGCACCGCGAGCACCAGATCGGGGAAGCCGTCCTCGTCGAGGTCCGCGAAGAGCCCGCCCGGCCCGTGGTTCTCACCGGGCTCGCTGGTCCCACCGCGATAGGTCGAGAGCCCGAGCTGCGGCGCGACGTCGACGAACCCGAACGATGCCGTCCGGAACGTTCGCGGCGCGATCTCCGCCGGGTTCCCAGCCTCGTCGCGGACCTCCAGGCTCACCGTCAGCGTGTCCGAGGGCGGGTAGGGGAGGCGTGGGGTGAACACGAGCCCCGTGCCGCTCACGACGGTCGTGCCGTCGACGACCCCGTCCCGCCCCACGACGACCACCCTCGAGGTCGGATGGATCGCCTCGTCGAAGGTCGCGAGCCAGGTCCCCAGGGCGGCCACCCCCGTCCCGCCGTTGGTCGGCGTGGTGTTGATCAGCCGCGGCCCACGCGTGTCCACGGTGAAGAATCCGAGCCGCGTCGGCCCGACGTTGCCGGCCAGATCGGCCGCCCGGACCTCGACCCTCACCGCGAGCTGCAGGTCACGCGCGAAGGTGATCCCGATCCCTTCGTCGCCGGTCGACACGCGCGCGCGCACCGGGTCGACCACCGCGCCCTCCGAGGTGATCCTGAGCGACGCCGCGCTCGCGGCCAGGTCGACCCCGCTGCGATCGTCGCTGAGCCGCAAGAAGAGCCGCGGCTCACCGCCCGGGGCCACCAGGACCGCACCCGAGGCGGGCTCGAAGGTCAGCGTCGGGGCCACCGCGTCGACCTCCACCTCGACCCCGACCACCGTCATCCGCCCGACCCGATCGAGCGCGACCACCGTGAGGAAGGTGCGCCCCGAGCTCGCCAGCGCAACCTCGACCGAGCCCGCGAAGCTCGCCGCCCCCGCGGTCGAGACAGTCCCCACGCGGCGCGTGCTCGGCAGCTCGAAGGGCCCGGGCGGTGGGCCCGCGAACACCGAGATCGACGCCAGCCCCGCGCCCTCGTCGCGCGCGTCGACATGCAGCGGGAAGCGCGCCCCCTGGAGGCCGGACGGCGGCGCGACCGCGAGGCTCGGCGGGAGGTTGTCGACCTTCAAGAGCCCCCGCGTCTCGGCGAGGCGCCCCGCGCGATCGACGACCTCCACCGCGAGCGCGACCTCACCGTCCCCGAGCGCCGCCAGGTCGAAGACGTGACGCCAGTGCTGGTTCGCGCCGTCCGCGCCGTCCGCTTCCGCCGCGAGGGTCGTGCGCAGGGTCAGGCCCTTGGGGTCGCTCACCGCGAAGCGCGCCTCGACCACCCCGGTGTCGTCGCTCGTGTCGGCCTCGACGATCGCGCTGGTCCCGCTCGACCACCCGTCCGCCGCCACCCCCACGAGGGCGACCTGCGGCGCCTCGAGGTCGACGTCGACCGCCACCTGCGAAGGCGGGCCGACCCTCCCGACGCGGTCTCGGGGCGCGAGCTCGAAGCGCCACCGCCCGCCCGACGGCTCGCGCGGGAGCACGCCGATCCCGTCGCCCCTCACCGTGCGCTCGAGCGCGCCCTCCGGGACCTCGGCGCCGTCGTGTCGCGCCGAGAGCACGCTGCGCACGAGGTCCGGCCCCGACTCGCTGTCTTCGATCGTCCATGCGACCGTGGGGAACGCGCCTGGATCGGTCACGACCATCCCCTCGAACGCAGCGATTGCACGCGGCGGCAGGTGGTCCACCGCCGCCATCGCCTCGGTCGTCGCCGCGTTGCCGGCCCGATCGCTCGCGCGCACCGCGAGCCTCACAGCCACGCCATCGGTCGCGACCGAGATCGGCACCCACGCGGTGGCGCTCGTCCCCGCCAGCGCGCGGTTGGCCACCGGCACCCCGTCCACGTCCCACACCTCGAGGGTCGCGAGCTCGAAGCGGTCGCTCCCGAAGATGCCCAAGACACACTCGGGGGTCACCCAGCCGTCGCCGTCGCCGAGGGTCGCAGACACCTCGGGAGGCGTGCGATCCACGACGCTCTCTGCGCTCGCGCGGCCCCGATTCCCGGCCCGGTCCCGTGCCTCGACCTCGACCGTCACGACGCCGTCCTCGATCCCGTCGATGGACACGGAGCCCGACCACACCTTCCCCTCGCGGGCGCCGTCGCGCCGCAGCTCCACCCACGCCCCCGGCTCGCCGCCGACCAGGCGCGCGCGCACGCCGTCCAGGCCGTCCAGATCGTAGGCCTCGACGACCACGCGCGGGGCCTCGCGGAGGTAGCTCGCGACGGGGTCCAGGTGGACCTCGGGGGCATCGGCGTCGACGAGGTAGTGCCCCTCGACCGGGCGCTCGTTGCCGCAGCGATCGCGCGCCACGATCGACACCGTCCAGATCCCGCTGCGCACCTCCTCGAGTCCGAGCACGAGACCGCCCGCGACCCCCTCCACGTCGACGTGCACCGAGCGCCCATCAGGCCCGACCTCCAGCGAGGCGCGCGTCGCGGCCAGATCGATCCCGCAGCCCGCGTCGGTCAGCGCGATCCCGATGCGGTCGAGGCTCACCCGCGGCGTCCCGCCTCCGGTCGAGGTCGGCGCGGGGTCGAAGGTCACCGTCGGGGCGACGACGTCCTGGCGCCACTCGGGGCGCGTGCCCGTCCGGTGCCCGGTCCGATCGACGACGACCAGCACCGCCGGCAGCGACCTCAGCACCATGCGCGCCGTCTCACCCTCGAACGCCGCGGTGGCGATCGTCGCGCCCGTATCGTCCAACGCCTCGACGCGATCGAGCCCCGAGCCCGCGTCGCTGGCCGTCACCGTCACCGTGACCGCGGCGCCCACCCAGCTCGTGCGCGGCGGGTCGATGGCCACGAGGGTCGGCGCGGTCCGGTCGAGCAGCGCGTGCCGCGTCACCGTCGCGGCGTTGCCGACCACGTCCAGCGCGCTCACCTCGAGGGTCACGGGCCCCTCGTCGAGGCCACGCAGGTCGACCTCGCTCGCGAAGACGACCCCGCCCTCGGGTGGGCCGCGCACCTCGTGTCCGGCTGCATCGCTCACGCGGTAGGCGAGGGCCGCGATCTCCGCGTGCGGCGTGACCTCCAGGCGCATCGTCTCCGCCACCAGCGCCCCCTCGCTCGGCGCCACGACCGCCAGCGACGGGGCCAGGCGATCGACCACCCAGCGCAAGGTCTCGGTCGGCGCGACGTTGCCCAGGCGATCGGCCGCGCGCACCCGCACCTCGACCAGCCCCGACGCGACCGGCTCCAGGAAGCGCAGCGTCACCGCGTCGCCCTCGTCCGTCCGCGCATAGTCCTTCCCCACGATGAGCGGCTGCGTCCCCGCGCTCACCTCGACCTGCGTCACCGCGAGGTCGGGCCCGGCCTCGTCCGTCAGCGCGACCTGGACCTCCTCGAGCGTGCCCACCAGCGTCTCGCTGGGGCGCGCGTCCGCGATGCTCGGCCCGCGCAGGTCGACCTCCAGGACGAGCCCGTCCGATCGCTGCTCCCCGAGCCTGCCCTCGACCCGCACGCGCGCGCCGTCGGCGAGCCCCAGCGCGATCGGATCGAAGTGATAGCCCGCGCCGACGACCCCGACCTCGCGGCCCTCGATCGTCAGGCTCGCAAGACTCGTGACGCGCGTGGGATCGGCGAGCGCCGCGTCGCCGCCGTCCGCGACGACCTGGATCTCCGCGCCGCGTGGCCCGACGCGCGCGCCCGGCGGATCGAGCGCCAGCGTGAGGTCCGCCCTCGGCACCGCCACGCGGTCGGCACGCGTCGGGTCAGGCGCGACGTCTGCCGCCTGGTCACAGCCTGCACCCGTCCCTGCGAGGGCCAGGGCGATCGCGAGGCACCCGACCCGACCCCAGCCGCGGGGTCGCGAAGAGCTCTTCAGGGGGCGCGGACGAAGCACCGAGACCTCGGAGATGTCGCCGCAATGACGACAGCCCGCAGCTTAGGGGCCCTCACCCTTCCCGATCAAGCCCTTAGACCGCCCGGCTCCGCCAGCTCCGGCACCTTCATGCTCCGCCACCGGACCGCCGAGCGCCGCCTCGAAGGCCGCGTCGATGGCCTCGTCCCCCTCGCGCTCGCCGAGCCGATCGTGAAACGTGAGGAGTGTCTCGGTGAGCCGCGCCGCGCGCGCCCGCAAGTCCGGGCCGGCGAGGCGCTCACCCTGTGTATTCCAACGGGATACGAAGGCACGGAAGATCGCGCGTTCGCGCCGCGCGATGAGGTGCAGGGTCCGCAACGTGACGAGGTCCGCGCGCTCCTGCGCCCACGCATCTGGCGGGCAGACCCCGATCGGACTCCCGACCATGACCCCGAACGAGGTGAGGTCGCTCGGAAAGAGACGACACACCAGCGGCCGCTCGCGATACACGCCGCAGCGCGCCGCCCCCGGCAGGCCGGCCTCCTCCGCGCTGAGATCCATCAACAGCCCGCAGCGCTTCCGCCCGCCGGGCCCGGTGAACCCGGCCCGCGCCCCCGTGCGCCTGAGCCGGAGGTCCCACACCTGATCGTCGCCCAGCCGGATCCCATCCTCACCCGCCTGGCCTCCATGCGTCGGCTTGAGCTCGCACACATCGGCCGCCTCCAGCCCGAGGCCGCGCACCAGCCGGTGCAGGTCGTGCCCGGTCATCTCGGGGTCGAAGATCACGCAGCAGCGCGCCGTCGCGCAGGTCGCGCAGCCCGATCGCGAGTCCGCCTCCGGCAACCCCTCCGACCCGCGCACCTCCGCCCCGACCTCCGCGTCCGCGAGCAGCGCGTGCAGGAACGCGTCCTCCGGCAGCCGATGCTCGCGCAGCGCCACGACCGCGTCCCAGCGCGCGATCGCCGCCTCGTCCCGCGCGCGTACCGCCGCCTCGCGCACCCCCTCCGCGGCGAGCTCGCCCGCCCCGTCCTCGCCCAGGTCCTCCCAGCGTCGCCAGCACCCGACCGCGCGCCGCTCGGCGTCCAGATCGACCGGGCGCGGAAAGGTCCGGCACGCCCCAGGAGCCAGCTCGCCCAGCCCGCACAGCTTGCGCCCCGAGCCCGCCGTCATGAGGAACACGCAGCGCGTCCGTCCCTCGCCATCGTCTCGCCGCCTGAGCACGACCCGATGCCCCGGCCCATCGCGCGCGAGCTTGATCGTCACCGCCTCGGCGCTCGCCGCCGTCCCCACCGGTGCCAGCCGCGCGAACCGCTCGGGGGCCACCGCCAACGTGCGCGCGATCGCGACGACCTCGTCGGCCGTCAGCGCGACGTCGCGATCATGACAACAGTCTCGCGTTCGGCACGCGCCGCAGCTCGCCGCGCGCACGCCCCCCGCGAGCAAGAGCCCCATCGCTCAGCGCGGCGCCCAGAGCGCCACCGGCGCCCCCGTGGGATCGAGCATCAGCACACGCCGACCTCCATCGACCTCGGCCGCGTCCTCGTACAGGAACCCACCCAGCGCCCGCGCATGCGCCACCGCGCGATCGAGATCGTCGACGCGCAGATAGAACACCCAATGCGGCGGCACCGGGCTGCCCGACGGCAGGTCGCGCAAGATCCCGAAGACGCGCCCATCGCGGAACAGCGCGTGCGCCATGCCTTCCTCGCCGCGCGCGTGCTCGGGCCCGACCTCCCAGCCGACCAGGTCGCGATAGAAGGCCGCGGCCGCCTCGCGATCGGTCGTCAAGAGCTCGACCCACGCGAGCCGCCCGACCTCGGGCAGCCCGTCACCCGCGTCCGGCAGCCCGGGCACGTCCTCGTGGAAGTTCACGACCGCGCCCTGCGGGTCGGTCAGGACCGCGAAGCGCGCGTCTCCCGGCTGACGATCTTCCTCGTCGTCCGAGATCAGGTGCAGCTCGCCCCCGGCCTCCTGGGTCTGGGTGATCGCCTGGTCCAGCCCTTCGATCGACAGGAACCCGATCCAGTGGCTGCGCGTCCCTTCCTCGGCCTTGATCGGCAAGATCCGGAAGAGCGGCGACTCGGTCCCCTTCGGCGCCACGTAGAACGTCGCGTCGTCGTCTTCGCTCTGGAGCAGGTCGCAATCGAAGAGCCCCGCGAAGAACGATGCGCTCTTCTCGAGGTCCGTCGTGTTGAGCTCGTACCAGAAGAAGCGTCCGGCCATGGTCACTCTCCCACTCGCGATCGGCCCAGCGCCGCTCGCTGTTGTTGTCCGCCCGTCTCAGAGCACGATGTCGAGCAGCTGCGCCTGGGTGAGGTACGCCTCGAGCCCCTGCGAATACTCCTCGATCAGCAGGTCCAGGTTCACGCGCACGGCATCGCTGCCCGCGGCCTCCAGCGTCCCCGCCAACGGGATCTCGCTCGACGGCAGCACCAGCACGCCGCGCCACGCGCTGTGCGCGTCCCCGGCCTGCGTCGGCAGCTCGATGAAGAGGCGCGACATCGCCAGCACCGGCACCGTCGCCCCATCGGTCAGGCGCACGTGCACCGGCAACGCCGACGGCGGCGCCACCACGTAGTTCGCGCGCCGATTCTGCGCGATGAGGTGCTCGAGCATGTCGTGCAGCGGCTCGCTGAGCTCGTTCGACGCGCTCTCCAGGATGAGCTCGCGCATCGCCTTCAGCGACTTCTGCGTCTTGATGAGGTTCCTCCGCATGTCGTCGATGCGCCGCTCGTCGCGCCGGATCTTGTCGGCCGACATGCCGAGCAGGTTCTGATAGAAGGTCACGGCGACGCTCGCGTTGCGCTCGAAGAACGCGCGCAGGGCCTCACCGCTCGCCGCCAGGAACATCGACGGCTCGACCGCCACCGCCGTCACGCGCCGGTTCAAGCCGACCATCGCGCCGAGCTCGCCGATGAGCGAAATCGGCTGCAGGTCGATCGTGCTCTCGCCTTCCTCGTGCAGCGCCACGCGCCCATCCACCAGCAGATACAGGCGGTCGGCGGTGTCCCCGGTCGAGAACAGGACCGTTCCGGCCTCGGCCTCGACGCGCTCGAAGACCTCGCCGAGACCCTGCAACCCCTCTTCCGAGATCCCACTGAAGAGCGGTACGCTGACGAACGCGGTGGACATCGGACTCTCCTCGTCGAGACGGTCGGGTGATTCGCCACCCGCTCCGGTTCCTACCGCGCCTCCCGATCGCCCGCAAGCCGCGCCCGCGCCTCCCGTGCAACTGCGCCACATGTCGACCGACCGCGGCAAACGCAAAAAGGGACGACCTCTCCGCGGACTCGTCCACGGAGCGATCGCCCCTTCGTTCTCTTCGCCGCACCCCCATAGGGGCGAGGCCGCGTCACCGTTCACACGCAGGGGCGAGGCGTGCCTCGCCTGCCCGCCCGTCTCAGATGCGCTTGAGACGCTCGATGATCGCCTGGCGCACCTGCACCTCGCGCGGGCTCTCGACCGGGGCCGTCCCCCGCTCGTGCAGCTCTTCCAGAGCCGCCAGCTCCATCATCGCGAGCTTCGCTGCGATCTCAGGATGGCCCTGCCCGCGGAACTCCAGCGTCGCCTCACGCGGCTCGGGGATGCCATGGCGCATCCGCAGCACGAGCTCTTCCTCGCGCGTGAGCCTCGCCTCACGGAACGCCGTTCCCAGCTCCCGCTGCTCTTTCACGCGGACTCGCGTGCTCGTTGCCATTGCCGACTTGTTCACGTTCCTTCCTCCATCTCGCGCCGTTCGCTCACCGCGGACGCACCACCGGACTGCTTCCCGACACCCGGCAAGAGGACCGTAACCCCCTCTTCGCACCCCGTCCAAAAAACCACTGCGCGCGATTTCTCCCTTGGCCTGCCTGGCTCTGCTCGGCCTTCGCAGAACCTCCCGGCCGCCCTCAGTCTCCCTTCAGGTCCAGCTTCTTGACGATGTACTCCAGCGACTTCCGGTGGATCCCACCGCGCCGCGACGCCTCGGAGATGTTGCCCCCGCTCTTTTCCAGGAGCCGCTGCCAGTACTTCGTCTCGAACACATCCAGGAGCCGCCCCTTGGCGTCCTTGAACGGCAGGTCGATGTCGATGCCCAGCGTCAGCCGCTCGCCATCCCCACCCTCGACCTCCACCGCCTCGCCCCGCATCCCGCGCGTCGACAGGTGCCGCGTCTCGAGGCGCCCATGCTCGGCCAGCACCACCGCGCGATCGACATAGTTTTTCAACTCGCGCACGTTGCCCGGCCACGGGTGCTGCTGCAGCCGTCGCATCGTCTCCCAGCCGACCTGCACCTCGCTCGACCCGCTGGCCGCGAGGAAGTGCTCCACCAGGAGGGGCACGTCCTCGGGGCGGTGCCTCAACGCCGGCAGCCGCACCTTGATGACCGCCAGCCGATAGTACAGATCCTCGCGGAAGTTGCCGGCCTCGACCTCTTTGTCCAGCACGCGATTGGTCGCGGCGATGACGCGCACGTCGACCTTCTTCCGCACCGAGTCGCCGACCGCCTTGATCTCCCCCTTCTCCAGCGCCCGCAGCAGCTTCGGCTGCAGGTCCAACGGCAGCTCGCCGATCTCGTCCAGGAAGATCGTGCCCCCGTGCGCCTGCTCGAACACCCCGGACCGCGTCGCGACCGCCCCCGTGAAGGCCCCGCGCACATGCCCGAAGAGCTCGCTCTCGGCCAGGTCCGGCGGCACCGCCGAACAGTCGAACACGATGAACGGCCGCTCCGCGCGCGTCGAGTGCTGCTGAATCGCCTCGGCCACGAGCTCCTTGCCGGTCCCCGACTCGCCCTCGATGAGCACCGGCACGTTCGACTTCGCGACCTTCGGGATCAACGCGAAGATCTCGCGCATCTGCGGCGATCGCCCGAGCAGCTTGCCCAGCCGCTCCGCCCGCGTCAGCTCGATGTGCACGCGGTCCTCTTCCAGCGCGAAGCCCACCTCGGCGTGCCCGAACCGCAGCTTGGCCGCCCCCGGCAGGAACGCCTCGCGCACCCTCACCCCGTCGACCCAGGTCCCGTTCTTCGACCCCAGGTCTCTCAAGAGGTACCCGGCCCCATCGAACTCCAGCCGCGCATGCACCCGCGACACCGTCGGGTGCTCGACCACGAAGTCGTTGTCGGGCGCCGACCCGATGAAGACCATCCGCCGGTCGTAGCTCTGCCCCTTGCCACCCCCCGTGCCCCGCAGCCGATAGCGCTGGAACTCCAGGGCCTCGAGGGCATCCGGGCTCACCTGGGTCTGTGGATTGGGATCCGCCATGGCCGGCATCCTATGCGCAACCGGCGGCGCGCGCACCACCACACGCGCGCCGCGTCCAACGCCTCAGAAGAACGAGTCCTCCATGAGGACCTCGATGCTGCGCCGCCACTCGACCCCGGCCTTGGGCTTCAGCGTGAACTCGATGGTCGCGTGCAGCCCATCGTAGACCCGCGAGTCCAGCTGGTCGAAGGGCAGGGGGATCGCATAGCTCTGGTAGATCCCCGCCGCGACCCGCTGCATCGGATACGCGAGCGAGATGTACCGCGCCTGCTCCACCGCCCCGATCGACGGCACGAACAGGTGGATCTCGATCGGCGTCAGCACCTCGGGCTCGGTCGCCTCGAGCGGATAGCGCACCGCCACCTCGACGTGGATCCCACCCTGCGGACCGTGCACGATCGCGACCGTCTCGAGGCTCGAGAACGGCGTGAACGCGTTGGTGTCGTAGTTCACCCGGCCGATCTCGAAGTCGTACGTCGGGCTCGTATCCGCCACGTCAGCCGTGTCGGCCACGTCACTCGTATCGCTGCTGTCGCTCGTGTCTCCGGCGTCCGTCGTGTCGGGCACCTCCGTGTCGGCAACGTCAGCCGCGTCGGCCACGTCGTCCACGTCCGGCCCGCTGTCGCCATCCGCGTTCCCGTCCGCCAGATCCTCGACGTCCACGACGTCACCCGCATCGACCTCCGCGTCGACCTCCGCGTCCCCTTCGACCGCGTCCCCCTCGACCACGTCCGGCTCGACGATCGGGTCGAGGCCCACCACCTCGCCGCTCGGCACATCGCTCCGCGCCGGCCCGCGCCGCGCGACCGTTCCCTGATCGAAGCGCGCCGCCGACAAGAGATTGCCGCCGACCATCCACACGTCCCCGCGCTCGTCGACCCAGGCCGCATGCCAGTCGCGCATCGTCACGCCCGTGGTCGGCAACGACTGCCACGCCCCGCCGGCCGCCTCCCGCACCAGCACCTGCCCCAGCATCCCCACCGCGACGGCCGACCCATCCGGCTTCACGAACACCCCATTCAAGAGCGAGTACGGCCCCGGCGATCGATCCACGAAGCCCGTCCCGTTGCCCTCCAGGATCACCGCCTGACTCGTCCCCCCGACGCTCACGAGGTCACTCGCGTTGCGCCCGTGCACCGTCACGAGCCGCGGCGTCCCCTCGATCGCGACCCGCGTCCAGGCGACCCCGTCCCAGTGCAGGACCATGCCCTGCTCGCCGACGACCCACACATCGTTGGCCGCCGCCCCCCAGACCTTGAAGAAGGTCCCCGTCGCCGGCAGCCCGCTCGGCAGCGGCACCACCTCGCCCCCGCTCGGCGTGATGCGCACGATCGTCGGCGGCCCGGTCCGCGGATAGACGTAGCCACCGACGGCCCACAGCTCCGCGTCCGACGCGCCCCAGACCCCATACAGCGTCGCGTCCGTCCCGGTCTCGATGCGCGTCACGGCCTCCACTGCCGACCCGGCCACCGACACGCGGAAGGCGCGCCCACCCTCGCCGACCATCCACAGCTTCGCACCACCCGCGAGCCCGTGGACCCACCAGAGGTGCCCGCCAGCCGGGTCGGCCTCGCGCATGTCGACGCGCCGCCAATCGGTCGTGCCGTGCAGCACGATGGGCCCGGTGCCATCCCGCGCGTCGGCCCCGACGATCCACAGGTCATCGTGCGCCGTGCCCCACACGCTCAACAAGGCACCCTTCAACCCCGAGACCGGGGTCTGCCACGTGGCCGGCCCGGTCGTGTCTTCCAGGAGGTCCGCGTCCTGCGCATCTCCCTTCGTGTCCTGCGTCCCAGCGTCCGCGTCCCCGCACCCGACCGTCCACACGATGGCCAGCGCCACCCAACTCGCTCGCATCAGACCACCTCGCTCACGCCCCGATCGCGCCCCGCGCGCCGACCCCCAAGGAGCCGCCGCCCGCGCGCCGACCCACGAGCCGCCGCCCGCGCACGATGACCGATGCGCCCCTCCGTTTCAACGCCTCGCTTGCCCACCCTCGCAGTCTGAGGGCCTCCGCCCCCGCCCGCACCTCGTCCTTGCAACGCCCCGCGATTCGTGGAAGTGAGCGCCGCTCACGCCGCCGGGACCGCCGCGATGACCGACATCCTCATCTTCTTCGTCGTCTTCCTCGCCGCCTTCACCCAGGGCGTGGTCGGCTTCGGCTTCGGCCTCGTGACGATGGCGCTGCTCCCGCTCTTCCTCTCCGAGCGCTTCGCCATCCCCTTTGTGGCGGTCTATTGCCTCGGCGTCGCCGCCCTCATCGCGTGGCAGCTCCGCGCCCACCTCGACTGGCGCCGCGCCGTTCCCCTGCTCGTCGGCACCGCGCTCGGCGTGCCGCTGGGCGTCCTCGCCCTCCAGGTCGCCAACCCGCTCCACGTCAAGCTCGTCCTCGGCGTGACGCTCATCCTCTACTCGGCCTGGTCGCTCATGACGACCGTCACGCGCGAGCGCGAGATCCCGGTCGCCTGGGCCTACGTCGCCGGCGCCGCCTCCGGAGTCCTCGGCGCCTTCAACACCGGTGGCCCCCCGGCCGTCGTCTACACGACGCTCCGCAACTGGGACAAAGACGCCACCAAGTCGACCCTCCAGGTCGTCTTCGTCCTGACCTCCATCATCCAGCTCACCGGCTTCGCCTGGACCGGCATGATGACCGCCGACATCCTCCTCCAGAACCTCATCATGGCCCCGGCCATCATCCTCGGCGTCGTCCTCGGCCACCTCCTCTACAAGCGCATCGACCAGCTCACCTTCAAGCGCGCCCTCCTGGCCGTCCTCTTCGTCGTGGGCGTCGTCTATGTCGAGAAGGCCCTGACCGCCTGAACAGAAGCACCTGGCTTCGCTCCCCGCGTCGTCGCTTCTCTTCCTCGCCAACGCGCTCCTGTTCGGCCCGCACCGCGTGCCGGATTGCCAAGGCACCGCCACCGGCGCTAAAGACCCCGCGCACGCCGCACGCCCGCGCTGTGCAGGAGGTCTCCCGATGTCCGTCGCCGCCGCCCCCAAGGTCGCCGCCCTCGCCGACTCGCACTTCGAAGCCACGCTCGAGCGCCTCGCCGGCTATCTCCGCATCCCCGCGATCTCCTCGGATCCGGCCCACCACCCCGACGTCCTCCGCCTCGCCCAGAAGGTCGCGGCCGACCTCGCCGCCCTGGGCTTCGACAACGCCCGCGTCCTCGAGCTCCCCGGCGCCCTGCCGTCGGTCGCGGCCGAGCGCCTCCGCGCCGGCGCCGATCGCCCGACCGTCCTCATCTACGGCCACCTCGACCTCCAGCCCGTCAAAGGCGAGCCCTGGGACACCGACCCGCACGTCGCGACCCGCAAGGGCGACCGCCTCTTCGCCCGCGGCGCCGCCGACGACATGGGCGGCTGGGTCTCGCATCTCGCCGCCATGGCCGCCTGGCTCGAGGCCGAGGGTGAGCTCCCCGTCAACGTCAAGCTGCTCATCGAGGGCGAGGAGGAGATCGGCTCCCCCAACCTCGAGCGCTTCATGGACGCCTATCCCGACGCCTTCGCCTCCGACGTCATGGTGCTCACCGACTGCGAGAACCCGTCGACCGAGATCCCCGGCCTGACGGTCTCGCTCCGCGGCCTCGCCGAAGCCGAGCTCACGGTCGAGGCCATCGCCTCCGACGTCCACTCCGGCCTCTGGGGCAACGTCGTCCCGGACGTCTCGACCATCCTCGTGAAGCTCATCGCCCGCCTCCTGGATGACGACGCCCGCTTCGCCCACGCCCGCATGGACGTCCCCGAGGCCTGGCGTGAGGCCTCCTGGAACGTGCCGTTGACCCCCGCGGTCATCCGCGTCGGCGCCCACCTCCTGGACGGCGTCGATCCGCTCCCCGATCGCGGCCGCTCTCCGGCCGAGTGGGTCTGGCGCCAGCCCGCGGTCACGGTCTTGACGACCACGCTACCGACCCCGGATCGCCAGAAGAACGCGCTCCGCGCCAAAGCCTCGGCCGTCCTCTCGGTGCGCCTCGCGCCTGGCCAGGACCTCGCCCAGATCAAGGGCCTCCTCGACAACCTCCTCCTCTCGGACGTCCCGGGCAACGCGCGCGCCACCCTCACGATGAAGCCTGCAGCCTCCTCGAGCTGGCTCTACACGCCCAAGGGCCCCGCCTTCGAGGCCGCCGATCGCGCCTACATCGCCGCGTGGGGCCGCCCGCTCCTGCAGGTCGGCGTCGGCGGGTCGATCCCCTTCGTCGCCCTCTTCGGCCGCCGCTTCGGGGACCTCCCGCTCATCCTGAACGGCGTCATGGACCCCGAGACCGGGGCGCATGGCCCGAACGAGTCGCTGCACCTCGGCGTCTTCCAGAAGGCGATCCGCGCGAACGTCCACCTCTACGCCGAGCTCGCAGCCGCTCTCGCCCGCTGACGACTCCGGGCCCTCGCCCGCGGTCGCACACCCGCGGCCGCACCGGCGATCGCTGCCTCTCCTCGCGAGAGCGCAGCGATCGTCACGCCATCACCCGATGGCGGCCAGCACGCGCGCGGTCACTTCGTCGGGGGGGCCGACGCCGTCGACCTTGCGCACGATCCCCTTGGCCTCGAAGTACGGGAGCACCGGCGTGGTCTCCCCATGGTACTTCGCCAGCCGGGTCCGACACGCCTCTTCGGTGTCGTCCGCGCGCTGCACGATCCGGTCGGCGACCTCGGCCGGCGGCGGATTGAAGCGCAGGTGATAGATCGCCCCGGTCACCGGATCGGTCCGGCGCCCCGTTATCCGCTCGACGATCAGGTCGTCGGGCACCTCGAGCACCAGGACCAGATCGAGCGCGATGCCCGCCTTGTCGAGGGTCGCCCCCAGCGCGTGCGCCTGGGGCACCGTGCGCGGGAAGCCGTCCAGCATGAAGCCGAGCCGACAGTCGTCCTGAGCCAGCCGCTCGACCACGAGATCGCAGACGAGCTGATCGGGGACCAGCTCGCCCCGCTTCATGTACCCCTCGGCCGCCGTGCCGAGCGCCGACTGCGCCTTCACCGCCGCCCGCAGCATGTCGCCCGTCGACAGGTGGGCCACCTTGAATCGCTCGAGCAGCCTCGCCGCCTGGGTGCCCTTGCCGGCCCCAGGGGGCCCGAACAGAATCATGCGCATCGCCTGCCTCCTCAGCTTTCGTATGAAGTCGATCCCGCTCGCGGCCCGACCACCCGAAAGGGGTGCCCCAAGGCCCGCCCGAACGTCAATCGCGCCGCGTCCCTCTTGCGCCTCCGCCGAAGTTTCCGGCGAGAAATCAGCGCGTTAGGAGAAAACGACAGCCCTCGAAAAAATCGCGTTGACTCTCAGGGCGTCCTGACGCAATCTGCGCCCCGCTTCGCCGGTCGGAAACGAAAACCAACGGCGAAAGTCACTCTCTGAAAACTGGATAGCAGAACGCCGAGAAAGGTCATTAGACCGACTTCTTCGGAGGTCTGGTCGCTTTGAGAAGAAAGCCGATGCCAACGGAGTCCTTAGCCGGCCTGTTGGTATCAGGAAGAGAATTTTCCAGAATTAACTGGAGAGTTTGATCCTGGCTCAGAACGAACGCTGGCGGCGTGCCTAACACATGCAAGTCGAACGAGAATCCGGGCTTCGGTCCGGTAGT
>JAEUKJ010000164.1 GCA_016792665.1 Deltaproteobacteria bacterium | reverse complement strand
CCACGTGCTCATCACGTTCGCCGCAGCGTCAGTCGGCCTCATCGCGCTCGCGCGACGGAGGTCGCCATGAGCGACGCGAGCCAGGTCCTTCGACTCGAGAACGTCTCGGTCCGACGAGGCGAGACGCTCGTACTCGATCGGTTCACGCTCTCGCTCGGCGAGGAGGTCGTCGCGCTCGTTGGCCCCTCGGGCTCGGGCAAGACGACGCTGCTTCGCGTCCTGCTCGGGCTCGAGGCGCCGACCGAAGGAAGCGTGCGGATCGGCGAGCAGCTCGCCAGCAAGGGCGGTCGCGTACTCGTGCCATGCGAGGAGCGCAACGTCGCGATGGTCTTCCAGGACCTCGCGCTCTGGCCCCATCTGTCGGTCCGCGGGAACCTAGAGTACGGCCTGCGGGCGCGCGGTGTAAAGACGACGACGCGCGCCGAGCGCACTGCGCAGGCCTTGCGGTGGGTCGGGCTCGAAGGCAAGGAGTCGCGACGACCCCATGAGCTCTCCGGCGGGGAGCGACAGCGGGTGGCCATCGCGCG
The DNA here is from genome assembly GCA_016792665.1 of Deltaproteobacteria bacterium. Classification (GTDB taxonomy): domain Bacteria; phylum Myxococcota_A; class UBA9042; order PHBI01; family PHBI01; genus WYBB01. Next base: position 2,916 of record JAEUKJ010000164.1, on the reverse strand, counting down.
CGCGCTGGTGCTCGATCCGGTCGCGCTCCTGCTCGACGAGCCGCTCGGCAGCCTCGACATCGCGCTGAAGGAGGAGCTCCTCGCGGTGTTCGCAACTCTCTTCGCCGAGCGGCAGCTCCCGGTCGTCTACGTCACGCACGATCCACACGAGGCGGCGCGCATCGCACAGCGCATCATCGTCCTGGAACGCGGCCAGATCGCGCAGCAGGGTACCGCCGCCGAGCTTGGCCACGCACCTGCGACGCCCTTCGTGGAGGCGTTCGCGAGGGCTCTTCGGAGCAAGGATGCTTGACCGGCGCGCGCTGTATGCGACCTCGTTCGTGCGCGCGGTCACGACGAGCCTCGTCGGCGTGCTGCTCGGCGTTTATCTCGCACGGCTGAACGTCACCGGCGTGAGCTTCGGCGTCGTCGTGTCATCCGGCGTGTGTAGGTCAAACAAACCAGGTCGGGCTGTCAAGGGCCGGGTTCGAAGAGGGCGCTGGGCGCAACTTGGTGGCTGTTCGTGGCCCCGCAGAGGGTTGCAGACGGGCCGTTGAGTGATCGTCGGGCCGGAAGAGGCCGATTCCGACAGGTTGGCCTGGGCTGCAGGGCGCAGTGAGGCCTTCGTCCGCGTCCTCGACGAACGCAGGAAGTCAGGCCGCGGCCAGCGCGGCCAGCGGACTGTCGATGGGAGGTCCGGTAGCCGGTATGACCCACCTCTCCGAGTGGACGGCAGCGAGAATGGCCGTGATCGCATCGGGGTCGTGGATAGCGGCGATGACTCGCATCCTGCCACCACAATGCGGACACTTCAGGGCATCGATGGTCCACACCCTCATGAGGAGGTCCCCCCAGCTCATGCGCCCGGGGCGCATGGGTGCTATGGGAACTGGGCTGTCAGCCGAGGGCGTGGGCACGATCAGTGCGCGAAGGGTGTGGTGCGGTGCGAAGACGCCATGGAATCGCCGCAGCGCCAGGTAGGGTGCAGGCACGAGCGCGGCGAGACGGGCGATGAGGTCGAGGGGCTCGAACACGATCGCCTTGACCCCTCCTTTCCAGGTGCGCTTGAGCGACAGCACGTACTTGCCGTCGGCGCGGCGCTCGAGCCTGTCTTGTGGAATCGGCGGGCGGCTCAGGTACCGGCAGAGACGCTCGAGTCCCTTGCGGTCATGCGCCGCGATGGTGACCTCCGCATGGAGCTCGAGGCCCCCAGGGCTCCTCGCGCACAAAGGCTTCTTCGGAGCGGGGCGCCCTTGCTCGGATTCGTGCTGACTCACGAGCCGCACGAACTCTGTGGGTCGGACCTCGGCGCAGACTGGCAGGATGTCGGTGTCTTCAGAGTCATGGGCCGAGTCCCGATGCCGACCCGCGCGCCAGCGGGCCAGGACCCGGGTGAGCCGTTGCTCGACGCGGCTCACGACGTGCGCCACGTCCGCGTCAGAGGGAGGGTCCTGCCGGATGAAGTGTGCGCTCTCTCCATCGGAGCTTGCGACGAAAACCCCGTCGGGGACCACCGCGTGGGCGTGCGGGTAGAGGCGCGCGCCGTCCGCGAAGCGCTGAATCTCCAGGAGACTGCCGGTCTGCGGGTCTGCGATGCCGAGGTCGTTGGCCCGCTCGCGCTGCCAGCGCGAGAGCTCGTCGGCGAAGACCCCGAAGACCGCCGTGGAGAGTTCTCCGTCGAAGGCGACCACGCGAGCGAGCTCTCCGGGCAGCGTGAGGACCCACTGGCGGTAAGGTACCTGTGGCAGAACGCGATCCACCAGATGCGCCGCCTGCTCGTTCATGCGCCTGCCCGCGCAGGACGGGCAGAGCCTCACCTTGCATGAGAAAGGGACGACGCGGGGGCCACGGCATGATGTGCACTCGAGCCGCACAAAGCCGTGGGTCAGGTCGCCGCACGTCGTGATGGCGCGGAGCTGGCGGTCGACAAAGCGCGGCAGAGGGCGCTGGTCGTCGTCGCATCCGGCGATGAATTCGTCGAGGTGGTCCCGCAGGAGGCCCGTGAGCGGGCAGGCTTCCGCGTCTCGCGGAGCATAGGAACGCGGAGCACCCGGGCCACGGTGCGAGGGTCCGGCATGGTGGAGGTTGGACGTCTGAAGGATGCGCACCCGCCACCCATGAGCACCCGCCATGCCATCACGATGGCCCGCTCTGTGAGCCGCTTCCGTGCCCCTCCGATGTGTCTCGTAGCTGTGTCAGCTGTCTCGGATGGGACACCCGTGGGACACATCTCGTCGATGCTGCCGTCTCGGGGCGATGGAGGTGGTCCTCCCGGGCTCGCCGAGGCCGACTGCAATGGCGAGCGCCCAAGGACGCGGCGTCAGGTTTCCAGATGCGGGCGCCCACCAGCAGAAGGACGCCGACGACATCATCGGTTCGCAGGCTGCCCCACTGACCCTGACAATACCCGTATCGAGGGCCACGCCTTCATAAGGTGAGGCCATCCCTCATATCTTGATTCTCAAGATTCACGACGTTTCCACCCATCGGACGGCCCGACCGGAGCCGCCATCCAGGCGCCCCGGACGGGCTCTCTGACTGTTGTCGTACCGGGCTGACACAACAACCGCTTGCAGCTGACGAAGCCTAATCGCGGCGCCCGACCGGGCGCCGCGATTGATCGGCTTCGCAGCTGAAGCGGGGTCCGTTGTGCAGCCCACGTCCTGTTGTACGAGAACGTCTCTGCTCCGCCACACCGGGACCGCAGGGCGAACCTCAGAGGCTGGCCTCGGACCGGCTTCAGCGCCCACTCAGCGGCACCTCTGACACGACCACCACGGCCACCCTCCGTTTCTCGACATCACCGCATGGCCACCCTGCTCCCACCCCAGCCCCCCCACACCCCCCCGCCCCCCAAAAAGTGCGAGCGATACCAGAGCTAAAGCGCGACCCAAGACAAAACCCCCCAGACATAAGACAAAAACGGAGTATACCAGG
>JAEUKJ010000147.1 GCA_016792665.1 Deltaproteobacteria bacterium | reverse complement strand
GGCGACGACGTCGAGATCGACGCGCGCGCGGTTCACGCGCAAGCGAAAGGGCAGGTCGCCGGTGGGCGTGCGGGCGGGCCGGGACCCGTTCATCTCGGCCGGGATGGCGGCAACGGTGAGAAGGATCGCGGGTGGGCGCGGATCGACGGCGTCGGTCGCGTCCGCGGTGTCAGCGACATCGGTCTCAGCGACATCCGTGATGTCAGCGACATCCGCAACATCGGCGACTTCGTCGACCTCGCCAATGTCCGCAACGTCGGCGGTGTCCGCAACGTCGGCTTCGGCGTCGTCGGCGCGCGTGTCCGGTGCGTCGGAGTCGGGCTCGGCGAGGTCCGGCAGCGACGTGTCCCGCGCGGTATCGGCGACGTCCGCCGCGCCCATGCTGGCATCGCAACCGACGAGGACCACGACCAGACCGACGAGAGAGGCGCGCATCGGCGCATGATGGACGGCGTCTCCGCGCGACGCAACCGCATGGACCTGGACTCGCACGGCCGGATGCCGCTGCGCGTCGGGCTTGCGTTTGCGTGCGGGCGTTGATTGGATGCGGGCCATGCGCATCCTTCGTTTCTCTGGGACCGAGCGTGAGATGGGACTCTCCTTTGGAGAGACCTCGCGCGCCGAGATCCATGACCTCTATCGACGCCGCATCGACAACGCCATCGCCCAGGCCAAGCGCTACGGCGGGCAGGTCGTCGACGAGGGCGACGTGCTCGCGGTCGCCCAGGCCTCGATCGCCGTGACCCGCGCCTTCGATCCTCACGGCATGGACGAGCTCGAGGGCATCGCCGCCGCCGCGGATCTCGCGCTTGTGAAGGTCCTCGCGATGAACGGTCTCACCGACTTCCGCGACGCTCTCTCGTGGCCCGGCAACGCCGCGGCGAGCGCTGACGTCGGGGGCTGCACGGCGATCGTCGCCGCCCCTGACGCGACCCGCACGGACGCCGCCCCCGAGGCCGGGTACGTGCTCGCCGCGCAGAGCTGGGACCTCGCGACCGACAACCTGCCCTTCGTGATAGGCGTCGTGCGCCGCCCGAAGGACCGCCCCGCGACCTGCACGCTGACGACCGACGGCTGCCTGTCGCTCATCGGCATGAACGAGCACGGCCTGGCCATCGGCACGACCAACATCCGAACCACCGACGCCCGACCGGGCGTGAACTACCTGTCGGTCATCCACAAGGCCCTGGCGCAGACGACGCACGAGGCCGCGGCCGAGGTCATCGCGCGGGCCCCGCGCGCTGGTGCACACTTCTACTACGTGGCCTCGGCCGAGCGCGTGACGCTGCTCGAGTGCTCGGCGCGCAACGCCATCCGCCGCGAGCTCGAGCGCGGTGTCGCGGTGCACGCCAACCACTGCCTCGAGCCCGAGAACCAGGCCATCGAGGGCAGCGCAGCGACGTCTTCGTCGCGCCATCGCCAGGCCCGCATGGAGGCGCTCGGCGCCGAGCGTCCGCTGACCTTCGAGAAGATCCGCGGCTTCTTCGCCGACACCGACGGCGGCGCCGACGCGATCTGCCGCGACGACTTCGACGGGCTCAACACCAACGGCGCGGTCGTGATGGCGCCGGGCACGCGACGCATCGAGCTCGTCCACGGCGTGCCTTCGCGCGGCACCTGGGTGGCGCTCGGCTTCTGAGGGGCCGAAGGCGAGCGGCGCTAGCGAGGGTCTCCTCGTGATGCGTGCCGGAGTCGGCTGGACACGAAGAGGTCCGCGCACGACAATCACGAGTCGATGGGCGAGGGAGGGCGACGATGGGCGACACGTGTGACGAGAGCTGCACGCCGGGGGCGAAGCGCTGGGTGGCCTGTGAGGGCTGCGGACGGCATGTGCGCGCCGCCGATGAAGTGTGCCCCTTCTGCGCGCGGAGAGCCCCCTCGCGCCTCCGCCACGCGCTGGTCGCGGCCGCCTTCTTCGGCGCGACCACTATCGCCGGCTGCGCCTACGGGCCGCCCCCCGACGACTTCCGCGACACGAGCGACGACGCCGCGGACAGCGCCGGCGACGTGACCGGCGACGCGGACACGAGCGCCAACGCGGACTCGGACCCGGCCGACGGCGATCTCGGCGGGGCCGACGGCGGTGACTGACGACGCGCCCAGCGTTCGGGCGGTCACGGCCCGGTCGCGCGGGCCGGTCTACTGCGTGTGGGAACTCACGTTGGCGTGCGACCTGGCGTGCCGCCACTGTGGCTCGCGCGCGGGCAAGGCGCGGCCCGATGAGCTCAGCACCGCCGAGTGCCTGGATGTGGTGGCGCAGCTCGCCGAGGTCGGCGTGCGCGACGTGGCACTCATCGGCGGCGAGGCCTACCTGCGCCCGGACTGGGTCACGATCGCGACGGCCGTGCGGCGCGCCGGGATGACCGTGCGCATGGTGACCGGGGCGCGCGGGCTGGACCCGGAGCGCGGCGGGCTGGAGGTGCTCCGGGGCGCGAAGGACGCGGGGCTCGCCAACATCTCGGTGTCGGTGGACGGGCTCGAGGCCGCGCACGATCGGCAGCGCGGCAAGGGCAGCTTCGCGTCCGCCGGGCGCGCCATGGCGGCCATCCGCGAGGCGGGGATCCGGCTCGCCGCGAACACCCAACTGAACCGCGTTTCCATCGGCGACCTCGAGGGGCTGGCCGAGCTGCTCGTGACCCGCGGCGTCAACGCCTGGCAGGTGCAGCTCACGGTGCCGATGGGGCGCGCCGCCGACCGGGCCGGCGAGCTCGTGCTCGAGCCCTATCAACTGCTGGACCTCTTCCCGCGGCTGGCGAAGGTCGCGGCGGAGGTCCTCGCACCGGCGGGCGTCCAGCTCGCCCCGGCCAACAACATCGGCTACTTCGGCCCCTTCGAGCAGGTGCTGAGATTGGGAGGCGCGGACGGCGTCCACTGGGAAGGGTGTCCGGCCGGCAAGTGGGCGCTCGGCATCGAGGCCGACGGCTCGCTCAAGGGGTGCCCGAGTCTCCCGACCGCGAGCTACGTCGGCGGCAACCTGCGCACGATGCGCCTCGCCGAGATTCTCCAGACCGAGCCGCTGAGGCGCCTCCGCGAGCGCGACGAGACCGCGCTCTGGGGCTTCTGCCGGACCTGCTACTACGCCGAGGTGTGCAAGGGCGGGTGCTCCTGGACGGCCCACACCACACTGGGCCGACCCGGGAACAACCCCTTCTGCCACCACCGCGCCCTCGAGCTCGAGAAACAGGGACTGCGCGAGCGGCTGGTCATGGTCGAGAGGGCACCCGGCACGCCGTTCGACCACGGTCGCCTCGCGCTGGTCGTCGAGCCTTCGGGCGAGCCCGCGGCGGCTGACGTTTCGAACGTTTGACGAAGCCGCCACCCTGGCGGATCCGCCTGGTTCGAGACTTGACCCACGACGTATCGTTCCCACCCCAGGGAGCGCGACGAACGTTTTGGATGTTTTTACGCATCCGCCTCTTGACGAGTAAGCGGTCGCTCACTACAGGTGAGCAGTCGCTTACCCGCTGTCGAGGAGGCCC
>JAEUKJ010000134.1 GCA_016792665.1 Deltaproteobacteria bacterium | reverse complement strand
GTCGTGACCGGCGGCGCCGCGACCGACAACGCGAACAAGGGGGCGGCGGGCACGACCCTGCGCGACTGAGCAGTCGTTGGGCTGGCTCGGCGCTGAGCGTCGAGTCAGCGATCCTTCCTGCCGCGCTGAGTCGCGTCAGCGAACCTGGGGTGCGAGGAAGCCCACGCCGATCCCTGCCGAGAGATCGCGTGGCCGCCTCTTCGCGGTGGCTGCCGGAGCTCAGGCCAGGGTCAGCGGCGCGTGGCGGTGCTCGTGTTCGAGCAGCCACTTCTTGGCGGCGAGACCGCCCGCGAACCCGGTCAGCGAGCCGTCGGCGCCGAGCACGCGATGGCACGGCTGGAGGATCCCCAACGGGTTCTGCCCGTTCGCGGCGCCGACCGCGCGTGTGGCCGTCGGGCGACCGAGCGCCACGGCGATGTCCCGATAGCTACGTCGCTCGCCGAATGGGATCTTCCGGAGCTCGGCCCAGACCGCGCGCTGGAACTCGGTGCCCACCGCGGCCAGCGGCACGGTGAAGGCGCGCAGCCGTCCCTCGAAGTAGGCGCCGAGCTCGTGCACGGCCGCGTCCAGGAGGGCTCGGACCTCAGGCGGGGCGTCGCTGGGGTCGCCCTCGGGGGAGGCGCCGTTCCACGCCGACGCGCCGAAGTGGACCCGCGTCAGGCCGGCCGCGCACGCGCCGATCTGGACGGGCCCGAGCGGCGAGTCGAGGGTCGTGCTCCATACGCGGCCCGCAGGCGCCAGGGCGGGAGGGCCAACCACCTTCGCTTCGAGTGAGCTCATGCCGCGTGTGCCCCAGGTTGTTGGCGCCGCCATACCGACGCTCTTTGGCGCTAGCATGGGCGTCGCGCGCGGGTCAATGCGGGCACCGCGTGCGATCGAGCCACAAAAGAAAAGGGCCCGCGCCGTAGCGCGAGCCCTTCAGATCGCGAGCTCGCGTCAGCTCACTTGGCGGTGACGCGCACGGCGATGCGGCGGTTCTGCGCCTTGCACTCCGGGGTGTCGTTGGCCGCGCACACCGGGAACTCGGGGCCGTAGCCCTCGGCCTCGAGGCGCTCCTTGGCGATGCCGGCCTCGATGAGGGCGGCGACCACGGCCTCGGCGCGCTGCTGCGAGATCTTCTTGTTGGCGTCGGCCGAGCCGTCGTTGTCGGTGTAGCCGCCGACCTTCAGCGTCAGCGCCGGGAAGGCCTTGAGGATCTCGACGATGTTGGCGAGCTGTTCCTTGGACTTCTCGACGTCGATCTTGGTCGAGCCGGTCTCGAAGGTGAGGCGGTCGAAGTTGAACCAGGTGGTCTTGTCGACGACCTTGGTCGCGTCCTCGACGAAGGCGATGAGCTGGGCCTCGATGCCGGTGCCCGCGCCCTTCACCTCGAAGCCGGTCGACAGCGCCTTGGCGAAGTCGGCGGCCGGGGCCGGGGTCAGCGCGCCGAGCTTCTCGGCCAGGCCGGGCAGCTCGGTCTCGAGCTTCTTGGTCGCCGTGCCGACCTCGGTCGTCACCTGGTCGATGACCGCCTGGGCGGCCTTCGCGTCGGCACCCGCGGCCTCGACCTTCGCGGCCGCGCCGTCGACGGTCGCCTTGGCCTTGTCGGCCTCGACCTTCAGGGCGTCGAGCGCGGTCGCGATCGGGGCGAGGCCCGCGGTCTCGGCCGGCAGCGCCTTGGCCTTGGTGATGAGCTCGTCGAGCTTGGTCGCCTGGGCGGCCAGCGGCGCGCCGACGGTCTCGCCGAGCTTGGCGGTCGCGGCCTTGATGGCGGCGGCCTTGGCCTCGACCTCGGCGGCGGCGACGCCGTTGGCGGCCTCACCCAGCGCGGTCGTCACGTTGCCCAGCTCGGTGCCGACCGAGGTCTCGGCGGTCGCGAGCAGCTTCGTGATGTCCTCCTGGCCCTTGCCTTCCTTGGCCGCCGACGCGACCTGGCCGGGCAGGCCCTCGAGCATCCCCTTCACCTTCTCGAGGGCGCCGCCCTGGGCGGTGAGCTTGTCGACCAGGCCACCGACGACCGGCAGGTCCTTCGGCAGCTCGTTGGTGCGCCCGAGGAGGTCCTTGACGGTCGTGAGGCCGCTCTCGACCTGGGGCTTGTACTTTTCGACGAGGCCGGTGGCCTTGGTCTGGAGAGCCGCGAGGTCGACGCCCTTGCAGCCGATGAGCGCGACCGCGATCAGCGCGATCCCGACGAGATTCCGATGTCCGTTCATGTATCCCTCCGAATGGATCGGCCCTGCCGATCTGGGCGCCGTGTAGGCCTCCTCGCACGGATTGTCCATGATTCTCAGCGCCTACCCACGGCGCTTGAAACGGCGAGCGGTTGGCGGCGAACCGGGGAAGCCTTGTGCCGCGCCGCCGCGATCGCTATGAGCGCACGATGTCCGAGCCGAAGCCTCACGATTCGAGCGCCACCCCACCCGCACGCACGGTGCAGGACCTCGACTGGGAGGGCTGGGTCCCGCACGACGTCGCCACGCTGATGTTCGTCATCCGCGGGGGCGAGGTGCTCTTGATCCGCAAGCTGCGCGGCCTCGGGGCCGGCAAGATCAACGCGCCGGGCGGGCGCCTCGAGCCGGGCGAGACGCTCCTCGAGGCGGCGCTGCGCGAGACGCGCGAAGAGGTCGGGGTCGATCCGGTCGGCGCGCGACTGCGCGGGCGCCTGCGCTTCGCGTTCGTCTCGCGACCGACCGCGGTGGGACCGGCGACTCCGGACGACATCGGCTATCGCCTCGAGTGCCACGTGTTCTCGGCCGATGGGTGCGAGGGCGTCGTCGCAGAGACCGACGAGGCCATCCCGATGTGGGTGCCGCTCGGCGAGATCCCGTACGGCGAGATGTGGGCCGACGACCGCCTCTGGTTGCCGCTCATGCTGAGCGGGCGCGCGCCCTTCGATGGCCGCTTCGTGTTCGAGGGCGAGGCCATGCTCGATGTGGCACTCGACGCATTCGACCCCGCGGCGCCGCTACTGGCAGAGCTCGCCCGGCTCGGAATCGACTACGCCGCCCACGCGCACCCGCCGGTCTTCACCGTCCCCGAGGCCAAGCGCCATCGGCCGGTCGAGGCCCCGGGCGAGCACCACACGAAGAACCTCTTCCTCAGGAACAAGAAGGGGAAGATGTGGCTCGTGACCCTCGACGAGGATCGTCCGGTCGACCTGAAAGACCTCGGCGCCCGCCTCGGGGCCGGCAACCTGAGCTTCGGATCGGCCGAGCGCCTGCGTCGCTACCTCGGCGTCGAGCCCGGCAGCGTGACACCGCTCGCTGTCATGAACGACACGGGCGGCGAGGTCACCCTGGTGCTCGATCGCGCGCTCGCCGAGGGTCACGTCTGGTGCCACCCGCTGACCAACGATCGCACGCTGCGCCTCGCCAGTGCCGACCTCGTCCGCTTCCTCGCGGCCACCGGCCACGCGCCCCAGCTCCTCGACTTCGGCGAGCGCTGACCCCGACCTCCGGATTCGTCAGCGCCGCTCGACGGCGAGGCGCGCGAGCAGCGTGGTCTGCCCCGAGATGACCGGCGTCGCGTCGGCCTCGAGGGGGTCGCGCCCTTCGCTCACGAGGGTGTAGACGCCGTCGGCGTCGAGCTCCCAGGCCTCGACCCGATCGGACAGCAACACGTCCAGGCCTTCGTCCACGACGCGCCGCTTGAGCTGTGGATCGTCGATCGGCACGCAGGTCTCGACGCGGCGGTGCAGGTTCCGGGTCAGCCAGTCGGCCGAGCTGATGTAGGTCTTCTCGGCGCCGCCGGCGCAGAAGACGAAGACGCGCGCGTGCTCGAGGAAGCGGCCGACGATGGAGCGCACGCGGATGTTGTCCGACACCCCGGGGAGGCCGGGGCGCAGCGCGCAGATCCCGCGCACCACGAGGTCGATGCGCACCCCCGCCTGAGAGGCGCGGTAGAGGGCTGCGACGATCGCCGGGTCGCCGAGCGAGTTCATGCGCGCCTTGATCCAGGCGGGCTCACCGCGGCGGGCGGCCTCGGCCTCGGCATCGATGAGGGCCTCCATGTGCTGGGCCAGGTGGAAGGGGGCGGCGACGAGCTTCTTCGGGACGGGCAGGCGGCCGAGCCCGGTGAGCTGGCGGAAGAGGTCGTGCACGTCGCTCGTCAGGGCCTCGTCGGCGGTGAGGAGCCCGAAGTCCGTGTACACGGTCGCGGTCTTCGAGTGGTAGTTGCCCGTGCCGAGGTGGGCGTAGCTCTTCAGGCGGTCGCCCTCGCGGCGCGTGATGAGCATCAGCTTCGCGTGGGTCTTTCGGTTGACGACCCCGTACGCGACGTTGGCGCCGACGGCCTGGAGGCGTTGGGCCAGGTCGATGTTGGCCTCTTCGTCGAAGCGGGCGCGCAGCTCGACGACGACGGTGACGTCCTTGCCGCGTTGGGCGGCGTCGATGAGCGCCTCGGCGATGGGCGAGTCGAAGCCCGTCCGATAGAGGGTCATCTTGATGGTGAGGACCTCGGGGTCGCGTGCCGCGCGGCGCAGCAGATCGAGCACCGGCCCGAAGGACTGGTAGGGGTGGTGGAGGAGGATGTCGCCCGCGCGGATGGCGGCGAAGGGGTCGACCTCATTGGCGAGGCGTGCGGGCACGGCAGGGATGAAGGTCGGGAACTTGAGGTAGGGGATCTGCACCTCGCCAGCCAGGCCGGAGACGCGGTGCAGGTTGACGGAGCCGTCGGTGCGGTAGAGGTCGCGCGGCTCGAGCTCGAACTCGTCGAGGAGGAAGCGGGTCAGCGGCTCGGGGCACCAGCGGTCGACCTCGAGGCGCACGGCGTCGCCGAAGTTCCGGCGCGGGAGCTCGCCGGCGATGGCGTGCAGGAGGTCGTCGACCTCTTCCTCGTCGACCCACAGGTCGGAGTTGCGCGTGAGGCGGAACTGATACGCGCCGCGGACCTCCATGCCGGGGAAGAGGAGGTCGACGTTGCCCTCGATGACCGACGACAGCAGCACGTAGTCCCACTCGCCGCCGGCCAGCGAGCTCGGAACGCGGATCATCCGCGTCAGCGCGCGCGGCGCGGGGATGGGCACGATCGCGATGTCGGCCTCGCGCCCGAAGGCGTCCTGTCCGGAGAGCTCGACGATGTAGTTCAGGCGCTTGTTGACGACGTTGGGAAAGGGGTGCGCGGGGTCGAGGGCGGTCGCGGTCAGTAGCGGCAGCACGGCCCCCTCGAAGTAGGCGCGCGCCCACGAACGCTGCTCCGGGGTCCAGTCCTCGGGCTCCAGCACGCGGATGCCCTCGGCCTTCAGGGCGGGCAGGAGGACCTCGTTCAGGAGGCGGTACTGCTCGTCGACGATGGCGTGGGCGCGCACCGCGATCTGCTCGAGGAGGGCTCTAGGCGTGAGCCCGTCCGGCCCGGGCTGGCCGATGCCGTAGGTCGCCTGTTGCTTGATCGAGCTCACGCGGACCTCGAAGAACTCGTCGAGGTTCGTGCTGGAGATCGTCAGGAAGCGCAGGCGCTCGAGCAGCGGGACGTCCTCGCGGCGACCCTGCGCGAGGACGCGCTCGTGGAAGGCGAGCAGCGAGAGCTCGGGGCTGAGGTAGAGGTTCGTGCGTCCGGGCTGCGTCATAGGCATCGGCTGGGGCTCGGGCGTGTTGGGGCGGGTGTCGGGCGCGGGCGCCTGGAGATGGGTGGTGCTCATGACTCGTGGCGTCATCGGTTTCAATCGCTGGCGTTCCGTTCGTAGGACCGCCTGGGATCCGTATCAGCTTTTTGGTCGCGAGCGGCGAAAAGGCCTATGTGTGATTCGGCGAAGGAGCTGATCGTGAGCGACGTTCATGACGAAGACAAGGCGCCGGCGGGTGACGCGATGACCAAGGAACCGATGGCTGGGCCTGCGACGACCCGGAGCGCACGGATCGATCGCGGCGGCAACCGGCTCAAGCCGGCCACGGCGCGCTGGCAGCTCGGGCGGCTGGTGCGCGTCTCGGTCGAGGCGAGCTGCGGCTTCATCCGCGTGCCCTCGGGCGAGCTCATCTACTTCGCGATGCAGGACGTCGTCAGCGGTGGTGGCGGCCTCCGGGCCGGCGCGCGCGTGCGCTTCCAGGCGGCCGCGGCTGGCATCCCGCGCGCCCTCCACGTCCAGCGCATCTGAGTCGCGGAGACCCGGCCGAGCGGGTCTCGAAAGGAGCGTGTGGAGGAACCGCGCCGCAGTCCTCGGGGCCTCGGGCTCGCCTGGGTGCTGGCGGTCTATGCGACCCTGCTGACGGCCATCGTCGCGCTGCGGATGAGCGACGTGAGCTCGGTCCGCACGGTGCTCTACTTCGACCTCGGGGTGCTCGCCGCGGGGCTCGTGCTGTTCGTCGCCTTCTGGGAGGAGCTCGGTCCGCTGCTGGCCCTGCCGCGCTGGGGAGGGTGGCGCGTGCCGACCCTGGCGATCGTCGTCATGCTGGCCCTCTACGGGGTCTTGCGCGCACTTGCGGCGGCCGCGCCCGAGGCGTTCACGAACCTCACCGCGAGCTATCGGGACGAGGGTGAGAGCCTCGCCATGGCGCTCTTCCAGATCGGCCCGCTAACGGCGCTCGGCGAAGAGCTCCTCTTTCGGGGCGTGCTGCTGCAGGGCGTGCGGAGTGCCATCTCGGACGGGGGCGCCATCGGCCTGTCGGCGTTGATGTTCGCGGCCACGCACCTCTCGCTCGGCTCGCTCCCGCACGTGCTCGCGCTGGGCGTCCTGTTCGCGTGGCTCGTCGTCCGCACCGGCAGCCTGTGGCCGGGCATCGTGCTGCATGCGACCTGGAACGTCGCGATGGCGCTCATGGAGTAGCGCGGCCCCGGCTCAGGGAAAGCGACGCTCCTCGGAGCGTTCCCACACGCGCTCGACGGCCTTGGCGAGTCCGCCCTCGACCGCGCCACCGACCTTGTCGAGGAGGCGGCGCCGCGGGGTCCACTGCACCTGGAAGACGTCGCCGCGCTCGCGCGCCGCGAGGAGGTAATCGTCGCTGGTCCCGAGGGCGTCGACGAGCCCGAACTCGAGGGCCTGCATCCCGTACCAGTGCTCGCCGGTCGCGACGGTCTCGAGGTCGAGGCCCGGGCGGTAGCGCGCGATGTGTCCCTTGAAGAGGGCGTGCGCCTGCTCGAGCTCTTCCTGGAACTTCTGGCGGCCTTCCGGTGTGTTCTCGCCGAGCATCGTGAGGGTGCGCTTGTACTTGCCGGCGGTGAGCAGCTCGTAGTCGACGTCGTGGTTCTTCAGCCAGCGATGCAGGTTCGGGATCCCGGCGACCACGCCGATGGACCCGATGACCGCGAAGGGCGCCGCGACGATCTTCTGCGCGACCACCGCCATCATGTACCCGCCCGAGGCGGCGACCTGGTCGACGACGGCGGTGACCTCGAGCCCGGCGTCGCGGAGGCGCGCGAGCTGCGAAGCGGCGAGGCCGTAGGCGTGCACGAGGCCACCCGGGCTCTTCAAGCGCACGACCACCTCGTCACCCTTGGCGCTGCTGAGCAGGATGGCGTTGACCTCTTCCGCGAGGCCCGCGACCTGGGTCGCGCGGAGGTTGCCGTCGAAGTCGAGGACGTAGATCTTCTTGCGCGGAGCCGCGCCGAGCTCGGCCTTGTCGCGCTTGGCCTCGGCCGCCGCGATGGCCTTGAAGGCCTTCTTCGACGAGAGCGCGCGCTGCATCGCCAGTGCGGTCTTGCGCCAGCGCCGGTCGAGGCGCTTCACCCTCAGGTCGCCCTTGGCTTCCTCGCCGCCGCTGCGACCCGCCTTGGCGATGGCGCCGATGACGAAGGCGATGGCCAGGACCACCAGGAGGGCTTTGGCCGCGAAGAGACCGAGGTCGGCGAGGAATTCCATCGCCGCACCCGGGGCACGCGCGACCCGACT
>JAEUKJ010000782.1 GCA_016792665.1 Deltaproteobacteria bacterium | reverse complement strand
AGCCACGGCAACAGCATGAAGGACTACCGCCGACAGAGTGCCGTCGCCGCCGATGTCGCCGCGCAAGTGGCGGCCGGCTCGACGGCGATCTTCGGCGTCATGCTGGAGAGTCACCTCGTCGCCGGACGTCAGGACCATAAGCCCGGTACGCCACTGACTTACGGGCAGAGCATCACGGACGCGTGCCTCGGATGGGAGGACACGGTGCCTGTCCTGGACGCGCTCGCGGCCGCCGTGCGCGAGCGTCGCGCCATCGCCGCGCGGGTGGGAGAATGAGCACGGCAGAGCACACCGGGGGCGTGAGCGTCGAGGGCGTCGGGAGGCCGCTGCGCATCGCGTACGTGACCGACCAGTTCTTCCCCGGCGACGCCGCCGACACGATCCAGATTGCGTCGATGGCCTCGGCGCTGGGTCGCAATGGCGCGGACCCGACCCTCATGTTGCCGGCCTACCCGAAGCGCCCCATCCCGACGGCGCCGGTCGTGGCCGCGCACTACGGGCTCGAGCCGACCTTCGAGGTCCTGCCGCTGACCGGCCCCTACCCGGCCCCGCTCGAGTTTCGCGGCGTCGAGAAATTGGCACATGCGCTGCGCGCGACCGTGCGCGCGCGAAAGCGGGTCTACGACGTCCTCTACACGCGCAACCTGCCCATCCTGGTCGCGGCCCTGTCGGCCACGCGCCTCCCGGTCGTCTACGAGACGCACCGCTTCTGGCCCGACCACAGCCCGAGCAAGCGCCTCCTCTTCCAGGCCTTGAAGCACCACCCGCGCATGTTCGGGCTGGTGCTGCAGACGCACCGCGCGCTGGCCTCGTATGCGGCGCTGGGCTTCTCGCCGAGCCGCCTCCTGCATGCGCCCGAAGGGATCGACGCGCGCCGCTTCGAGCACCCGTTGGACCGGGTCGAGTCGCGCCGTCGCCTGGGCCTCGACCCCGACAAGGCCCTGGTCGTCTACGCGGGGCACATCTCGCCCGAGAAGGGCCTCGGTGCCGTTCTCGACGCCGCGAGCGCCCATCCGCAGATCGACTTCGCGCTGGTCGGCTCGACCGGCGAAGGGGCCATCGAGGTCCGCGCCGCGACCCTGCCGAACGTGCGCGTCGTGCCCTGGCTGCCCGCGCACGAGGTCGGCATCTGGCTCACGGCCGCCGACATCCTGGTCATCCCGCCCTCGGCGGGCGACTTCTGGGGCGCCCCGACCAAGACCTTCCAGTACCTCGCAGCAGGTCGCGCCATCGTCGCCCCCGACGTCGCCGAGATCCGCGAGCTCCTGAAAGACGGCGAGCACGCGGTCCTCGTCCCCGCGGGCTCGAGCCCTCTCTTCGCCGACGCCATCGCACGTCTGGCACTGTCGCCCGCACGCCGCGACGAGCTCGGCGCCAACGCCAAGCGCGCCGTCCAGGGCTGGTCCTGGGACGAGCGCGCCAAGCGGGTCCTGAGCTTCATGTCGAGCCTGGCGCGAGACTGAACCCGTGCGGCCCCGCGCTGAGCGCGCGCGAGGCGTGCCCAGATGCAAGGAGGCGTCCGAAGGAAGCGCGGAGGCGGGCTTGCTGCCCGCCGCACAAGCGACCGAGGACCCGACGCCGCAGATGGGCGCGGATCGCGCGCGCTCAGTCGATGCGGCGGAGCTTCATCTGGACGTCGCCCGAATAATGAAGCTCGAACTGGCGCACGCAGGCCGACAGATAGCGCTCGTAATCGTCATAGACCTGGTCGCCCCAGGTCGCGCGGATCTTCGCCTCGTGCAGGCGGAAGCGGCGCCGCCACTCGAAGGTGGTCTTGCCGTAGTCCTCGCGCATCATCTGCAGCTCGATGAGCTCCCAGCGCGGGCTGATGGCAGCGACGAGCTCCTCGATGCGGGGGTTGAGACCGCCCGGGAAGATGACGTCGGCCGTGAACTGCAGGTCGCGCAGGTGCTCGCGGTTGCGCGGGATGCGGTTGCGCAGGATGGCCTGGAAGCCGAAGCAGTCGCCGGGCTTCACCCACTGCGCGAGCTTGTTGAAGTAGCCGCGGTAGATGTCGACCGCGAGGCCTTCCTTCTGCTGCTGCGGCGAGCAGAGGTGGTCGATCATCTCGATCGAGATGAGGGCGTCGAACTTCTCGGCCGGCTCGTAGGTCGCGTAGTCCTGCAGCAGGAAGGTCGCATTGGGGATGCGGCGCTCTTTGCAGTACGCGAGCTGCTCGGTCGAGAGCGTGATGCCGACCGCTTCCTTGCAACCAAAGCGCGTGACGCAGTCGATGGCCGAGCCCCACCCACAGCCGATATCGAGGACGCGCTTGTCAGGCGTCACCTCGGCGTACTCGTAGAGGCGGCGGAGCTTGTTCTCCTGAGCGGCCTCGAGCGTGGTGTGCTTCGCGTCGAAGACCGCGCTCGTGTAGTGGAGGTTCTCGTCGAGCCACAGCTGGAAGAACTCGTTGGAGACGCTGTAGCTCTGGTCGATTTCGGCTTGGGTCGAGGTCACTGGGACTCCTCCGGAGGGTGTCGGGGCACGGGCTGGTCGACTCGTAGCGAGCACCCATGGTCACGCGCAAGGGCTTTTGTCCGATTCTCGCCCCGGACGCAATCTCCGGACGCATCTCCTCCCCGCGCCCCGCGCCTCGCCGACCGACCAGCCGAGCGCCCGCCCGGGCCCTCGCGATCCCCCCGACCCGCGCGCCTCTCAGCGCCTCGCGGCCAGCGCGGCCTCGATCTTCTCCTTGAGCTCTTGCTTCCGATACGGCTTCGTCAAGAGTCGGTCGGCTTCGACCTCGCGCCCACTGCGCTGCGACAGGAGCTCGGCCGTATAGCCCGACGTGTAGAGCACGCGCAGCGCGGGGACGATGCCGCGCGCGGCGGCGACGAGCTCCGGACCACTCATGTCACCGGGCATCAGCACATCGGTGAAGAGGAGGTCGAAGCGCTCGCCCTCCTCCAGGAGTGCCATTGCCTCGCGCGCGGTCTCGACCGACCTCACCTCGTAGCCCATGCGCCGCAACATCGCGTCGACCTGCGCGCGCACGAGCTCCTCGTCGTCGACCACGAGAATGCGCGCGGGCGCCGGCTCGCGGTCGGACCTCGACGCCACGGGCGCCACCGCCGGGCGCGGCTCGGGCGCAGGACTCGGCGCCGCGGGGCTCGCGCCCATGAGATCCGAGCCAGCCCGAGGGAAGAGCAGGTTGATGGTGGTCCCACGCTCGACGCCGCGCTGTCGCGTCCGCACCCCGACCATGCCGCCCGACTGGCGCACGAAGCCGAGTAGCATCGCGAGGCCCAGGCCGCTGCCGCGCCCGACCCCCTTGGTCGTGAAGAACGGCTCGAAGGCGCTCGCCAGGACCTCGGGGCTCATGCCGATCCCGTCGTCGGTGAACGCCAACAAGACGTAGTCGCCCGGGACCCGCTCGCCCGCGCCCCCGATCACGCCGAGTCGCTCGAAGTCGCGGCGCTCGAACCCGAGGGTCACGTTGCTCGCGCGGACCGTGAAGCGCCCGCCCTCCGGCATGGCGCCGACCGCGTTCGACGCCACGTCGAGCACCACGCTCTCGAGCTGCTCGCCATCGACATCGACTCGCCATGCATCGGGCGCGACCTCGACCTCCAGCGCGATCGCCTTGCCGAGGACCTCGGCCAGACGCGGCTTCAAGCGCGCGAAGAGCTCGGGTACCGAAGACACCGCGGACGCGAGGTCCTGACGCTGAGAGTACGCGACGAGGCGCGCCACGAGCTGCACGCCGCGGTCGGCTGCCTGAGAGATGAGCGCCGCCTCGGACACGGACTGCGGGTCGTCGGCGAAGTGCTCGAGCAGGAGCTCCACGTTGCCGACGATGACCGCCAGGATGTTGTTGAAGTCGTGCGCGATGCCGCCCGTGAGTCGCGCGATGGCCTCCATGCGCTGGGCGTTGCGCAGGCGTCGCTCGCTCTCCAGGCGCTCGGAGAGGTCGCGCCCGATGGCAAAGCGTCGACCGCCCTTCGCGCCCTGGCACAGCGACCATCCGAACGGGACCTCGTCGCCATCCGCATCGACCAGGCGCCACTCGCAGCGCGCGCGCGGGTCGAGCGCAGACTCGAGCGCGCTCTGCGCCACGCCGAGGTCGTCGAGGTGCACGGCCTCGAGGAACGAGCCGCCAGGGGCGCCGAAGAATCGCTCGGCGCTGCGGCTCGCGCGCACGACGCGGTACTCAGGGTCGAGCGTCACCACGATGTCCCGAACGTGCTCGAGGAAGGCACGGAGCTCGCCTGCGTCGTCGCCCTCCGAGGCGTCCACGCCCACGCTCATGCCCCACCCTCCCGCGCTTCGAGCCACGGCCGGACCGCGGTCGCCGGCATGGGGCGCGCGATGAAGTAGCCCTGGGCCAGGTCGCATCCGGCGTCGGTCAGGATCTTCAGGGCGTCACCGTCCTCGACCCCCTCGGCGGTGACGGTGAGATCGAGCGAGTGCCCGAGGTTCACCATGGTGCGGATGATGGTGCGGGACTCGGACGATGCGGCCGCGTCGAAGACGAACGACTTGTCGATCTTCAGCTCTGAGAACGGCAGCCTCACGAGCTGCGCAATCGACGAGTAGCCGACCCCGAAGTCATCGATCGACAAGCGGAAACCCTTCACACGCAGGCGCGTCAGCAGGTCGAGCGAGGTGGTCGGATCGGCGAGCGCGCTGGTCTCGGTGAGCTCGAGAATGACCCGCTCTGGCGGGACCTCGTGGTGGGTACACTGGCGCGCCAGGCGGTCCGCGAACGCGATGTCGCCGAGCGAGCTGCGCGAGATGTTGAAGGACAAGATGTAGTCGCTGAAGGTGCGGATCTCGCGGAACCAATCGAGGGCGATGTCGAAGAGGTGCGCGGTCAGGGGATCCATGAGCCCGAGGTGCTCGGCCGCGACGATGAAGCGATCGGGCGGGATCACGCCGTGAATCGGGTGGATCCAGCGCGCGAGGGCTTCGAAGCCGATGACGCGCCCACTGCGACAGTCGGTCTTCGGCTGGTAGGCCATGGTGAGCTCTCGGCCCTCCATCGCCGCATGCAGCATGTCCGCGTCGACCACGACCTCGTGGCGCGGGGCCCGCCCGCCACGGGGGTCGTTCGCGACGCCAGGGCCCGCGAGGAGGGCCCTGAACTTGCTCGGTGTAAAGGGCTTGCTTACGACCCCGGATAGAATCAGGCCGTGCTCGAGCGCCGAGCGCTTGGCCGCGTCGAGGACGCGCGAGCCGACCCCACTCGTGATGATGATGCACGCCTTGCAGGCCGCCCCGCCCAAGCGACGGAGGACCTCGATGCCATCGACGTGCGGCATCACCAGGTCGAGGGCCAGGTGGCTCGGCGACCAGGCGTTGATCTCGGCAAAGAACGCGTCCGAGCTCGTGACCGACAGGGCCTCGAAGCCCGCGGAGCGCGCGATGTTGGCGATGGTCGCGCCGACATCGGCTTCGTCGTCGAGGATCAGAAGCCGCTTGGGGCCGGAGAGCTCGTTGCCCATACTCGATCCTTGGGTGAATGCCTGAGGTGATTCCACAAGCTCTCCCCTGTCAACTGGCCGCGGGCGCGACGCTCGGCCCAGACTATCGCGGGCTTGTCACGGAAAGTTTCACAGCCCAAGCCTTATACGAAGACAAAATCTGAGAACGCGCGCACCTTAGTGCGAACTGGCCCAGGGCGCGGAAGACCAGCCGGTCCGCCTCCCTGCCCTAACATCATCGACAGCCATGTTCCCTGCGGCGCGTGGCTGGATGGAGTTTTCTTGATAGAGCGCGCTCCGAGTTCCGAGCCTACGACGCGTGGTCATCGACCGGAGGGCCTCGAGAGTCACCTTCTACGCATCGCCAGCCGAGCCGCACGCATCGGCGGGTGGTCGGTATCGGTTCCCGACCTCGCGATCACCTGGTCGGACGAGGTCTGCGCGCTGCACGATGAGCCCGTT
>JAEUKJ010000781.1 GCA_016792665.1 Deltaproteobacteria bacterium | reverse complement strand
GCGCGATGGTGTTGACGGAAACGGCACGATAGATACGCTTGCTCATGGGGATGACCTCCTGCTTGGCCCTCTGGGCCTCCACTTACGTGGTACTGAGGCATCCCCAACTCTCACTCCGCTAGTCTAGGGCCGACTGCGGCGACCTTGGGGTCGCCTCGTCGTTCGCTTCGGACGCCTCCTTGCGGCCGTCCCGTCTCGCTCGCGCTCGTATTGGCTGGCTCGCGCGGCTGCGACGTCCCGGCACGCGCGGCTGCGACGTCCCGCGCGCAACGGTGCGACGGACTATCGGTCGAACACGTGCAGATGGTCGACCGGGCCGTGCCCGTGTCCGATGGGGAGCGCGTTCGCGATCGCTCGGGACAGGTAGTCCTTGGCTCGGATGAGGGCTTCGTGTGTCGGGCTGCCTAGCGCGAGGCGCGCGGCGATGGCGGCTGACAAGGTGCAGCCCGTGCCGTGGGTGCTCGTGGTCTCGACCCACGGGGCCTCGAGCCAGGTGACCGCGCCGTCCGGAGACCGCACGAGATCGGTTGCGCTGGCGACCTCGGTCGCAGGGCCGACGCGATGCCCACCCTTGATGACGATGACCGCGCGCGGTGCCATTGCCGCCAGCGCGTGCGCGAGCACCTCGGCTGGCGTGTCCAGCGCGAGCCCGGTGAGTGCCGCGGCCTCGGGTCGGTTCGGGGTCACGACCGCTGCGAGCGGCAGGAGCTGCTCGATCATCGCGCGCTCCGCGTCTGCATCCAGCAGGCGATGCCCCGAGGTCGACACAATCACCGGATCGACGACCAGCGGGATCCCTTCGCCCCACCGCTCCCACGTCGCGGCCACCGCCGCGATGATGTCGCGCGTCGCCAGCATCCCGGTCTTGGCCGCGCGCACCGGCAGGTCGTCCAGCACGGCTTCCACCTGCGCGACGACCAACGAGGGCGAGACCGCCTCCCACGCGATGACACCGCGCGTGTTCTGCGCCGTGATGGCCGTGATGGCCGTCGTGCCCAAGAGACCGTGCGCTGCGAAGGTGCGCAGGTCCGCCTGGATCCCGGCTCCGCCCCCAGAGTCGCTGCCCGCGATCGTCAGCGCCGCCACCGGCACCGACCACCGCGCCGTCTCGCCCTCGCCCTGCTTCGTGTTCGACGCGTCCTTCATCGCGTGGCAGTCTAGCACCGATGAAGCCCGCCGACGTCCAGCATCCGACCTCCACGTTCGTCACTGATCGCGGCCTCTCGGTCCGCTGGCTGGGCACCGCCGGCTTCGAGCTCATCGCGCCCGACGGCACGACCCTCCTCATCGATCCCTACCTCACGCGCGTCGGCCTCTGGGACTACCTCACCAAGCCCATCGCCCCCAGCGTCGAAAAAATCAACGCGGGCATCGGCCGCGCCGACGCCATCCTGGTCGGCCACTCGCACTTCGACCACGTCATGGATGTGCCCGTCATCGCGAGACAATCAGGCGCCAGAGTGATCGGCAGCGTCTCGACCGCGAACCTCATGCAGGCCCAGTCCCTCCCAGCCCACCAGATCGTCCAGCTCGACAAGCACCGCCGCACCACCCTCGAGGTCGGCCCCTTCCGCATCACCGCCATCCCGAGTCTCCACTCGCCGTTCGCGCTGGGCAAGAAGGTGCCTTACGCGGGCGACATCCCCTGCACCTGCGACATCCACCTGCGTGGCTCGGGCTACCGCTGCGGCGACGTCTTCAGCTTCCTCATCGAGGTCGACGGCTTCCGCATGTACCACCTCGGCAGCGCCAACCTGGCCGAGGACCAGATCCCCGTCGAGGCGCGCGACGTCGACCTCCTGCTCATGTGCATCGCCGCGCGCTTCGCCACCCCGAAGTTCGTCACGCGCGCGCTTGCCGCGACGACCCCGCGCACCGTCCTGCCGATGCACTACGACTTCATGTGGCGCAGCGCCGACAAGCCGATGCGCCTCTTGCCGCGCACCGACTTCGGCCGCCTCGTCGACGAGGTCCAAGGCTTCTCTCGCGGCATGTCTGTGCTCACCCTGCCGCTCACCGCGCGTCGCCCGACGCCGCACGACCACCCCGCGACCCCGAGTCCCGCCCGATGATCACCGCGACCGACCTCGAAGCCCTCCTGCGCCAGTCCTTCCCCAGCGCGCAGATCACCCTGAAGGACCTCACCGGCGGCCAGGACCACTGGCAGGCCGAGATCACCGACGAGGCCTTCCGCGGCCTCTCGCCCATCGCGCGCCACCGCAAGGTCTACGCCGCGCTCGCCGAAGAGATGAAGGGCCCGATCCACGCGCTGTCGCTGAAGACCCTGGCGCCCGGCGAGACCTGATGGATCTCTACGCCGAGCTCCTCGGGCGCCGCGGTCCTCAGGCCGTCTCGATGACCGCCCAAGCGATCACCCAACGCCTCCAAGAGTGGGCCGAGCTCACGCGCCTCTGCCTCCTGCTCGGCGAGTCCGGTCACTCCGGGACGGGGACGTCGTCCTCGCGCACCGGCTCGGGCCCCGAAGGCCCCGACCGCGCCGAGCGCGATCGATACTCGTAGTAGCGGTCCAGCACGCTGCGCACGTAGCTCTCGGTCGCCTCGTACGGGATGCCGTCGGCGCTCTTCACCGCGCCGCTGCCCGCGTGATAGGCCGACAAGACCTTCACCATGTCGCCGTCCCAGCGGTCGGCCAGGACGCGCAGGAGGCGCGTGCCCCCGAGCACGTTCGAGCGCGGGTCCCACGGGTCGCCGACGCCCATGTCTTTGACGACCGACGGCATGATCTGCATGAGGCCCATGGCCCCGGCCCCGCTCTTGGCGCGATAGCGGAAGTTGCTCTCGACGCGCATCACGGCGCGGATGAAGTCCTCGGGGATGTCGTAGAGGCGCGAGGCTTCCTCGATGTACGGCGAATACAGCCGCTCCCGATCGCCCAGCTTCTCGGGCTCGTCCCCCGAGAACCGATCACTTCCGCCCGAAGGTGCCGGCACCGGCGCATAGCGCTCGACGCTCCGGGGCTTGGAGAACGCATTTCCCGAGGCCGCGCGCGGCGTCGCCCCCGGGCTCGCGTCAACGCCGGGATCGGCGTCGGCGACCTCGCGCGGGGCGGGCGCCGACTTCGCGTAGAGGACGCAGCGCATGCCGGGTACCTTGCGATCCGAGAACCGCACCGAACCATCGCGGTCCTTGCATGCGTACACGTCCGCGCGCGCGACATCGCCGGTGAGCCACAGCACACCCAACGCACCCACCGCGATCAACCCTGCGAGCATCCCCTTCATCACGCGCCGAGCCTGCCACGCTTCGCCGTCATTGGCACGCCTTGTCGAACGTGCTTCGATGTCACCCATGCGACACGCCTTTGACACCATCGTCCTCGGGTCCGGCATCGCCGGCCTCACCTTCGCGCTCGAGATGGCCAAGCACGGCATGGTCGCCGTCATCACCAAGCGCGAGCGCCGCGCCTCGAACACCTACTGGGCCCAGGGCGGCATCGCCACCGTCATGGATCCGTACGACACTTTCGACGCCCACATCCAGGACACGATAACCGCGGGCGACTACCTCAATCATCCCGACATCGTCCGCATCTGCGTCGAGGAAGGCCCGGCCCGCCTGCGCGAGCTCATCGCGCTGGGCGTCGACTTCACCCGCGACAAGGACGACCCGACCCACCTCGACCTCACGCGCGAGGGCGGCCACTCGGCCCGCCGCGTGGTGCACGCCAAGGACATGACCGGCGCTGCCGTCGAAGAGGGCCTCGTCGCCGCGACGCAGAACCACCCGAACATTGTCTTCTTCGAGCACCACCACGCCATCGACCTCATCTCCCGCGCTCGCCTCGGCATGCGCGGGCCCGATCGCTGTCTCGGCGTCTACGTGCTCAACACCGAGTCGAACGCCATCGAGACCTTCCTCGGCAAGGTCGTCATGCTCGCCACGGGCGGGGCCGGCAAGGTCTACCGCTACACCTCGAACCCCGACGTCGCGACCGGCGACGGCATCGCGATGGCCTGGCGCGTCGGCGTCCCCATCGTCAACATGGAGTTCTACCAGTTCCACCCGACCTGCCTCTACCACCCGCAGGCCAAGAACTTCCTCGTCACCGAGGCGTGTCGCGGCGAGGGCGGCATCCTGCGCAGGAAAGACGGCCATGCGTTCATGGCCGATTACCACCCGCTGAAGGACCTCGCCCCGCGCGACATCGTGGCGCGCGCCATCGACTCCGAGATGAAGCGCACCGGCGACGAGTGTGTCTTCCTCGACATGACCCACCTCGACGCGCACTTCGTCGTCGACCACTTCCCGGGCGTCCACGCGAAGCTCATGGAGTTCGGCATCGACATGCGCCACACGCCGATCCCGATTGTCCCCGCGGCCCACTACTGCTGCGGCGGCGTGCACTCGGACGCGAACGGTTTCACCGGTCTCGACGGGCTGCTCGTCGCCGGCGAGACCTCGCACACGGGGCTGCACGGCGCCAACCGCCTCGCCTCCAATTCCCTCCTCGAAGGCCTCGTCTTCGCCCACCGCGCGGCGCAGATCGCCCCACAGATGATGGTGTCCGCGCCCGCCGACTTCGACCCCGACGTGCCCGACTGGAACACCGGCTTCGCCACCAACCCCGACGAAAACGTGCTCATCGCACACGCCTGGGAAGAGATGCGGACCCTCATGTGGAACTACGTCGGCATCGTGCGCTCCAACAAGCGCCTCGAGCGCGCCAAGCGCCGGGCCGAGCTCTTGAATCAGGAGATCAAAGAGGACTACTGGAACTTCACCCTCTCGCGCGACCTCCTCGAGCTCAGAAACATCGCGCGCGTCGGCCAGCTCATCATCGAGAGCGCGATGATGCGCAAGGAGTCGCGCGGCCTGCACTACACGGTCGACTACCCGCAGCATGACGATGCGATCGGCAGGCGCGATACCATCCTCCGCAAGGGGAAGCGCAGGTAAGGGGAAGGCGGCTGCACCGGGCGTCTGCGGCGTCGCTCGGTTGGTCGACGCGGGGCGCGGGGCCGCAGGTCCCGTGACCTTGGGGTCGCCTCCGCGCTCCCGTCCCTCGCTCCTTGCAGCCATCCCGGTTCGCTCGCCTTCGTGCCCCTCAGAACCGTCCAGACTTTTCGAGGCTTCGACATGCGACTCTCCTTCGTCTTCGTGGCCGCGTTCATGGTGGGCTCCGTCATCGCGTGCGCGGACGACGACCCGAACACGGGTGACACAGACACGCACGACGGCCTCGATCCGAGCGACACGAGCGACACGAGCGACACGAGCGACGCGCCCGACTCGAGCGAACCCGACAGCGACGACGTCGCGCTCGACTCCGGTGACACGAACGACACCGCAGCCGACACGGGCTACCCCGACGTCGTCTACTCGGACGCGCCGCTGGCCGTCGACCCGAGCTTCGACCCGACCTTCGAGGGCCATGGCGATCAGGTCGTCACGACGCTCGCGGAGACCTTGCGTCCGCGCTACGGCCTCACTCGCTACACCGATGACGCCGGCCGCCTGCGCGTGCCGGTGACCGAGATCGGCCGCCTCCATCCGCAGCCTGGCGAGCCGCACCGCCTGCGCGACGAGCTCGCCATCGCCGCGCTCACGACCGACCTCGACCTGGCCGACCTGCCCGCCGCTCGCCGCTCGATCTTCTTCGGGCTCGTGCTCGCCGACCCGCAGCTCGTCGATCAGGACAGCCCCGC
>JAEUKJ010000770.1 GCA_016792665.1 Deltaproteobacteria bacterium | reverse complement strand
GTCGCGATAGAACGTCGTGCAGCTCGGCAGGTTGGGGTCGTCGGCGACGCCGTTGCAGTCGTTGTCCTTGCCGTCGCAGATCTCGGTCGCGGCCGGGTTGATGGCGGCGGCGAGGTCGTCACAGTCGCCGCCGACGGTCGCGCGGTAGGTGTTGTTGGCGGCGCACAGGCACTGCACGTCCAGCGCCAGGCCGAAGGCGTCGCCATCGGTGTCGCGCATGAAGAGGGCGCACCCCGAGGCGCCGACTTCGTCGGTGCGGCCGTCGCAGTTGTCGTCGCGGCCGTTGCAGGACTCGCCGGCGCCGGGGCGAGTGGAGGCGCGGGTGTCGTCGCAGTCGCCGCCGATCACCGACGCATACGGCGCCTGGGGCGCGCACAGGCAGCGGGAGTCACTGGCCACGCCGATGCCGTCGCCATCGCCGTCCTTGAAGTAGACCACGCAGCCGAGCGCGTCGGCCTCGTCGGTGTCGCCGTCGCAGTCGTCGTCCTCGCCGTTGCAGAGCTCGTCTGCGAACGGATAGACGTCGATGCGGCGGTCGTCGCAGTCGCCGGTGCGGGTCGCGGTGTACTCGCCGTCGGGTGCGCACAGGCAGCGCTGGTCGGTGCCGACGCCCCAACCGTCCGAGTCGGCGTCCTTGTAGAAGGACGAGCACGAGCCAGTGACGCCTTCGTCGGTCTGGCCGTTGCAGTCGTCGTCGAGGCCGTTGCAGCGCTCGGAGGACGCGGGGCTGATGAACGGGTTGGTGTCGTCGCAGTCGTCGGTCGACGCGCTGGTGTAGGGGAAGCGCGGACCGCAGAGGCAGCTCGAGGCACCGAGCACGCCGCGTCCGTCGAGGTCGCGGTCCTGGTAGTAGGTCGTGCAGCCGGAGGCGCCGGCCTCGTCGACCACGACGTCGCAGTCGTTGTCGATGCCGTCGCAGATCTCGGGGGCGGCCGGGTTGGCGCTCGCCGCCCCGTCGTTGCAGTCGCCGGCCTCGGTCGCGGTGTACGGCGCGGCGGCCGCGCAGAGGCACTGTTTGTCGGCGAAGAGGCCGTAGTGATCGCCATCGGCGTCGCGATAGAAGGTCGAACATCCCGCGGCGTTCGGCTCGTCGGTCTGCCCGTCGCAGTCGTCGTCCTTGCCGTTGCAGGTCTCGGGACGACCCGGATTCGCGAGCTGATCCGAATCGTTACAGTCGCCGCCCGCGGTCGCGGAGAAGGCGCCGGCCGGGGCGCAGAGGCACTTGAAGCTCGCGGTCGCGCCGAACTGATCGCCGTCGGCATCGCTGAAGTAGAGCACACAACCGCCCGCGCCTTCTTCGTCGGTCTGCCCGTCGCAGTCGTCGTCCTTGCCGTTGCACTGCTCGACGGTGGCGGGGTTCGTGTCCGAGTCGTTGTCGTCGCAGTCGTTGGCCTGCCGCGTGTCGTAGGGTCGAGCCGGGGCGCAGAGGCACTGCGAGAGGTTCGGGTCGCCGAAGCCGTCGCGGTCGCCGTCGCGCTGGAACGTGGTGCAGCCTGAGGCCGCGCCCTCGTCGGTCTGGGCGTTGCAGTCGTCATCGACACCGTTGCAGATCTCGGCGGCGCCCGGGAAGACGCGGCGCGCGGAGTCGTCGCAGTCGCCGGCGACGGTGGCGCGATAGAAGCCGTCGGGCTGGCAAAGGCAGCGGGCGTCATTGCTGCCGACCTCGTCGCCGTCGTTGTCGCGATAGAGGGTCACGCAGCCGTCGGCCCCTTCCTCGTCGGTGTCGCCGTCGCAGTCGTCGTCCTCGCCGTTGCAGGTCTCGAGGCGCGGGGTCTGGGCGTCGCAGCGGTCCGCGCCGAGCTCGCAGCGCGAGGTGCCGGGGCAGCTCCCGAAGTCGTTCTCGATGGCGCAGGGGGCGGCGACGAAGGCCTCGTCGGTGCGGCCGTCGCAGTTGTCGTCCTGGCCGTTGCACGTGTCGAGGGCGGGCTCGGCGGCGTCGCACGCGGTGAGGCCGGCCTCGGTGCAGAGGCGCTCGCCCTGGCAGCGACCGAGCGCGTTGCCGACGCGGCACTGGGTCTTGGCCCCGTCGGCGATGGCGCGCGGCGAGCACGGGCACTCGGCCTGCCCTTCGAGCTGGCACTGGGTCGTCGGGTTGCCGGCGATGTCGACGGTCGCGGCGCAGAACGAACCGTCCGGGCAGTCGGTGTCGCTGGCGCAGGCCGCGCCGCAGAAGGCACCGTCATCGCCGCGTGGGACGCAGGCGTGGGCGGCGCCGTCATAGGCGACGACGCAGTCGGCGTTCGAGACGCAGGGTCGGCAGAGGTTCGGGGCCGGCGGCATGCACGTGAACGCGACGTCGGGGAGGGCATCGAGGTTCTGGCGGCAGGCCCAGCCGTTGGGGCAGCTCGTGGTGCAGGTCTTCGAGCAGACCTTGCCGGTCAGCGCGGCGAGGCAGTACGAGTCGTTGCAGTCGCTCTCGTCGTCGCAGGGGGCGCCGAGCTCACCGGGCTGCGGGCCGACGTCGGCGGTCGTGTCGGCGGTCGTGTCGGGGGTCGTATCGACGGTGTCGACGGTGTCGACGGCGGTGTCGAGGACCTCTTCGGTATCGAAGGTGGTCGTGTCCTCGGGGCTGGTGTCGGCCTGACCAGGGGCCTTGTCGTCGTGGCATGCGGCCAGGGCCAGCGCGGTGCCGACGAGGACGTGGATGAGGGCGGGGCGCGTGGCTCCCCGGGCGGGAGGTGATGACACCGGGTCCTCTCTTGAAAGGGCGGCGGATGGTTGGAGCCCGGCGATTGGGGGCTCCGGTGGGCGTGCGGGGCAGGAGGCCGCGCGAGACATGACCATGGTATCGTTCGAGGTCACTCGGATCATGAGGGGTAACCCCACGAGTCACGCGAGCAGATCGGGTACGGCCGCACGGGTGGCGGAGATCGGACCTTCGCCGAGAACGCACTGGGTTACAAAAAATCGCGCACAGGTCGGCCGCTCGACGGCCCGGTGGTGGCCGCGGGAGAGGCTTGACCGGCGACGGGGGTCGTGGCGGGATGCGCGCGATGAGCGCCGACAAGTTTCCGGTGACGCTCGCGACCCGCGAGCTCGACAAGCACAAGATCGCCTGGCGTGGCCACGTGTTCCGCTACGAGGAAAAGGGCGGCACGCGACACAGCTCGCAAGAGCTCGGGGTGCCCGAGCACGCGGTCATCAAGACCCTGATCTTCGAGGACGAGGCGAAGAGCCCGCTGGTCGTGCTGATGCACGGCGACAAGACCGTGTCGGCCAAGGAGCTCGCGCGTCAGCTCGGCAAGAAGAAGATCGAGCCGTGTGATCCGGCGGTGGCCGAGCGCCACACCGGCTATCAGGTCGGCGGCACGAGCCCGTTCGGGTTGCGCAAGCCGCTGCCGATCCACGCCGAGGCGTCGATCTTCGACCTCGAGGTCCTGCACATCAACGGCGGCAAGCGCGGCTTCCTGGTGTCGATCACGCCGGCCGATCTCGAGCGCGTGCTGACGCCGAACCGGGTTACGGTCGCGAACGAGAAAGCGTCGCGCTGAGGCCTGGCAGGCGGGGGCGCGAAGCATCGTACGCACCGGGGTTTCTTGGACCGCGTCGAGTTCCGGTGGTATCCGGCGAGCGATACGCGCCGACGCCCGACGCGACGGCCAGGAGGAAGACACATGCGCAACTGGATGACGGCCGCGACCATCGCGGCGACGGCGATGACCGGGATGACGGTGGCTGGCGTGGCTCAGGCCGACGACGGCGAAGAGGGCTCGGGGATCGAGCCGGTGGTGTACGGGCAGCGTGGGATCACGCTCGAGAAGGGGCAGCTCCGGCCCGAGGGCGCGCTGGTGCTCTCGAAGACGTTCTCGAACGACATCGCGTTCGGCATCATCGCGATGGTCGACTGGGCGCCGATCGACAAGCTCGAGATCGGGGTCACGGCTGCACAGATCAACCTCACACCCGAGGCCGAGTACGGCGACACGCGCCTCGGCGCGCGCTACAAGCTGCTCGACGGCGGGTTCCAGTTGGCGGCCGAGGCTGGTTTCACCTTCAGCAACGACAAGACGACCCACGGCCACGCGATCGACATCGGCGTGCCGCTGCGCTTCTTCCTGAACAAGGCCGCGCGCCTGGACATCGGCCCGCGCGTCGCGCTGAACCTGCCCGCGAGCGGCAGCGGTGACAAGCTGCGCGCGGACCTCGAGCTCGCGGTCGGCCTCGCGGTGAGCCTCACGCGCAACGTCTACCTCGATGTGAAGACCGGCCTCGTAGCGCCCGAGTTCAAGTTCGACCAGGCCTCCATCCCGCTCTCGCTCGAGGTCGGCTACAGCATCGAGGGCGACGGCGGCGCAGCCTGGATCGACATCTTCCTCCGTGGCGTCTTCCCGACCTTCCTCTACCTCGGCGACGCAGTGCCCGGCTTCCTCGACACCGTGAACCTCAACCCGTGGGTCATCGGTCTCGGGGCGCGCCTCCACTTCGGGCTCGAATAATCGAACGATGATGATCATCGGCGCTCGGGGGTTGACCCCGCCCGGGCGCCTTGCCTACCGTGCCTCGCGATGAAGTGGCACTACGCGATCCTCGGGGTCTCTCTCTCGCTCGGGTGCGACGACCCGGGTTCGCGCTCGACCGAGCGCTTCGACACGCTCGGGCCGCGCACCGACACGGTCGAGGCGGGCGACACGGCCAACACGGCGCGCGACGCGACCGACGCGGCCGATGGCACCGCGAGCGGCGACACGAGCGGGCCCGACGTCGTCGGCGACGGGTCGGTGTGCGCGCGCTGGAACGCCGATCGCGCTCAGCGGACCGAAGGCGCGTGGACAGGCTCGGCCTCGAGCTGCACGGCCGGAGATGTGCTGTCGCCCGGACGCGACAACGCGCTGCGCCAGGTGAACCTGTACCGGTGGATGGCCGGGCTGCCCGCGGTCGAGCTGTCGGAGGCGAAGAACGAGGCCGCCCAGGCCTGCGCGCTGCTGATGCAGGCCAACCGCACCATCGACCACGAGGTCCCGACGAGCTGGAAGTGTTACGAGCCGGTGGGCGCGGCCACGGCTGGGCTGTCGAACCTGGCCACGACGCCGGGCGTGCTCGCGGTCGACCTCTACATGACCGACCACGACGTGCCGACGCTGGGGCATCGGCGCTGGATCTTGTCGACCAGCCTGGGACCGATCGGGGTCGGCTCGACCTCGGGCTATAGCTGCCTGCACGTCATCAACGGGACGGGTCGCGCCGGGGCGCGTTGGACCGCGTGGCCGCCGCCCGGAGAAGTCCCGGTGGAGGCCATCCACATGGGTCAGGGGCTCGACGTGGACACGGCTGGCTGGTCCATCC
>JAEUKJ010000765.1 GCA_016792665.1 Deltaproteobacteria bacterium | reverse complement strand
TGCATCGAGACCTGGATGGGGTTCACGCTCGAGCGTCGCGTCGCCATGCAGAAGCGCGTGGTCGAGCTCATGCTCGCGGACCTCGGCCTCCTCGGCTGAGTCTATTGGTAGGGACGCGTGAACGGCGCCCAGCGCACCGCGACCAATAGCGACCCCTCGAACGGGACCAGGCTCAGGTTCTGCGGCGTCCCGGCGTCCACCTCGGGGTCGAGCACGCGCCACCCGACGATCACGTTCGAGCTCTCGCTGATCCAGCCGGTGTGGTTGACGACCGCGTCGGCCAGTGAGTAGCGCTGGTTGTAGCGTCCGGCCGTGCCCGGGTACCACCACGCCCCGCCGATCGTGACCGTGCTGCCGTTGGCGCGCGTGACCGTGCCGCCGAGCTCGAGCGTGCTCGGACCGAGCTCGAGCCGCCCGAACTCGAGGAACGCACTGCTTGCGAGGTCGTTGCTCGTGCGCGCGCCGCCGCGATGGGCCGCGAAGTCCCAACTCCCGGCGGTCGAGCCGACCGAGGCCGCGTCGCGTTGCCGCACGAGCAGGATCGTGCCGTAGCGAAGGCGCGCCGCGGAGCTGTCGTCGCGTGTCAGGAGCAGGAGGTCGCCGGTCGGGCCGATGGCGCCGTACCACTGGATGTCGAAGGTGTCGTCGCTGTTGACCTTGCGGATGCGCAGGGGCAGGCGGAAGTTGCTGCCGTCCGCGGTCAGGCAGTAGTCGTTGCCGGTCTCGTAGGTGTAGCTGTCGCCGAGTCCCGGGGTCGTCGAGAAGCCGCCTGCGACCGTCACGCAGCCGTTGGTGAAGCCGATCTGGCCCTGCCACACGATCAGACGATCGCCCTGGAGTCCGAACTGCCCGGTCGACACCATGCGGTAGATGCCGTTGACCGACGACGGACTCCCGCCCTTGCGCAGCGCGACCCCGAGCTCGTCGCGGGCACCGTGGAGGACCATCAGACGGCGGTTCGGATCGGTGCGCCCACTGTACTCGAGCGAGGCGTAGCGCAGGACGACCTCGCCCTCGAGCGAGGCGCAATAGGTGGCGATGTTGGGGTTGCCCGATTCGCCCAGCACGGTGGAGGCGGTCCAGCTGAGGCTGGTCGAGGCGGGATTCGTCAGGGTCAGGCCGCCGCTCGCCCCGAGGGTCAGGTTGGCGCGCGACGTGTAGTGCGGCCGACCAGACTCGGCGTTCGAGACGACCAGGTGCCAGTTCGCCGCGAGAGGATGGATCCCGGGCGGGACCAGGCTGCTCTTGTCGAGGCAGTGGCCTTCCCCGTCGCAGGTGTCGTTCGGCACGAGCCAGCCCTGCGCGCACGCGCCGCCACTGGGGCCGGTCGCCTCCGCGCAGGGCTCGCCCTCGGCCTGAAAGGTCCCGCCGCAGCCCACGCCGGGCGTGCACGTGGTCACGTTGCCCGACCAACAATCGGGGGCGAACTGGTCGCAGCGGACGGCACTCCCGCCGGCGCACACGCCGTCGTCGCAGAAGTCCGAGCTCGTGCAGGGGTCGCCGTCATCGCAGGCGCGTGCGCTCAGCGGTTGGGTGAGGCAGACGCCGTCGTCGCAGTACCAGGACTCGCACTGGCCGGCCGGGCCATTGACGAGCTCGCAGTCGTCGTTCTCGGCGCACTGCGCGGGCGTGGTGTCGGGCCCGGTGGTGTCGACCGTGTCGGTCGCGTCGCCGTCGACGCCCGCGTCGCCCGCGTCCGAGACCCCGGTGGCGTCGTCCGCGTCGGTGCCGTCAGGGGTCGTGTCGGGCGTCGCACCGTCGGTGTCGCGCGTGTCGTCGACCAGGGTATCGACGTCATCGCTGGTCTGCGAGTCGTCGTTCTGGCGCCCATCGCCGATGCATCCCGCGAGCAGCCAGACGACCACGCCGCTCGTCCACCCCATGCTCCTCGCCATGCCCCCTCCGCGTTCACAGCGCGACGCCTGCTGCGACCCATTCGCCCGAAACCGTTCGAGCATCATGCCCAGAACCACGGTCTCGGGCAACTGGCTCCGCAAGGGCAGGGGCCTCAGAAGCCCATCGACTTCGCGATAATCTCCTTCATGATTTCCTGGGTGCCGCCGCCAATGGGCAGGAGGCGGGCGTCGCGCGAGAGCCGCTCGACCAGGGACTCGCGCATGTAGCCCATGCCCCCATGGAGCTGCACGGCCTCGTAGGTCACGCGCACCGCGGTCTCGGCGCAGAGGTTCTTGGCCATCGCGACCTCTTGCAGTGCCTGGACGCCAGAGGCGAGGCGCTGGGCCACCTGGTAGACGACCGTCTTGGCGGCCATGACCTCGGTCGCCATGTCCGCGAGCTTGTGGCGCGTGACCTGGAAGCCGGCGAGCTTGCGGCCGAAGGCTTCGCGTTCGCGCACGTAGCGAAGCGACTCCTGGAGGGCCAGCTCGGCGGTCGCCGCGCCGTACGCGGCCAGCGCCAGTCGCTCGGTCACGAAGTTGCGCATGAGCGTGACGAAGCCCGCACCCTCGGGGCCGATGCGGTGCGAGACCGGGACGCGCACCGCGTCGAAGGACAGCTCAGCCGTGTCCGAGGCCCACCAGCCGGTCTTGTGCAGCGCGCGTGACACGACGACGCCCGGCATGTCGCGGGTCAGGACGAGGAAGCTCAGGCCGCCGTGCGGGTCATCGCCGGTGCGGACCAGGGTCGTGATGACGTCGGCGCGTGTGCCCGAGGTGATGAAGAGCTTCTGCCCGGAGACGACGTAGTGGTCGCCGTCGCGGCGCGCGCGCGTCTTCACGCCGGCGACGTCCGAGCCGGTGTTGGGCTCGGTGATGGCGAGGCACGCGATGAGGTCGCCGCTCAGCACGGGGCGTACGAAGCGCTCGAGCTGGGTCGGGTCTTTCCATTGGATGAGCGGCGGCAGCGCGATGCCGAGCGATCCCAGACCGACC
>JAEUKJ010000755.1 GCA_016792665.1 Deltaproteobacteria bacterium | reverse complement strand
GCGCGCGACCTCGGGCGGATCCGAGCCCTCGTCAGCCTGGCCCCGGGTGACGCGTCTGCGGCACAAAGGCCGAAGGCCGGCCCCCTTGCGGAGACCGGCCTCGGTCAGGTCGTTCGACGACTTCTAGCCTCAGTAGGGAGCGCAGTAGCCGTCGTAGGTGCAGTAGCTGCCGACAGAGCAGTCGCGGTCGGTGTAGCAGTCGCTCGCGTAGCAGACCCCGTCGTTCTCGCAGACGCTGCCGGCGGGGCAGTCGCGGTTCGAGAGGCAGCCCGAGAAGGTCTCGCACAGGCCGTCGGTCGAGCAGTACTCGCTGCCACTGCAGTCGCGGTCGGTGTTGCAGAGGTCACCGAGCCAGCACTGACCATCGACTGCGCAGTAGGTTCCGGCCGGGCACTGCGAGTGCGAGGTGCACGAGGGCAGTTCGTAGCAGTAGCCGTCCGCGCCGCAGTAGTCGCCAGGCGAGCACTGGAGGTCGGAGGTGCAGCGCGGGGTCTCGTAGCAGAAGCCGTTGGCGCCGCAGTACTGGCCGTAGCCGCACTGCGAGTCGACCGTGCACTCGGTGTCGAGGTAGCACACGCCGTCACCGCCGCAGTAGTAGCCGCCCGCACAGTCCCAGTCGTCGTAGCAACCGGGGGCCGGGGTCACCGGGGTGTAGCAGATGCCGTCGACGCCGCAGTAGCTGCCGGCCGGGCAGTCCCAGTCGTCGAAGCAGGTGTAGACGCCGCTGTCGACGTAGCAGGCTGGGACCGCGGCCCCGCCGATGAGGAGCGTGATGCCAATCAACAGGTTCCGGGTAGCGAGCTTGCTCATGGTGTTGCCTCTTTCCGCAGGGGCGTCCTCGCGGCCGCCTCGATGTCGCCCCCGACGCCGACGTGTACCCGATCTTCAAAAAAAGTTCCCCTGCTACGGCGCCGGACCGCTTGGAATATAGGCCGGAGAGGCATCGGCCGGGGAGGTCGGAACGCCGAACGCGGCACGGCCAAGCTGGATCAACGCGGCCAAGGCGCGTATGATCGAGGCGATGGGTCTGCGTGAGCTCGTGTCGTCCGGTCGTACTGCAAATGCGTTGTGGGTCCTCTTGTGCGTCTCGTGCGCGCCGCGCGGGGATGCGCCCCCGACCGAGGCGATGCTCGCCGTCGTCGACGGGTTCGAGAAGGCGCTGACGACGAAGGACTACGAGGGCGCGCACGCGCGCGTCGACTACCGGTACCGACTCGCCGAGACCCTCGGAGACATCTGGGAGGCCGGCGACGAGAGCGCGCGCGAGGACCTCGTCGCCGCGACCCAGGCGATGATGGTCGAGACCAGCGAGCGCTACCGGGCGAAGTGGGTCGGCCGCCCGATGGTGCGGCGGGTCATCGGACACGAGCGGGCAGAGGTCTGGATCCAGAGCGGTCCGGAAGGCGATGGCGAGTCAGGGTTTGCGTGGCGCTATCGCCTCGCGCGGAGGGGGGCCACTTGGGCAATCACACGACGAGACTTCCTGGTGGACGGGACTCCGGTCGATTCGACACGGTTCTGGCCGATCGCGCTGAGGCAGATCGCGGCACAGTTCGGTCGCCCTCCGACGCTGAGGGAGCTCGTGGCGAACCTGCCCTCGGTGCTGGGAACAGCCCAGATGCGGCGCATCCGCGTGCCCTGAGCGGGGTCGTCGGGGAGCCCGCCAGCGACGCGCTGAAGGCGGCGGCCGAGGAAGACTCGCCGCTCGCGATGCTGGTGCGAGACGAGCGGACCAATCGGCTCTTGGCGAGCCTGTCCTGGCATCTCGATGCGCTGCGTGCCTCGGCGCGGTCGGGGCAGGAGCCGCCGGTCCTGAAGCTGGCGCGCGACGAGATCGAGAACTGCCGCGACACCTGGGAGAGCGCGGTCTTGCGCGGGGAGCATCACCTCTACGACTTCGCGGCGCTATTGGCGCAGGCGCTGACCGGGTCCAAGCACGTGCAGCACGTCGCGCGTGTGGTCATGGGGCGGAAGGAGGAAGAGGAAGGGCCCGGGACGCAGCGCATCGTCATCGAGGAGACGATCACGCGCGAGAACCTGAAGCGCGTCACCGACTACAGCCTCGCGCAGCGCATCGCGCGTCGCTATCGCTATCGTGCGAGCCACGACCAGCCGTTCGGGGTCTTGTATCCGCGCGCGAGCTTCCTCGAGCTGTGGCCGCTCGAGACGATCGAAGATGCGCCCGCGACGCGGGTGCTGACGCGGGTCAAGACCAACGACCAGATCTGGAACAAGGTCTGCGACGCGCTCTTCGCGGTCGATACGCTGGTGCGGCGCGACAAGATCGTCAACACCGACTCGAAGTACATCAACGACATCTTCGGCGTGAAGGTGCTGACGCCGCGGCGTGCGGACAGCTATCGGGTCGAGGAGATCCTGGCCGTCATCACGTGGACGGTGCGGCAGCTGGCCGAGCTCGGCGTGGTCACGGACCCCGGGCACCTGCACCTCGAGCTGGTCGAGCACAAGGACTACTTGAGTGTGCCGACCGACCAGAAGAAGAAGACGGGCTGGGAGGCGATCAAGAACGTCTACCGCTGGGGCGCGCAGCTCTTCGAGGTGCAGATCCAGACCGAGGCGAACTACTTCCTGGAGGCTCTCCACCTCACCGACACGTCGCACCGCACCTTCGAGATGAAGCGGCGGCAGATGCGACGCGAGCTCGAGAAGGTCGTGCCGCACTACGCGGACTATCGGCGGCTCTTGAAGCTGCTCTTTCGGCGTGAGGACGACGAAGAGCTGCACGCGCTCGAAGAGAGCCTGCCCTGGCTCGAGATCATCTGAGTCGGGCGCCGCTGCGGGCGAGGCGAGCCTTGCCCCTATAGGGCGTTGGTCGCGGTAAGGCGGCGGCGCTTCTCGAGGTGGATGAGGAGCGCGCTGATGGCGGCCGGGGTCACGCCGTGGACGCGGCTGGCCTGGCCGAGGCTGGCGGGGCGCGCGCGCGTGAGCTTCAAGCGGGCCTCGGTGGTGAGACCGTGGACGTCGTCGAAGGCGAGGTCGAGCGGGAGGGACACCGACTCGAGGCGCTTGAAGCGCTCGACCTGGCGATCCTGACGCTGGAGGTAACCGTCGTACTTCAAACGGATTTCGACGGTCTCGAAGGCCTGGGGGTCTTCGCGCTGGAGGGCGGCGAGGCGCTCGGCGGAGGCCGCGAGGGGGAGGAGGTCGGCCAGGCCCAGCTCGGGCCGGCGTACGAGCTCGGCCAGCGTCATCGGCTGTTGGACCGGCGTGACGCCCCGATCGCGCATCCTGGCCTGGGTGCCGAGATCGGGGAGCAGGCGCTCGTTCGCGAGCAGCTGGAGGGCGTCGTCGACGCGGGCCTGGCGGGCCTCGAAGGCGGACCACGTCGCATCATCGATGAGGCCGAACGCGCGGCCACGCGGGAGCAGGCGGAGGTCGGCGTTGTCCTCGCGCAGGTGGAGGCGGTACTCCGCGCGCGAGGTGAACATGCGGTAGGGCTCGTCGACGCCGCGGGTGACGAGGTCGTCGATGAGGACGCCGAGGTAGGCGTCGGCACGGTCGACGATGAAGGGTGACTCGTCGCGGGCGTGGAGCGTCGCGTTGATGCCGGCGACGAGGCCCTGGGCGGCGGCTTCCTCGTAGCCGGTGGTGCCGTTCAACTGGCCGGCGAAGAAAAGGCCCTGGACGCGCTTGGT
Organism: Deltaproteobacteria bacterium; assembly: GCA_016792665.1. GTDB lineage: Bacteria > Myxococcota_A > UBA9042 > PHBI01 > PHBI01 > WYBB01. The sequence goes on along the minus strand of JAEUKJ010000755.1, from coordinate 8,872 downwards.
CTCGAGCGAGGGGAGGAGCTCGCGCGGGTCGACGAAGTCGTACTCGACGGCATAGCCGGCGCGGGTGATCTCGGCCTTCTCGAGGCCGGGGATCGAGTGCACGAGTGCAATCTGGACGTCGATGGGCAGGCTCGTGGAGATGCCGTTGGGATAGATCTCGGTGGTCGAGAGGCCCTCGGGCTCGAGGAAGATCTGGTGGCCCGACTTCTCGGCGAAGCGGACGACCTTGTCTTCGATCGAGGGGCAGTAGCGCGGGCCGATGCCCTGGATGACGCCCGCGTACATCGGCGAGCGATGGAGGTTCTCGCGGATGATGCGGTGCGTCTCGGGGGTGGTCGAGGTGATGTGGCAGTCGACCTGGGGCAGGGCCAGGCCCGGCCCGAAGAACGAGAAGGGGCGCGGTGGGTCGTCGCCGTGCTGGACCTCGAGCCCCTGCCAGTCGATGGTGCGCCCGTCGAGGCGGGGGACGGTGCCGGTCTTCAAGCGGCCGAGCGGGAAGCCGAGCCGCTGGAGGGTGGCCGAGAGGCCGTAGGCGGCGCCGTCGCCAGCGCGGCCGCCCTTCACCTTGAGCTCGCCGTAGTGGAGGAGGCCCGAGAGGAAGGTGCCGGTCGTCAGGATGACGGTCTTGGCGTGGAAGGCGAGCCCGAGGTGCGTGGTCACGCCGGCGATGCGCGCGCGCGCGTGATGCGCGTCAGCGAGCGGCGCGGCGTGGCGAGTCGGGTCGACGAGGAGGAGGTCCTCGACGTTGGCCTGCTTGATGACGATGCCGGGGGTGGACTCGAGGACGCGGCGGACCTCTTTCGCGTACTCGACCTTGTCGGCCTGGGCGCGTGAGCCGCGAACGGCCGGGCCCTTCGAGGCGCCGAGCCGCTTGAACTGGATGCCGGTGCGATCGATGGCGCGGCCCATGAGGCCGCCGAGCGCGTCGATCTCCTTGACGAGGTGACCCTTGCCGAGGCCGCCGATGGCGGGGTTGCAGCTCATCCAGCCGATGCGATCGATGTTCTGCGTGAGGACCAGGACGCGGGCGCCCATGCGCGCCGCGGCGAGGGCGGCCTCGACCCCGGCGTGCCCCGCGCCGACCACGATCACGTCGTAGGAGGACATCGGCTCAGTTCGGCTTCTTGCAGTCGGCGCCGATCGTCTTCTGGCGCGCCTTCGCGGTGGCGGCCTCGGGCGCGTTCTTGAACTGCGTCTCGACGAACTTGTAGACCGCCTTGGCGCGATCGCAGTTGCCGCGGAGGGCGAAGATCTCGGCGATGCGCATGGTGGACGGGGCGGCGTCCGCGCTCTTCTCGTGGCGCTCGTAGACGGACTGGTAGGCCTTGATGGCGCCGTCGAGGTCGCCCGCGCGCTCGAGCAGCTTGCCGATTTCGACCAGGGCCTTGGGGGCGCGCTCGTCGTCGGGGAAGCTCGCCTCGAAGAGCTCGAAGACGGCCTTCGACTCCATGAACTTCTCGGATTTGCCGAGCTCCTGCGCGACCTTCCAGATGCCGTCCTTGTCCTTGGGAAGGTCGCTCGGGAGGTAGACCACGGTCCAGCCGAGGCGGCCCGCGAGCTCCTTCTTGATGACGTCGAGGTCCTTCAGGATCTGGTTGACGCGGAACTCGGCTGCCTCGATGCCGCCCTTGACCTTGGGGAGGTCCTGGTCGATGCGGTCGATGCGCAGGGTGAGGTCGGCGCCGCTGCGGCGGAGGGTGTCCTCGGCCTCGGTGAGCTTGCCGTGGAGGCGCTCGAGCTTGTCGACTCCGTCGATGATGTCGTTGCGCAGCTGGTCGCGCTCGCGCTCGAGCGAGTTCACGCGGACGGTGAGGCGCTCGACGTCGCCCTTGGTCGCGCACCCGATGAGCGTGCCGGCGGCGAGGGTGGCGAGGCCGAGGCGGGCGCGCGAGGGGCGACGAGCCGAGCGGGGCGAGGGAGCGGAGTGACGCATGGGGATCACCTGCGGATCGTCTCGGCGCGCCGGTTCTGTTGCCAGCAGCGCTCGTTGGACTCGTTGCAGACGGGCTTTTCCTCACCGTAGGAGAGGATGCCTTCGATTTGGGACGCGGGGACGCCGAGCGTCGTGTAGGCGCGCGAGAGGGTGGTGGCGCGCTGTTGGCCGAGGGCGAGGTTGAACTCGTCGGAGCCGCGTTCGTCGCAGTGGCCTTCGATGCGGACGCGGAAGCCGGTCGCGAGGAGGCAGGCCACGTTGGCCTTCACGACGGCTTCCTGCGCGAGGTTGATGGCGAACTCGTCGAAGTCGAAGTGGATGGTCGCGAGCTCGCAGGCCTTGGCGCACTTGCCGTTCAGGCAGCGCTGGCCCGAGGGGCAGGCCTGGTCGTCCTGGCACTCGACGTCGGGGATGCAGGTGCTCTCGGAGCAGCGGAACCCGGCGGCGCAGTCGGCGTGGACCTGGCACTGGCCACCGCACTCACCGGTCGGGCCTTGTCGCCAGCAGCGTCCGCCGGGGCAGTCGAGGTCGGACTTGCAGCAGCCGGGGCGGCGGATGCACTCGTTCGAGCGGCAGACCATGCACGCGTCGAGGCGCGCGCAGCCCGAGTCGTCGCGGCACTGACGGCAGCGGCCGTCGACGCAGACCTCGGCGTGGGACAGGCAGAGGGCGTCGCCCTCGCAGTCGGGGTAGGACTTGCCGCAGGCGGTGAGCGCGAGCGCGAGGGCCGCGAGGACTGATGCGATGGCGCCCAGGGCGTTCGCGGCCGAGCGGGGAGTCGTCAGCGGGGCGAGGTCGGTCAAGGTCGCCCGCGTGTAGTGCACGAGGACCGCCATTGTCAAGCTGGGCGAGGCATGGCGCGCGGGTGAGACCCTTGCGCAATGCGGTCGCGATGCGGTACGCCGGGGCCTGCATCGCGACGATGGGCGGGTTTCTGCCGAGGCGCGGGTGCCCAGGCAGCGAAGGAGGCCACGTGAGCGCGACGATCCTCGTCGTCGATGACGAGAAGAACATCCGCACGACGTTGCAGCGGTCGCTCGAACTCGAGGGCTATCGCTGCGAGACGGCCGAGAACGTGCGCACGGCGCTCGAGGTCTTCCAGGCGATGGTCTGCGACGTGGCGCTCCTCGACGTGCAGCTGCCCGATGGCAGCGGACTCGATGTGCTGGGGCAGTTCAAGCGGCTGCGCCCCGAGGTCCCGGTCATCATGATGAGCGGGCATGGCACCATCGACATGGCGGTGGAGGCGACCCAGAAGGGGGCGCATCACTTCGTCGCCAAGCCGCTGACGACCGACGAGATCCTCATCCACATCCGCAACGCGCTCGAGCTCGCCGGGCAGAAGCGCGAGCTGCAGACGCTGCGTGCGAAGGCGTCGCACGACTCGGAGCTCATCGGGAGCTCGGCGGTGATGCGCGAGCTCAAGCAGACCATCGCGCTGGCGGCGCCGTCGCGCGGGCGCGTGCTCATCACGGGCGAGAGCGGGACCGGCAAGGAGCTCATCGCGCGGGCCATCCACCTGCAGTCGACGCGAGCCGACAAGCCGTTCGTCAAGGTCAACTGCGCCGCGATCCCGAGCGAGCTCATCGAGTCCGAGCTCTTCGGACACGAGCGCGGTGCCTTCACCGGGGCGCACCAGGCGCGCAAGGGCAAGTTCGAGCTGGCGCACACCGGCACCTTGTTCCTGGACGAGATCGGCGACATGCGGCTCGAGGTGCAGGCCAAGCTCTTGCGAGCGCTGCAGGAAGGGGAGATCGAGCGGGTCGGCGGGTCGCGGCCGATCAGCGTCGACGTGCGGGTGGTGGCCGCGACCAACAAGGACCTGCCGGTGGCGATCGAAGCCGGCGAGTTCCGTGAGGACCTGTACTATCGGCTGAACGTGGTGCCGATCTCCGCGCCTGCCCTGCGCGCGCACAAGGAGGACCTGCCCGAGCTGGTGCGCGCGCTGATCGAGCGCGTGTCGGAGGAGAACGGGGTCAAGCCCAAGCCCATCGAGCCCGAAGCGATGCAGGTGCTGCAGAAGCACGACTGGCCCGGCAACGTGCGCGAGCTGCGCAACGCCTGTGAGCGCCTGGCGATCCTCACGCCGGGGCAGCGCATCGGGGTCGAGGCCGTGCGGCGCTTGTTCGGGGCCGAGGCCAAGGTGAAGGAGCAGCAGCTCTATCGGCCCGGGGTCGCGATGAAGGATCTGGTGGCCGAGGCCGAGCGCGACATCATCCTGCAGGCCCTCACGCATCATGGCGGCCACGTCACGCAGACGGCCGCGGCGCTCGGGCTCGAGCGCAGCCACCTCTACAAGAAGATGAAGGCGCTGGGCATCCGCGACTGACGCGAAGCGGGGCCGCGGCCGATGCGTGGAGCGACGGCCGTCGCCGTGTCGCCGGGTCGGTGTGGCGGTTGACCATGGTGAGGAGGGGCGGTAACGTCCCGCGATCTTGCGAGGAGCCATTGGCGTGAGAACCTGCCCGTTCTGCAGTACCGAAAACGAGGCCTTCTTCCGCTTCTGCCTCGGTTGCGGCGCCGACCTCGACGAGGCCTTTGGAGGCGAGCCCGAGGCGCCCGCTCCGAAGCCGGGGGCCGGCGAGATGAAGGGCGAGGGCGCGCCTCGCGCGGCGACCCCGGACACGCGTGTCGCGGGCCCGAGCACGGCCCCGAAACCGTCACGGCCGATTGCCCAGACCAAGGACACCGCGGTCGATCTGCCCTCCGTGAGCGCCGTGGTGACCGCGACCAAGGCTGCGGCCGTGCGCGCGTCGAGCCCGGTCACGGCGGCGCCGGTCGCGCCAGTGCCCGTCCCCGAGGCGAGCCCCAGCGTCGCGTCGCGCGAAGAGCCCGGCCCGCGGGTGACGCCCGATCGGATGAAGACGTTGGACCCCGGCGGCGCGGTCAAGCCCGGGAGCGTGGCGGCGCAGGCCGTGGCGCAGGCGCTCGTGGACCCAGCGCGCAGTGCCGAGATCCCCGAGATCGGCCCGTCGACCAACCCGCGGCCGATCACCGGGAGCGGGGCGCGCGCCGGCACGCCGAGCAACGCGAGCAAGGTGGTCGAGGTCGCGACCAAGCGCGCGGGGAGCTCGGGCGGGCCCGACCTGCCGGCGCCGGTCGCGAAGAAGGTCAGCGAGGGCAAGCCCAAGGCGAGACTCGTCATCATCCTGGAAGACGGGACGGACGGTTCGATCCTCGACCTCTCGCCCGAGGTCACGGTCATCGGGCGCGAAGGCGCCGAGATAAGCTTCCCCCACGATGACTTCCTGGCCCGGCGCCACGCCGAATTCTACTTCCAGAACGGGCTCTTGCATCTCAAGCCCCTCGAGTCGACCAACGGCGTCTTCCTGCAGGTCCACCCCGAGGTCGAGCTCGAGAGCGGCGACATCTTCCGCATCGGGCAGCAGCTCCTGAGCTTCGAGGTCCTGACCGATGTCGCCGGTGGGATCGAGCCCGACGCGAAGGGGCAGGCCATCCCGCTGGGCAGCCCGATCCCCGAGGGCGCCTGGGGCCGGCTCGGGCAGCTCATCGCGCCCGACACGATGGGCTCGGTGTATCTGCTCGGCGGGACCGAGGTCTATCTCGGGCGCGAGCGCGGCGACATCACCTTCCCGGGGGACGGCTTCGTGTCGGGCCTGCACGCGCAGATCTCGATGCGCAACGGGCGCTGCTACCTGAAGGACCTCGGCAGCTCGAACGGGACCTACATCCGCCTCTCGAAGCCGACCCTCGTGAAGCGCGGCATGCTCGTCCTGGCGGGGCAGCAGCTCTTCCGCGTCGAGCAGTAGGCCTCAGCCCGCGGGGCGGGACCAGGTCGCGACTGGCCAGCCGGCGGGGACCGCGAGGCGCTCTGCGGGCGGGCGCGGGCTCAAACCTGCGAGGTAGGCGACGATGGCGCGCTCGAAGGCCTCGGGCGCTTCCAGCGGGGCGGTGTGGCTCGTACCCGGGACCACGAGGAGCTCGGCGCGAGGGAGGGTCGTGGCCATGAGGCGGCTCGTCGCGAGCGGCGTGAAGCCGTCGTCCTGGCCAGCGATGACCAAGGTCTCGACCTCGATGCGCGGCAGGATGGGGAGGGCCGTGCGCTCGGCGGCGTCCGAGAGGACCCCCATGAAGAGGTCGACGGGCATGCGCGCGAAGTGGTCCAGGTAGGGCTGGAGGTCCTTGGGCTTGATGCGCTCGGCCTTGATCTCGGTCAGCGCCGCGAGCGCGTACGAGAACGGGCTCGGGAGGAAGACGCGCACCGCGGTCGCGACCGTCTCGCGCCAGGTCGAGGTCACGGCGTCGAGGAGCGGCAGGACCTTGGCGCCGAAGTCGGTGTTTCGAAACGTGTCGAGGACGCGTCCGAACGAGCCACAGCAGAGGACCAGCCCGGCGACGCGGTCGGAGTGGCGGAAGGCGGCCTCCAGCGAGACCTGGACGCCCATGGAGTGGCCGATGAGGATGGCGTCGTTCCAACCGAGCTGCTGCAGCATGAAGTCGAGGTCGCCCGCGAAGTGGGCGAGCGTGCAAGCGGCCGGGTCGCGCGGCAGGCCCGAGCGGCCGTGTCCGCGGTAGTTCAGGTGGAGGATGTCGTAGTCGCGCGCGAGCACCGGCAGGAGGTCGCGCCAGATGTAGCCGTCGCAGGAGATGCCGTCGCACAGCGCGATGCGGAGGCGGGCAGGGGCCTCGGCGCGGGGCGAGGTGAACGAGGGGCCGTAGAGGCGATACGCGAGACGCGTGCCGTCGGGGACCCGGATCTGCCGAATCGGGGCGCTCGGCGCGGGCGCTCTGGCCGGGGCGGCGGCCATCTCAGGGGATCGTCCAGCGCAGCCTCGTCCGGGCGGGTGCGCCAGCGATGACCAGCTCGAGGTCCTCGCCGCTGCGCGCGAGGGGCCGGCCGTCGGGGAGGTTCCGCTCGAAGCGCAGCTCGTAGAGGGTGTCGTGGGCCTCGAGATAGGGGAAGAGGGCCTTCCAGGTCGGGTTCCGCTTGTCGATGCGGGTCACCGAGTAGGGCTGCGCCGTGTCGCCGCGCGGCGACTCGAGCCGGACCTCCCAGATGCCGCGGGCCGGGTTGAGGTCGTTCCACGCGGTCTGGGCCGTGTAGAAGGCGACGATGACCACGAGGGCGCGACGGTCTTCCTCTCCCAGGGTCTCCTGGAGCGAGACCTTCTGCTCGGGCGTGAGCGCGAAGAGGCGCGCGTACTCGTCGGCGTAGGCCTTGCGGAAGGGCTCGACCCCGAGGGTCGCAGTGACCAGGGTGGTCACGTCGAACTGGTCGTACGCACTGGACTTTCGGGTCCAGGCGTCGACCGATTCGCGATACGGCGAGGTGGCGCAGGCGCCCAGCGTCAGCGCCGCGAACACGGCGAGGAGCGGGCCTCGGTGCGCGCCCATCCCGGCCCTCAGATCGACTCGCGGGAGGGCTCTTTCTTGGCCTTCTTCACTTCACCGGCCCCGACCGTCGCGGGCTGGGGCGCGGGGGTGAAGCTCGAAGGACGCGAGGTCTCGACGATCTCCTCCGAGAAGCCGCGGACCTGCGGCGGGCGCGGGGTCTGCCGCTGCCACGCCTGGGCGCCGCCCTTGCCGGCCATGGTGAAGGGCTGGACCTCGACCCCGGTGAGGACGTTGCCGGCGACACGACCGCCGGCACGCAGCGCCAGGCGACGCGTGCGGAGGTCGCCGAGCACCTGGCCGCCCGGCGCGATCTCGATGCCCTCGACGCCGCTCACGTCGCCCACGACGATGCCCTTCACGAGCACGTGACGCGCGAGGATCTCGGCTTCGACGATGGCGGCCTGGTCGATGATGACCGTCGCCTCGGACTGGATGCGTCCTTCGACGCGGCCCTGGATGATGAGGTCCTCGGCGGCCGAGACCGTGCCGACGACCCGATGATTCGGGGCGATGACGCTGACGTCGCTCATCTCAGCCCCCCATGTTGATGTTGCCCTTGAAGGAGGCTCCATCGGCAATGAGGATGCGCGGCGCCTTCACGTCGCCGAAGAGCTTGCCGCCGGCCTTGATCTCGACCTTGTCCGTGGCCGCGACGTTGCCCTGCACGACGCCGGCGATCTCGACCGCCGCCGACTCGACGTCGCCCTCGACCCGCCCGCTCGCATGGATGACCACGCCGTCCTTGACCTGGATGCGCCCGCCACGGACGAGTCCGTGCACCGCGAGGGCGTCCGAGCCCGAGATGTCGCCTTCGATCTGGATCGTCGGGCCGATGATGGTTTCCGCCATGGTGGTCTTGCCTTTATCGCCTGGAGAGAAGGATTCGAGAGGGTGCGGAGCGCGCCCGGGGGCGCCGTCCGGGAAGAGGTTCAGGAGGCCCAGGGGTCGCGGGTCGGGGTCGGGACCTTCAGGCCGCGCGGGAGGTTCAGCGGCATCACGAGGCGGCCCTTCAGGCGCGCGGAGGGGTCGATCTCGACGCGGGAGGCCTCGATGACGCCTTCGACCTGGGCGCCAGCATCGAGGGTCACCGAGGTGCGGGCCTTGATGCCGCCCTTGACGAGCCCCTTGACCTCGGCGGTGTCGACCTCGATGTCGCCCTGGACGTTGGCCTTGGCCGCGATGCGCAGGTCGCCGTCCAGCGTGATGCGACCGTCGACGCGCCCCTGCACCGTGAGCGGGCCCTTGCCGCGGACCGTTCCGTTGACGACCATCCCGGGCGAAATCACCGTGCCGTTGTCCATCGCGTTCACCTTCGCGCCGTTGCCGCGCGCATCTTGCCTGCTCGTTCCGCAGCAGAGGCCGAAACGTCGGCCCACCCCTCGGCAAGAGCGCCGATTCGTCAGCCGTCCGGGCCCCAGAGGGTCCCCCGGAGCCGGGCGGAACTATCCGCGAACGCCGCGGCGTGTCAAGGCTCTGAGCCGTGCGGGTCGCGCGAGGGGGCGGGGCGCGGCGCGACGACGGGGCGATCGGTGTCGAGGGCGCGAGCAGGGTTCGCGGAGGAGGACCGTAGGAGTGTGGGATTCA
>JAEUKJ010000730.1 GCA_016792665.1 Deltaproteobacteria bacterium | reverse complement strand
GCCCCGAACTTCACCCACGGGCTGGTCGGGTCCTTGCCGGGGGCCTCGACCCGCGCGCGGATGAGCCACGTGCGCGTCCCCACGACGAGGTCGTTCGGCATCGAGATGGCGTTCTCGAAGACGCGCTTCTGACCCGAGGCGAGCTCGAAGGCCTCCGCGATCGGCCACGCATACGACGGGTCGGGGTTGAAGAGCTCAGCGGCCTTGTCCAGCACGCTCTCGTCGAGGTCGTCCTCGCCGTGGAGGTCCACGAAGAGGCCCTTCGACTTCACGTCGGCGACCGCCTCGACCTCGACCTTCACGTAGACGAGCTCGCCCGCCGCCAGGGTACCGCTGTGCTTGACCAACACCACCTTGGCCGCGCCCCCCGTCACGACGTGCTTCAGCTTGTCGAGCAGCCCCATCGCTCCGCCTCCCGCCGCGCCTCAGCGCGTCAGCACGAACGCCAGCACACCGCCCACAGCCAGCGCCACCACCGCGAGCAGGATGAGCAGCTTCGCGTTGCTCTTGCCGCCCCCGTCCTCGTGCGTGGCTGGCTTCTTCCCCGGCCCCGCGACCGCGGCCTCACCGCCGGCCTTCTTGCGCTGCGACTCCTGCAGCGCCTTCATGAGCTCGGCCTGGGACAGCCCCGAGTCCTCGAGGATGGTCGCCGCCGCCGCGAACTCCGGCTCGGCCGGCTTCTGCGCGCGTCGTGGAGGCTTGGCCTTCAGCACCTCGGGGGCCGAAGCCTCCACGGTGCGTCCCGGTCCCTTCTCGCTGCGCACGTCCTCGTTCAGCTTCAACGTCGAAGGCGACTCGTTGGCCTGCCCACCGGCCGCGTCCATGCGGTTCGTGTTGCGGCGCAGCTCGCCCTTCTTGACCGGCTCGGGCACCGGCACCGACGACCGCGACACGGCCTTCACCGTCGCGGGCTCGGCCTGCCGCCCACCCAGCTTGGCGATCTTGTCCGCGTAGACCTTGCGCATGAACGCGCGCGCCGTCTCGGCCTCGGGGCTCGACACGTTCTTGTAGTACCAGCGGTTCAGCTCGCGCGCGAAGACCTCGACGCTCGCCTGGCGATGCTCGCGGTCCTTCTCGAGCGCCGTCATGATGATGTCGTCGAGCTCCTGGTCGATGCCCTTGCGATGCTTCGACGGCGGCTCGGCTTCCTCTTTGAGGATGGCCGTCAACGTCTCGAAGTCGCTCGCGCGCAGGAAGAGCCGCTTGTTGGTCAGCATCTCCCAGAGCATCGTCGCCAGCGCGAACAGGTCCGAGCGCGGGTCCAGCGGCTTGCCGCGCGCCTGCTCGGGGCTCATGTAGGCGACCTTGCCCTTCACCATCCCCGCCTGGGTCTTGGTCGAGCGCTCGGCCGCCTTGGCGATGCCGAAGTCCATGAGCTTCACGTCGCCGTCGTAGCTGACCATCGCGTTGTGCGGGGTCACGTCGCGATGGATGATGTTGAGCGGCTTGCCCTTGTGCTCTTTCGTGTGCGCGTAGTGGAGGCCCTTGGCCAGCTCGACCACGATCCACACACACTGCGCGACCGACAGCGGCGACCCCTTGTCGACCCCATCCTTCATCAGGTTCTGGAGGTCTTCGCCCTCGATGTACTCCATCGCGATGTAGTACTGGCGGTCGGTGACGTCGAAGTCGTAAATCTGAACGATATTCGGATGTTGAAGCTTCGCGGTCAGCGACGCCTCGTCGATGAACATCTTGACGAACGCCTCATCCTCCGAGAACGACGGCAAGATGCGCTTGACCACGACCTCGCGCTCGCTGCCGTCGTCCTCCTGCACCTTCGCAATGAAGAGCTCGGCCATGCCTCCGGTCGCGAGCTTGCGGAGGAGGGTGTACTTGCCGAACTGCTTGGGAAACGCGGGTGCAGCCATGATGGACCTTCGGTTTGCCCCCGACCGAAACATGCGGGTCGTTCGCTGTCAACCGCTCCCCGAGCGGTCGCCACGCCCCCTCTCGAGGCGCTCCTATCGACGCTGATGCAATTGTCGCAACGCCTCTTCGCGCGCCGTCGCCTCGCGCAGTCGCTGTGCGATGACGCGCATCACTCCCAGCGCGACGGCTCCATTGTCCTTGACGATGGCCCGGAACCGCTCGGCCGAGAGGCGGTAGACCAGCACGTCGGTCGCGCAGACGGCACCGGCGGTCCGGGTCGCCCCGTCGATGATGGCGATCTCGCCCAGGCACCGACTCGGCCCGACCGTGTTGATGACGTGGCCCGCGGCCGAACCCGAGGCGCCGCCGCGCACGATGTTCACGACGCCCTCGACCACCACATAGAGCGAGTCACCGAAGTCGCCCTCGTTGAAGATCGGCGTGTTGGCCTTGAAGCTTCGCTTCTCGCAGGCCTCCGCGATCGAGAGTAGCTCGATGCCCGGCACGTCCTGGAAGAGCGAGACCTCCTTCAGGAAGGCGAGCCGTCGCCCGAGCTGCGCCGACACCCCATCGCGGTCGGCATCCGGCGCGGTCGCCTCCGGCCCGCAATAGGCGAGCACCGCCTCCAACCATGGGTCGGCCGGCAGGCTCGGCGGGGCCGCACCGACCTCGCCGCCCTCGGTCTGGGCCGCGCCTTTCGGGAAGGGCCCGAGCGCATCGACCGGCAGGGGAGGGGCCTCCTCGCCGCCCGACGCCAACCGCTTGCCCTGCACCGCGACAGCCTGCAGACACGACTGCCCGAGCTGCTTCAGCATCTCGGTCGCCAGCCGCTGGATCTGCCGATTCGCGGGCACGCGCGCCGGGTAGAGACGCTTGAAGATGCGCCAGTAGATGTCGCCCATCAGCGCATCCAGCGGCGGATGATGGGCCCCGGCTTCGAGCGCCTCGATCCCGACGCGCACCGCCTGATGATAGGACACGGCCAGGTTCTCGCGCAGCTCCTGCAGGTCGCGTCGCCAGTCCTGGACGACCTGGCCGCCGCTCGGCGCGAGCTTGCCCTGCGCGTTCATGATTTTCATCTGCAGCGCGTCGACGACCGCCTCGGTCCCCGGCAGCCCGTCCAGGGCGCGCCGCACCTCATCCAGGGCCCGCTGCCCGAGCTCGACCCGCTGCCGCAACCGGCGTCGTCCCGCGAGGTGGTTCTCGACCTCGGCCATGAGCTCGGCCACCGACATGAAGCGGTCTTCCTTCCGCTTCGACAGGGCCTTCATGCAGATGCGCTCGAGCCCTTCCGGGATCCGGCGCTGCGGGTTGCGCCGCGACGGTGGCAGGAGCTCGCCCGTCATGACTGCTTCCAGGGTCTCCTGCTTCGTGCGCCCCACGAACGGCCGCGCCAGGGACAGCATCGCGTACAAGATGCCGCCCAGCGCCCAGACGTCGGTCCGCGCGTCGTACTGGGTCACGTCACCGATGACCTGCTCGGGCGCCATGAACCCCGGCGTGCCGCTCCAGAACTGCGCGCGCGCCTGCAGCGCCCCGACATCGCCCATCACGAAGGCGAGGCCCCAGTCGACCAGCAGGACCTCGCCGTAATGCCCGATGAGGATGTTGTTCGGCTTGAGGTCGCAGTGGATGACCTGCCGGTCGTGCGCGTAGATGACGCCCTGGCAGACCTCGATGAACACCTGGAGGAGGCGGTCGAGATCGAAGCGCGCCTCCATCTCGGGATCGTTCCGCCGGAGCCCCTGCAGCGCGGTCCCGAGCGTGATGCCGTCGAGCCGCTTCATCACGTAGAAGGGCCCGAGCTCGTCGGAGAACCCGAGGTGATAGACCGGCACGATGTTCGGGTGCTCGAGGCCGCCCGTGATGATCGCTTCCTCGATGAAGGCGCGCAGGAGCAGCGTGTTGCTGCGGTGCTTCTCGTGCAGGACCTTGATGGCGACCGACCGCCGCAGATCCCGGTCCACGCCGAGGAACACGTGGCCCGCGCCACCCTCGCCGATGGCGCCGCCCAGCGCGTACTGCGTGGTCCCGGGTCCGTCGAGCGCCGGGCCGTCGCGGTCGAGCCCTGGTGAGACGGTCGGCTCGATGCCGTGGGTCGAGTAGAACTGCGCGAGCCGCGTGCGCGTCACGGGCCGCGAGGTCATCCGCTCCGGCACGACGCGCTTGATGACGCGGCGGTCGCGCGGTGCGTCGAAGCCTCCCGCGGCCCCGAGGTCGGTCGAGTCGTCCTGGAGCCCCTCGAGGTCGGTGTGGCCCGAGTGCTCGAGCGACGGCCCGCCCTCGCCCTGTTCGTGGCGGGGATCGGTGTCGTTGTCCTGGAAGCCCGGCCCGAGGTCGTGCTGGGCCGGGTCCCCATCGCTCCGCGACCTGTCGAGCCCATGGACCGCCACGAGCTCCGAGGCGACCATCAACGCCGAACCGTGGGTCCCTTGTAAGACCTCGCCGATGAGCTCGTCGATGAGCTCGGTCGCCGGTGTCGCGGGGTCGACCCGCTCCTCGCCGTCCAAGGTCCGCGCCCCGTAGAGGGCCATGACGCTACACAGCTCGTCCAGGCGCAGGCGACCCTGCCTCAAGAGCGTCAAAGCGTAATGGAGCGCATCCTGAAAGACGGGCACGGCTCACCCGGGGGTCACAGTCGGCCCCACTGTAGCTCAGCGTCCCGAGGACGTCGAACAACCCGAGGCCCCTTTAAATGCAGAGGGCGCCGGGGCGGAGAGGTTTCCGCGGCGGCGCCCGTTGGGGCGGGGACGAGGTCAGAGACTCGCCTCCGCAGGCCCCTCCTCCCTCTCAGAGGAAGAGGAAGAGGCGGACCATGAACTCGTGGTTCTTCAGGCTGACGAACTCGTCGAGGCCTGGGGCTTCGAGCTTGGCGACCGCCTCGGTCCCGCCCGAGGCCAGGGCCGCCTCGACCCGGGCGACCGCGGCGCTCTCGATCGACTTCATGCCGGGGGCGACGAGCATGAAGCTCATGTCGATGCTGAAGTGGTCGGCCAGGTGGAACTCGAAGCCCATGCCGGCGTGGTAGCTGTTGGCCGGGGCGTCGAACTTCGCGAGGTCCTGGAGGTGCCCGCCGCCGATGCCGGCGCCGAGGTAGAAGGCGACGTACTCACCGCTATAAGGGTAGAGCAGCGCGGTGAGGCGCATCTTGGCCTGGTAGTGCAGCTCGCCCGCGGTCGGCTCCTGCAGCGCCGCGTCGCGGGTGAGGTCGTAGGAGTAGTCCACTCCGAAGACCCAGAGGAACTTCAAGCGGACGCTGGCCTGGTTCACGAAAGCGGTGTCCGCCTTCTCATCGGGACCGGCCGCCTTATGGATTCCGATGCCCCCACCGACTCCCAGCGTGAGCGCCGAGTCGCCGTCGGCTCGGACAGGCGCGAACGCCCCCGTTGCGGCCGTCGCCATCATCGCACCCATACAGACCGTAGCCATCGCGAGCATGTGACGCATGGCGTCCTCCCCTTTCGTCGTCGGATTGTGTTCGGTGGGGCGGGTCGCGGTTGCGCTGACCCTGCCACGAACTTCCCGTCGACCCCCGTCGTCAGAAACTTGACCCCCAAAGAGGGTGCCCCCCGGTTCGGCTCTCGAAACCTGCCGCCCGCGTCCGCCTCGGCCGCCTGGAAAGCCGTTCCCACCAGCGGGCCGCGCGGTTACAGGGCCGTCCCCGAAGTCCGCCCCAGGTGCCGGTTTTCATACGGCGTTACTTGACCACCTCGCGTGCCTGGCGCTAGCAAACTCGCCAATTCCGCAGAAGGCCTGGCGCCGCCAGGCTGCCCAAGGAACAACTGGCGGTGAACGGTCGGCGCACGTGGCGCGCGCCCGAGCCGCAACGCGACCTCGGGGTGAGGCCCCGAGCGGAGGCGTCATGCGCAAGTTCGTTCAGTCGTTGGCGGGGGCGTCCGCGCTCCTCACCGCATTCGCCGGCCCGGCCTTCTCTGCTGCCGACCCGGGCCTCCTTCCGAAGGAGCAAGAGGTCGTCAAAGACGCCAAGCCGACCGGTTGGGACCCGGCCCTCGTGCTCGGTGTGTCCATCGCGCTTTCGTCGAACAACAACTTCGTCGGTCAGCCCGACGGCAGCTCGACCACCGGCG
>JAEUKJ010000722.1 GCA_016792665.1 Deltaproteobacteria bacterium | reverse complement strand
CGCGGCAGGGCGACCGTGGGCGGGACCCCGTCCGGATGCGGAGGTCCGGCGAGCGTCGACCACAGCGCAACCCGCCCGAGCGCCTGCGCGAGCGGGGCCCCGATGAGCACGAGCTCGCCGTCCTTGCGCCGACCGGATCGCCCCTCGCTTTTTTCGGGCGCGGCCTTCGGACCGACGAGGTGCGGGCCCAACGCCGCGGTCGCCGCGACGATGTTCGCGACCGTCCACATGGCGCCCTTGGGCTCGCCCTCGGTGCCGGGCGAGTAGGCGATGGTCCAGCACGCGTCGTCGCTCATCGCCTCGTCGCCGTCGCCGCGCAGGTCGGCCTGCGGCCCGGCGCGCAGGAGACGCTCGGCCCCGCGGCGCTCGACCTCCATGAACGACAGCCCCGCGCCGCCCAGCTCCTCGAAGGTCTGCACGGCGCCCGAGGCGAGGCGCAAGGTCGGGTCCATGAGCACGACGGTCGGCACGCTCAGCGGCGGCTGCCCCTCGGCCCCGGCGGCCGCGGCCTCCAGCACCTTGCGCGCCTGCCACGGGTTCTCGGCGATGACGACCTGGGCGTCGCAGGCGGCCAGCACGCGGCGCAGGGTGGCGAGCTCGACGTTGGGGAAGAGCGGCACCGACACGAGCCCGGCGAGCGCGCAGGCGAGGTCGGCCACGACCCACTCGAGGCGCGACTCCGAGACGATGACCACGCGCGCGGCGGGCGGCAGGTCCTCGGGAGGGCGGCTCTGGCCGTGCAGCGCCTCGAGCGGCAGCTTGGCCTCCCCCGGTCGGCGCGCGTGCAGGAGGCCGGCGGCCAGGGCGCGAGCGCGCATGAGGAGGGACTGGTAGGCGAGCTCGGTGGTGATGACCTCGCCGCTGGGTGCGGTGGCGAGGACGCGCAGCGCGACCGCATCGGGGTGCGCTTGCGCTCGCTCGATGAAGCGCTCCGTGAGTGAAACCGGGGCGTCGCTGACCACGCGCGGTCCATGCCAAGAACTCGCGACAAGGTCAACGCAGGGTCTCACGCGGCCCGCCGAAACCAGCCCGGGCGCCCGCCCAAGCGCACCTTGGGTGAAAACTGGACGCCTCGATCAGCTCGTTCGAAGGTCCCGCCCCATGAGCCCACCCTCGCCCGCCCGCTCGTCCCGTCCTGGCACCCGCCCGCGCCCGCCCCAGTCCAGCCGCATCAAGCGCGGTGTGGTGGTCGGCCTCGTCGCCGGCCTCGCCTGGGTCGGCCTCGACCAGCAGCGCGGCGCCGCCTCGGCCGCGGACGGTGTGGCCGGCGCCCCGACGCCCGAAGCCGCTGCAATTGAAGGTGCCACCGCGCCGACCGTGGCCCCGCTGCGACCGAGCGCCATGGCCATCGGCGGCGCCTTCGCCCAGACCTCGCCCGGCGCCGCGCGCGCCTCACGCTGGGCCATCCCGGCCGCCGCCATCGACCCGCTGAAGGCCACCGTGCTGGACGGCGGGCTCGGCCAGGTCCTGCCCGACGGCACCAAGGTCCACTTCACCCTGGATGCCCGCCTCCAGCGCGTCGCGCAGTCCACCCTCGAGCGCTACAAGGTGGGCTGGGGCGCGGTCGTCGCGATTCGCCCGAAGACCGGCGAGATTCTCGCCATGGCAGAATACGCCGATGGTCGTCCGGACCTGTCGCGACTGTCACTCTATGCGGGTTCTCCAGCGGCCAGCGTCTTCAAGATCATCACCTCGGCGACCCTCCTGGAATACGGGGGGATGGCGCCGAAGGACACGATCTGCACCCACGGCGGCCACCACAAGCTGACCCTCTACAACCTCAAGCCCAGCGAGCGCCTCGACACCAAGTGCGAGACCTTCGGCCAGGCCTTTGGCAGCTCGAACAACGTCGCCTTCGCGCGCTGGGCGGACCAGAAGCTCGAGCCCGCGCAGCTCCAGGACATGTCGAAGCGGTTCCTGTTCGGTCGTCGCATCCCCTTCCCGTGGGCCGTCGGCGTCTCGGAGGCGCGCGTCCCGGTGGGCAGCCGCCTCGGCTTCGCGCGCACGGCCGCTGGCTTCGAGGGCACGACGCTCTCGCCGCTGCACGCTGCTCTCCTGGTCGCGGCCGTGGCCAACCGCGGCCAGATGATGGCGCCCATCCTCGTGAAGTCGGCCGAGAAGGACGGGAACTCGCTGTTTGTGGCCGAGCCGGCCGCGCTCCAGCAGGTGCTCTCGCCCGAGCGTGCGACCGCGCTGCTGGGCCTCATGGAGGACACCATCACCTACGGGACCGGCCGGAAGTTCTTCGAGAAGGGCGGCAAGCCGCGCCTGCCCGTGCGCGCCGGTGGCAAGTCCGGGAGCCTCGCGGGCAAGGACGAGGGCGGCACGCGCAACTACTCGTGGTTCGTCGCCGTGGCCCCCATCGAGGACCCGGAGATCGTGGTCGCCTCGCTGGTGGTCAACGGTGAGACGTGGACCATCAAGGGCGCCGTGCCTGCGCGCGAGGTGCTCGCGGCGTTCTTCGACAAGGCCAAGACCGGCGTCGAGGTCGACAAGGCCGACCGCGACCCGCTGAGCGACGAGTAGCACCTCCGCGCGCGACGGGCCGAATGGCCCGAGTGCCGCACGGAAGTGTGCAAGATCGCGCGAGGTCTCCTGACACGAGGGCGAACTTCGAGTAGGGTGCCCGCCGCACCAAGGAGTCATCAATGCGCAAGACGGTTCGATGGGTGAAGGGAAGCGTGTTCGCGAGCGTGCTGCTCGCCGGGATGTTCAGCGTGTCCGCCTGCGGCGACGACGCCGAGGCGACCGACACCGACACGACCGCGGACACCGCGGACACCGGCTCGCCGGACGTGGCCGACACTGCGGACACCGCCGTCCCCGACGCGGCCGACACCACGCCGGACTCGACCGCGACCGACACGCTCGAGCCCGACGTCGCTGATACGAGCCCGAGCGACACGGCCGCCGTGACCCGCTTCTCGGACATCCACCAGATCTTCATCAACAACTGCGGTAGCTGCCACACGGGCGCCACGGCGAGCTCGGGGTCGGGCGGCCACGCGCTCGGCGCGGCCGACGTCGCGGTGGCCTACCAGGCCTCGCAGAAGACCGCGAACATCGCCAAGTGCTCGGGCAAGACCGTCGGCGAGTGCGCGCTCATCCGCATCAAGGATGGCTCGATGCCGGCCTCGGGCGACTGCAACCAGACGCCCAAGGGCCCGAAGTGCCCGACCGAAGAGATGCAGGCCCTCATCCAGGCCTGGATCGACGACGGCCAGCTCCAGTAGCCGAAGCTACTTGCAGATCCCGTCGGCGGTGCACTCACCGCTGGCGCACCACGACGCCCCGAAGCAGGTCGCGCCGCTCTCCAAGGGCTTCGCGCACAGGCTCGGGGCGTACGTCGTGCTCCACTGGCAGAAGCTGCCGGCGCAGCACCAACCCGGATTGATCGTGCAGTCGCTGCCGATCGCCAGGCACTGCGCGTTGACGCAGAGGCCCTGGCTCAGGTCGCAGAAGCCCGACGCACAGAACTTGTCGTCGTAGCAGGCCTCGCCGACGGCGCGCGGCGCGATGCAGTTGCCGGCGACGTAGGCCCCCGTCCACGAGCACGTGCCGGAGCAGCAGACGCCGTGATCGTAGCACTCGGCGTCGAGCGCCAGGCACTGCGGGTCGGGCTCGGTCGTGTCGGTCGTGTCCGCGGTCGTGTCGGGCGCGACGGCGGTGTCCGCGACGCGGGTGTCGGGCGCGACGGCGGTGTCGGCTGCGGTCGTGTCGGGCGCGGTCGACGTGTCGGCGTCGTTCGCGTTCTGCGGCGAGTTCACGTCGCCGACCTGGCCCTCGTTCGTATCGAGGCAGGCGGGCGCGGCGAGGACGAGGAACGAGACGAAGGGCAAGAGACGCATGGGGACCTCACTTCGGGGGATGGGCTGACCGGCGGACCAGGTGAAAGCGACGGGACGAGGCAGGGGGCGCTCAGAAGAGCGTGTAGACAAAGGGCGCCGCGACCTGCGCGACCTTGATGACGACCAGCGCCACTGCGACCACGAGCAGCACCACGACCAGCGGCGTGAGCCACCAGCGTCCGGTGCCGCCGAAGACCCGGAAGAGCTCGCCGATGGTGCGGAGGCGCGAGGCCTTCCTGCGGCGGCGCGGGGTGAGCGCGTGCGCCGCGCGGGCGGCAGTTGGAGTCTCGAGCGACAGTGGCTGAGGGGTCATGGGGCTCCTTGGGTCGAGGCGTGTGAGGCGCGCGTGGCGGGCTTGGTGACGAGGCGGTCCTCGAGGACGAGGAAGTCGAGACCGGAGCGGGCAAAGACCGCGTAGGCGTCGACCGGGCTCGTCGCGAGTGGCTCGCCCTTCAGGTTGAGGGACGTGTTCAAGAGGCAGCCGACCCCGGTCTCGGCCTTCACGGCGGACAAGAGCGCGTGGAAGCGTGGGGCCTCGCGCGGCCTCACCACCTGGACCCGGGCGGTCCCGTCCACGTGGGTCGTCGCCGGCAGGGCCTCGGCGCCACGCTCGGTCACGGGCACGACCGCGAGCATGTACGGGGTCAGGTAGGTGTCGCGGCCGCGCGGGTCGAGCGCGAAGAAAGTCTCGGCGTCCTCGGCCAGGACCGCCGGCGCGAAGGGGCGGAAGGGCTCGCGGAACTTCACCGACGTGTTCACGAAGTCGACCATCTCGGCGCGCTGGGGCGAGGCGATGATGGACCGCCCGCCGAGCGCGCGCGGGCCCCACTCGGCGCGCCCGAAGAAGACGGCCCCGACCTCTCCGCGTGCGACACGGCGCGCGATCTCCTGGTCCATCTCGCCGGCGTGGAGCGACTCGGACGGGATGCGACTCTCGGCGAGGAAGGCGGCGATGGACGCGCTCGTGTACTCCGGCCCGAGCCCGCAGGACGGCATGACGTCCTCGCGCCGCGGCCGACCGTGGAGGACGTGGGTCGCCCACAAGGCGGCGCCGACCGCTCCGCCCGCGTCACCCGCGGCCGGGTGGACGTAGATGGCGTCGACGTCGAGCTCGCGCGCGAGGCGGCCGTTCATCGCCGAGTTCAGCGCGACGCCGCCCGCGAGGCAGAGGTTGCGCGAGCCGGTGCGTCGCAGTGCCTCCCTGGCCATGGCGAGCATCGCGTCCTCGGTCACGCGCTGGAGCGTCGCGGCGATGTCGGCGTAGCGTCGGCCTTCGGGGGTGCGCGGATCGAAGTCGTGCTCGGGCGCGCGCGCCGGTCCGAGGAGCTTCACGAGCTTCTTGCTGAAGCTCTGGGTCGGGCTCCGGTGAAAGGCGAAGTAGTCCAGATCGAGGCGCAGGACGCCATCGGCGGCGACGGTCACGAAGCGCTCGAACTCGGCGCCGAAGCGCGGCTCGCCGTAGGCCGCGAGCCCCATGACCTTGTACTCGCCCTCGTTGACCTCGAAGCCGAGGTAGGCGGTGAGCGCCGAGTACAAGAGGCCGAGCGAGTGCGGGTAGCGCTGCTCGGCGAGGAGGTCGAGGCGCGTGCCGGTCTCGCTCGAGACGCCGTGATGGAGGGCCGAGGCGGCCCACTCCCCGACCCCGTCGACGGTCAGGACGGCCGCTTCGCGAAAGGGCGAGGCGAGGAAGGCGCTGGCCGCATGGGAGCCGTGGTGCTCGGCGAAGAGCAGGATCTCGGGGTCGATGTCGAGGGCCCTGGCCAGGGCTTGCTCCACCCAGAGCTTGTCGGAGAGCCAGGTGCCGAGCGCGCGCGAGAAGCGCGAGAGGGCGCGGGGATAGGCGTCGAGGTGCCCGACGAGGAGGCGCTCGAACTTGCGCAGCGGCTTCTCGTAGAAGACCACGTGGTCGAGGTCCTGGGCCGTGAGGCCGGCCTGGGCGAGGCAGCTCGCGACGGCGCGGAGCGGCAGGGAGGCGTCGTGCTTCTTCCGGCTGAGGCGCTCCTCCTCGATGGCAGCGACCACCTGTCCGTCGATGACGAGCGCGGCGGCGGCGTCGTGGAAGTGGGCCGAGATCCCCAGCACCACGAGCGGCTTCGAGCTGGTGACGTCGTGGCTCATCCGAGCCTCCGTGCGGCGGCAAGCGCCCGGTCGTGGGCCTGGGTCGCAGGGGCACTCGGGCTCGGACGAGAGCCTTCGGGCAGGTGCCAGCCGGGCTTCGGCAGGCCACCGCGGGTGAGGCGCATGACGAGCGCGAAGAGCGGCAGGATGGCGATGAAGGTGAGGGCCAGGACGAGGCCGCTGGCGCGCGAGCCGAGCCGAGCCCCTGCCCTCTTCCAGGCCTCCCAGGCCAGCCTGCGCCGGGTCCGGGCCAGCTCCGTCCGAACCTCGCGAGCGCTCTGGAGTCCCTGCAAGAGGTGCAGGGAATAGGCGACGTGGACCTTCTCTTCGCGGGCGATCTCGGCGAAGAGCTCGCTCAAGAGGGTGTCGCGCGGGCTCGCGCGGGTCTTGGCGCGCGCCTCGAAGTGGCGGTGCAGCGCGCGGAACTGGGAGAGGGCCCGCGCCTCGGAGATGTGCACGAAGGCGAGGAAGGGCGCGACGCCGAGCACGCGATAGAGGTCCTGGGGCTCGGCGTGGACGCGCTCGTGGGCTCGGGTCCGGACGGTCGGATCGATGCGGCGCGCGACCTCCTTGAAGCGGACCGCATGCCGCGACTCGTCGAGCGCGTGGCGCAGGAAGAGGCGGCGATGCTCGGCGGTCTCGGCGAGCTCGGTGGCGCGGAACATGTCGAGCGCGCTGCCGAGCTCGGTCGCCGAGAAGCCGAGCAGCTTCCGGGCGATGCGACGATCGGAAGACCAGGCCAGCGGGGCCAGCAGCCGGTGGATCCGATCGCCGAGTGGGACGGCGGCGCGCGGCGTGACGCTGCGCTGCGAGGTCGGCTGAAGGGTCGTTGCCGAGGTCATGGGCGGGCCTCCGAGGGCGGGCGTGAGAGGGCGCGGGCGACGGCGAGGTGACCCTCTGCCGAGAGGTGGTCGTCGTCGGGGAGGAAGAAGCTCGCGTCGGGCCGACCCGAGAGCGCGTCGTGGAGGTCGACCGTCTCCGGCAGGTCGGCGACGAGCCCCGCGGACAGCGCGCGGAGCGGCCTCGGGTCACGCGGCGGGAGGCCGTACTTGGCCCACGCGCGCGGGTCGACCTCGACGTCCATCGGGATGATGACCGGCACCAGCGTGGCGCCGTAGCGGTGCGCGACCGCGCGGGCCTGGATTAGATCAGCGGAGAGCTTCGAGCGATGCGGCGGCGACGGGGCGGCGAGGCGCGCAAGCTCCTCGAAGAGGCGCAGCGGGAGGCGCGAGGGCAAGGTCGTGGGGCGCGGCGGGTCGAAGGCCAGACGGAGC
Organism: Deltaproteobacteria bacterium; assembly: GCA_016792665.1. Taxonomy (GTDB): domain Bacteria; phylum Myxococcota_A; class UBA9042; order PHBI01; family PHBI01; genus WYBB01. The sequence goes on along the minus strand of JAEUKJ010000722.1, from coordinate 21,825 downwards.
GCCAGGACGAGGTGCGAGCGCCCCAGCAGCCAGCGCTCGACGGCCGAGGTGTCTTGGGCGGCGACCTCGACCGGGACGTCGACGTTGCGCGCCCAACCGTTCTTGGCGGTCGTGCGGCGCACGTTCGGGACCGGGGCCTCGACCCAGTCGTTGGTCGTGTTCAGGACGACCAGCACGCGCTCGGGGCGGAGACGGGGCACCAGCTCGGCCACGGCCAGGGCGTACTCACGCGGCCCCCAGGTCGGCAGCCCGACCGCGAGGACCTCTGCATTGCCGAGCGCGGCCATGCGCGCGGAGAACGTCGCATCCTCGGGCACACCCCAGCCCATGACCTGCGAGTCCCCGACGACCAGCACGCGGCCCGGGACCGGTCGGTCCGACGCCTGCCGCGAGACGGCGGGGAGGTCGGGGCCGCGGAAGCCGTCGGCGTTGGTGCGGTAGTCGGTGAGGGTCCCGAGCGGGCTCGAGACGCGGGTCTCGGCGTTCGGCTCGAGGCGGACGCCATAGGTCGCGTCGGCCACGTAGAGGTTCAGGGTCGGGTAGGCCCCGTCCATCGCCCAGGTCGCGACGGCCTCGCCGAGCACGACGGCGATGACGAGCCCGAGAAGCAGCGCGAGGAGGCGGGCAGCAAGCGGCGGTCGGGGTCGGGAGGGCGTGGCCACGAGGCCGATCAACGCAAGACGGGTGCCATCCACACAATGGCCCGACGCGCATCACAACCACATGAAAACAAACACAACAAGCACGCACAAACGTCATTAGACATTACACGCAGGCGATCGACATGGAAACAACTCTTACACGCCACATCCGGACGCGCCGATGCGGTGACCACCGCGCTGTGGGTCGTCGCCATCGGCGGTGCCCAGGGGTGAGGCTCGCCCGCAACCGCCAACCCCGCACCTCGCCGCGCAGACCACGCGAGGCTCGCCTCGCCCGCAACCGTCAACCCGGCGGCAAGCCGAAGAGCCGTCGCGCGTTGGCCGCGCAGAGCGCCATCGCAGCCGGCGTCGAGATCCCGCGCACCTCGGCCAGGGACGCGGCCACCAGCGGCAACAAGGCCGGTCGATTCGGCTCGCCACGATGCGGGATGGGAGGCTGGTCGGGGGTGTCCGTCTCGATGAGGAGGCGGTCGGCCGGGACCCTCGCGGCAGCGTCGCGCAAGCGGCGGGACTGCGGGAAGGTGAGCGTGCCGGCGAACGAGATGTGGAGCCCGAGCTTGACCAGCGCCAGCGCGAAGTCGGCCGCGCCCGAGAAGCTGTGCACCACCCCGCCCGCGGCGGGCAGCCCCTCCTCACGGAGGATGGCGAGGGCCCGCTCGTCGGCGCGGAGGAGGTGCAGGACCACGGGCAGCTCGAAGCGGCGCGCGAGCCGGAGCTGCGCCCGAAACGCGAGCTCTTGCAGCGGCATCGCCGCCTTCGCGGTCTCGGTCAGGCGATCGAGACCGGTCTCGCCGAGCCCCACCGGCCGATGCAGCGCGAGCACCGTCTCGAGCTCGGCGAGCTGCGCTTCCAGGGTGGGCAGGTCGAGCTCCGGCACGAGCTGCGGGTGAACCCCGAAGACCGGGTGCAGGCTCGGCCAGGGCGAGGTGGGCGCGCTTCCGTCCGGCGCCGCGTGGGTGAAGCGCGCCGCGAGTGCCCGCTGAGCGGCCCATCCGGCCGGGTCGACCCCGGCCATGACGATGGCGCGGACCCCAGCGCGGGCCGCGTCCGCGAGCACGACCTCGACCGGCGCACCGAGGCGATCGGAGTCGACGTGCGCGTGCGCGTCGACGAGGTCGACCTCGAGCGGGGCCCCAGCGCCGGCTTCGTCCCCAGTGCGTCGTTCCGACGGGCTCATCGCCACTCAGGGCTTCGAGGGATCTTCAGTGGTCAGCCCGTGCGGGCGACCCCATTGGAGAAACGCGCGCGCGCCCTCGTCGATACGACGATTGCCTTCACGGTCGTCCTCCATCGAAGCCTCGCGCTGCGCACGCAGGACCTGCTGCAGTCCGGATTGGATGATCCCCAACGCGCGGTCGAACTCTGGGTCGACCGGCTCGATGGCGCGAAAGCAGGCGAGCCCACGCTCCGCGGCCGCGCGCCCTATCCCAAACGCTCCGGTGCGGCCTCTCTGCATGTCATTGAAGCAGGTGATCGCAGCCTTGGTACGCAGCTCGCGTTGGGGCTTCATGGCGACATCGGATGGCATCTCCCACCTCAGCATCATCACCACCGACGCCACGACCACCGCGCCCGCCGCGAGCCCGGCCCCCAACCAGAGGCGCGCCCCGAAGCGCTTGGACTCGGCCCACCAGATGACGACGCCGAGGGCCGCGCCGGTGAGCAACCCGCCGAGATGCGCGTAGTTGTTCACTTTCGAGACCATGAGCCCGAAGATGCCGTTCAGCACGACGAGCTGGATCGCCTGGGCCGTGACCGGCGCGCGGAAGTTCCCGTCCGAGAGGCGTCGCTTCACGATGGTGCACCCCAGAATGCCCGCGACCGCGCCCGAGGCGCCGCCGCCGCCGAGGCCGACCACCTGCGAGAGCGCGAAGCCCGCGATGCCCGCGGCGATGTACATGAAGAAGAAGGCCCAGCCGCCGATGTCCTCTTCGAGCCAGCGGCCGGTCACCCAGAGCACGAGGGTGTTCATGACGATGTGGAGGATGCCGAGATGGAGGAAGATCGGCATGACGAGCCGCCACCACTCGCCGGCCTCGACCAGCGCCGGATCCTGGAGGCCCAGCCGCGTCAGCGTGAGCTGATTGGGGACGAGGATCTCCATGCCGCCCTCGGCGAGCTCTTGCCCGCCGACCATGACGACCAGGAAGTAGACCAGCACGTTGGCAATGACGAGCCCGAGCGTGACGCGGTGGCCACCGCGCGTGGCGGTGCTGCGGGCCGCCGTGCGCACCGCGTTGACGACCCCGCCGAGCGAGGTCCCGCAGTAGGGGCAGCGCTCTCCGATCCCTGCGAGCTTGCCGCAGCTCGGGCACATCTTTGGTCTCGACACGTCACTCTCCGCCGCGCTCGCAGCTCATGCTCGGGGCGCGAGCGTCATCGTTAGCCACCGCGCGCCGATCCAGCAAGCCTTGTCGTGGCCAGCGAGCACCGCGGGTCGGACGCGCTCTCAGCGACTCCGCAGCCAGGGACGACGCTCGGACGCGTCGCGGGCAGCCGCATGGAGCCGCATGCCGAGCGCCATGGCGACCTCCCAGACCTCGCCATCGACGAGCGCGCGCTCGACGGCCCGCCCGAGCTCGGTGAGCTCCGGGTGTCCCATGGTCGCACCCGACCCGGCCACGCGATGCGCGGTGTCGCGGAGGCGCGCGCGATCGCCGGTGCGCAAGATCTCGTCGAGCTGGTGCACGCGCTCACCGAGCACCGCGTAGAAGCGCTCGAGCAGATCATCGGGCACGTCGGGCGGCTCGACCTCGGGCCGCGGTGTGGCGCGAGACGGCGTGCTCGGCGTGGTCGTCGCGGCCACGCGCGAGTCCAGTGCGCGCGGGCGTGGCGCGGTCACGACCCGGTCCGGGCGTGGTGCGGTCGCGACCCGGTCGGTGCGCGGCAGCTCGGGCCGAGGGCGCGGAGACGTCGTCGCCCGCTGCGGGTCGGCCTGGGCCTGCGCGATGGTCGGCCGGGGCACGCCCAGCGGAGGCGTCGGCAGGCCCTGGATGAGGTCCACGCGCTCGGCCGATGCGGCCACCCGCTCGACCGATGCCGCCTCGGGTTCGCGCGCCGGGGTGCGCAGCGCGGCCAGCGTGGGCGCGGTCGGGATACGTCCGAGCCCGGGGCGCGGCGACGCATGCGGCGTCCGGGTCCCCGCGACGATGGGCCGCGAGGGCTGGGCCTCGGGCGCATCGACCGGGATGAGCCCCGAGGTGGGGCTCGTCCGCTCGAGCGTGCCAGTGTCGGCGGCCCGGCTCAGCGCCGCGACCCGCGCGACGAGGCGGCTGCCGATGACCGGCTTCACGATGAAGTCGTCGACGCCCGCGGCCAGCGCGCGTTCGCGGGTCTCCAGCATTGCGTCCGCGGTCAGCGCGATGACCGGCGTGCGACTGCTGCTGCGCAACTCGCGCACGAGCTCGAGCCCGTCCCCATCGGGGAGCTGTAGGTCGGTCACGACCAGGCCGACGGATTCGTGGGCCAGCAGTTCGCGGGCGGCCGCGAGGTCCTCGGCCTCCAGCACGACGGCGCCGGCACGACTCAGGAAGTGGGCGACGATGCGGCGGTTGTCCTCGGTGTCGTCGACCAGGAGGACCTTGCGTCCGTCGAGGCGCGGGGCCTCCGGCTCCTCGGGGCGCAGCACACCGCTGCGCGTGACGAGGCGCGCCGGCGTGGTCGAGCGCCCAAGGCCCGGGTCGACGGGCAGGGTCAAGGTGAAGACGCTGCCGACACCGACCTCGGAGCGCACCGTGATGTCGCCACCGAGCATGCGGGCCAAGCGCCGCGCGATGTCGAGCCCGAGCCCGACGCCGCCCGCGCGCGGCCGGTCCGCGAGCTGCTCGAAGGGAACGAAGAGGCGGTCCATCGCGGCCGCGGGAATGCCGACGCCCGTGTCGACGACCTCGAGGAGGAGCTGGCGCTCGACCGACCGTCCGACCGGCACGGTGTTCAAGCGGGCCTGCAGCGCGACGCGACCCCGGGGGGTGTACTTGATGGCGTTGCCGACGAGGTTCACGAGGATCTGCCGGAGGCGCAGCGGATCGGTCCGGATCTTGGCCGGGAGCTCTGTCTCGGAGGCGACGATGAGCTCGAGGCCGCGGTCGACCGCGCGCGGCTCCATGAGGACACCGACCTCTTCGAGGAGGTTCGTCGGGTCCACCGGGACGAGGTGCAGGTCGAGCTTGCCGGCGTCGATCTTGGCGAGGTCGAGGACGTCATCGAGCAACGCCAGGAGGTGCTCGGCCGAGCGCTGGAGGCGGCGCGACCACTCGCGGGTCTCGCCGCGCGCCTGCTCGGCGGAGGCGATGAGGTTCGCGTAGCCCATGACCGCCGAGAGCGGGGTCCGGATCTCATGGCTCATGTTGGCGAGGAAGGCCGTCTTCGCGCGCCCGGCATCGTCCGCGGCCTTGCGAGCCTGAGCCAGCTCGGCCTCGCGCGACGAGGCGAGCTCCGCGAGCTGCGCTTCCGTCGCGAGGAGGCGCTGCTCCATCTCGATGAGCGCGATCTCGGCGCCGCGAAAGCGCGCCTCGGCCTCGAGACGGGCCAACCGCTCGGCCTCGAACCGCTCCGCAGCGAGCGCGCGAGCCTCCCCGGCCGATGACACCGCCTCGGCCTCCGAGCTCTGGCCGCTCTGCTCCTCGTCCGCCATCCGAATCCTCGTCCCCGAACCCGCCGGCACCCTAAGTCGCGTCGTTCCCTGACAGGAAGCGCGATGGTGACCGAGGTTACAAGAGCGGGGCCCGATGCGCCACCGGGCGCAGTGCCGGTTGGCGCTGTCTCTCCTCTGCAAAGTGACCGCTCGGATCGCCGTCGACCGCCGAGTCCAGGATTTTGACCCGTCGTTCCTCTCCTCCTGCGACCCACGACGACCCGAGCGTCTTCTGGACTCTCTAAGCGAAGCGCGTGCCAGCACCGCCCGAGCCGCCCCATCCCCGCGTGCAACAAGGCTCCCTCGAACTTCCACCCGCCCGCACGGTGCCCCCGACCCGCTGTTCGCACGCAGGCATCGTCCCGTCCGTTTCAAATCGAAACAACTGTGCCACACTGACTGTACCATGACGGTCACCCGCCCACCCGCCGAAGCCCCTGCCTCCATCCTGGTCGTCGACGACGACGAGACCGTCGCCGACGTGCTGAACCACTGGCTCAGCGCCGCGGGGTTCGAGGCCGCGGTCGCCCCCGACGGCGAGACCGCGCTCGTCTCGCTCGGGCGCGTCCTGCCCGACGTCGTCGTGCTCGACCTGAGCCTGCCCGGGCTCGGCGGGCTCGAGGTCCTGGTGCGCATCAAGAGCGCCATGCCGCGGCTCCCCATCATCATCCTGACCGGCACGAGCGACGTGGAGACCGTCGTCGCCGCGATGCAGCGCGGGGCCCACGACTTCCTGACCAAGCCCGTCGACAAGCAGAAGCTGCTCTCGACCGTCGGTCGCGCGGTCGACCACTATCGCCTGAGCGAGCGCGTGGCCGAGCTCCAGCGCATCGACGGCGGCGACGGCTTCCCGGGCATCGTCGGGCGCTCGACCGCGATGCGCCAGCTCTTCCGCCAGATGGAGCGCGTCGCGGCGTCCGACGTGACCGTGCTCGTGCGCGGCGAGAGCGGCACCGGCAAGGAGCTCGTCGCGCGCGCCCTGCACGACCACTCGGCGCGCAAGAAGGGCCCCTTCGTCGCCATCAACTGCGCCGCGATCCCCGAGAGTCTCCAGGAGTCCGAGCTCTTCGGCCACGAGAAGGGCGCCTTCACCGGCGCCAGCGCGCGGCACTCCGGGCGCTTCGAGCAGGCCCAGGGTGGCACGCTGTTCCTGGACGAGATCGGCGAGATCGCGCCGAGCCTGCAGGCCAAGCTCCTGCGCGTCTTCCAGGAACGCCGCTTCCACCGCGTCGGCGGCACGCAAGAAGTCCAGGTCGACGTGCGCATCGTGGCCGCGACGCACCGGGACCTCCTGGCCGAGGTCGAGGCCGGGCGCTTCCGCGAGGACCTCTACTTCCGCGTGGCGGTCTTCGAGCTCGAGGTGCCGCCGCTGCGCGACCGCGAGGGCGATCTGCCAGTGCTGGTCGGCCACCTGCTGCGCGACCTCGAGAAGAAGCACCACAAGCCCGAGCTCGTGCTCGAGCCCCAGACCCTCGGGCTGCTCGCGACCTACGGGTGGCCCGGCAACGTGCGCGAGCTGCAGAACGCCCTCGAGCGCGCGGTGGTCATCGCCATGGACGGCGTCATCTGCCCCGAAGACCTGCCACGGCGCATCGCCGAACGGCGCGAGACCCGCCGCCCCGCCTCGGCGGCCACAGGGGTCGACCCGGGACAGGGGCGCGGCGGCGGCGAGAGCCCGATCACGTCCGGGACCGAGGTCCGTGACGGCGACGCGCGCGAGGCCCATGCGGAGCCGCCCGAGGGCGTGGGTCGCGAAGCAGCACGCACGCCGACGAAGATGATCGAGCTCGAGCGCCAGGCCATCGTGCAGGCCCTCGCCGACAGCCGCGGCAACGTGAGCGAGGCCTGCCGCCTCCTGGGGATCCCGCGCACGACCATGTACCGGAAGCTGCGGCGCCACGGCCTGCGCGCCGAGGAGTAGGTCGCGCCCCGGCCCGGTGCGAGCACGGGACGCAGAAAAAAAAGTGGCGGACGATCGCAGCCGGCTGTTCCGAGGAGCCGAGATCGATCGCCCGCCGGGGGGGCCATTGGCCGCGAGGACTCACGCCTCGGGGCAGATTTGGGGCTGAGAGTTCGGGCCCGGAGGATGGACCTCCGGACGCCTGCTCAGGGACTCAGACCGCTTCTTCACCGGTGCGGCGCAGCGAGAAGCGGCGGCGCTGGGTCGGCGTGACCTTGGGGTCGCGGCGGTAGGTGTCGCCGGTGACCGAGACGCTGCCGGTCTCGGGGTCGACCTGGCCGGCGGCGAGCGGGCGCTTGAACCACGCCGTCTCGGAGAAGGCCGCGGCCGAGCGCTGCTTCTTCTCGACGAAGACCGGGACCGTCTCTTCCGAGCGCGGCACATCCGCCTCGCGCACCGGCTCGGGGCGGAGCTGGGCCAGCTCACGGACGAGGTCGGCCGAGGCGCGCTTCGGCCCGGCGATGGGGCGCTTGCGCGAGCGGGTGTCCGGGGTCTCGATGGCGGGTCGGGCAGCCACCTCGGCCGCGGGCTTGGCGGGCGTCGGCTCGGGAGCCTTGGTCTTGGCGGCCACGGGGGCCGGGACCTCGACCACCGGGGCCGCGCGCGGCGGCTCGGCCGGGGCGCGCTTGCTCTTCTTCGGCGGCTCGATGTTGGTCTTGGCGCTGAGGCGGTCCGGGAAGTCGAAGTCGGGCAGCTCGAAGTCGGAGGCGCGCTTCTTCGGCTCGGGCGTGGCCGGGGCGCGAGCCAGCACGGGCTCGGGGCGCGAGGCGGGGAGCGGGGTCACGAGGCGGAGCTCGACCGGCGCGACCTCGGCCGGGGCGCGGCCGCGCGGAGCCTTCTCGGCGATGCGGACTTCGGGGGCTTCGGGGGCCTTCTGCGTGGTCCCAAAGGCCCAGGTGCCCGATGGCTTGCGCTGGAGGCGCCGCTGGCCCGCCACGGTCGGCTCGGCCTTCTGGATGTCGGCGGCGGCGACCGCGATGAGCGGCGAGCCGTCTTTGGGGCAGAAGTTGAAGTCCGCGGCCCACGCGTTTCCGCAGGCGTTGCAGGTTCGGTTGGACATGGCTCTCTCCTCGGTCGAGTGAGCCCGAAGGACCGCGACATCGCGATCGACCCGGCTCTGGTCCTGGCCGCCGCTGTTCCCCCCGGAACGGCTGGTGCGGCCGAAGGAGACCTGAGCAGGATTCGGGCCAACCCGCCGATGAGCGGTCCGAGGGAGCTTGAAGCGCGCCAAGCCTCAGCTTGACTGCCTCCGAGCGAGGACCCGGTCAGGGCCGAGGCCGAGCCATCCCCATCCGTTCCACGAAGAAACACCCAAATCGGAACATATGTACCGAATTGGAATCCGGAACGGCACAGCTCACTTCGGCTGGGGGCACTCGCCATCGCGTGCGACCACCCGCGTGCAGCCGGCCGGCTTCGGACCGTGCTCGGCCATGCACGCCAGGGTGCAGTTGTTGTCGGCGATCGGGCACTTGTCGCTGCACGTCGCCATGCTGACCGGATCGCCCGCGCACTCGAGGGTGGCGGAGCCGGTCGGGCAGTCGAAGAACTGCTGGTTCACGCAGCACGTCCCCGGGCCCGCCTGGTCTTGGAGCGCCTTCTTGGGATCGGACCCGACCGCCATGAGGTCGGCCATGGCCGAGCACGAGACCGAGACGGTGACGAACGCCGAGAAGACGGCGAGGAGCAGGCCTGAGCGCATGGGGACTCCGAGGAACGCGAGGATGGCGAAGGGGACGCCCTCCGTGTCCATCGACAACGGGCGCGCGTCAAGCCTCGCGCGGCCCGAACCTCCTTCGAATCATGGGCTTGGGTGGCTCAGCGCGGATCGAGGTTGCCGACCAGGAGTGCCGCGGCCGACACCGCGGACAGGTACAGGACGAGGCCGGCCGCCACGAAGATGGCCGCGATGCCGACCTGCCGCTGCTGGCGGTTGCGGCGCGCGATGACGACGGTCACCGTATCGAGGAGGTCGTCGCTCAAGTCCTGGCTGACCCAGCGCAAGGCGGTGATAGTCTTCAGACACAACACGAGGCCGACCAGGACGCAGGCGATTCCGAGCACCATCAGCATCGCCGAGAGCGAGCCTGCCCGGATCATGTGCGCGCCCGAGAAGCCGGTCACGGTGACGGTCAGGCCGCAAAGGCCGACCAGCACCTGCGCGTAGCTCTTCACGATGGTGAGCTGACCGGCGAGGAACTGGATGAGGCCGACAGACTGGCCTTCGAAGAGACGAAGGAGGCGCTGGGCCTCCTCACGAACGGACATCACGATTGGAGTTCCTTCTCGAGCTCGGCGATCTCGCGATCGAGGGCATCACCCGTCGCGCCGGGACCCGCGCCGGGCGCGCCTGCGGCCGGGACGTCACCGATGGGCGATGCGCCGGCGATGTCGCGCGTGGTGAACACGGTGCGGCCGACGCGCTCGTTCGAGCGGGCGGAGGCCCGCAGCTTCTGGACGGCGCCGAGCTCGTCCCAGATACGCGGGGCGCGGAGCTCGGTCGGGCCACCCATGCCGCCCGCGATCTCGCCGCGGACGTCGTTGGCGATGGCCGGCAGGGCGGCCTTCAGCTCGGTGACCTCGAACGTGCCGAGCCCGAAGGACGCCAGCGCGCGCTCGTCACCCGGCACGCGGACGGCCGTCTTGCGCGTGAAGAGGAGCTGGAAGACGGCGATGCGGATGGCTTCGCGGCGGCGCTCGGCCGCGGTCGCGAGGTCGTGCATCTTTCGACGGACGCCCAGGCCGAGGAAGATGAGCGAGAAGGTCAGCGGGAAGAAGACCAGGGTGATCTTGGCCGCGAGGGTGTCCATCTCGAGGGTGGGGAGGATGGCCCCCCACGTGAGGATGCCGAGCAGGATGTTGAAGACGTTCAGCCACGGGACGATCTTGGCCGGGTTCCTGCGAAGGTTCTCTTCCTTCTGGCGCACGTGCCAGAGGTAGCCGAGCTTGGCGGATTGGGCCGCGACTTCGGGCGCCCCGGTGAGCATGAGGTTCGGGAAGCGGTAGATGGCGATCGCGTCATCCGTGAGGTCGAGCTCGCCCTCGTAGGTGGCGACGAGCCGCGTGCCGATGGCGTCGGCCTCGTCGTAGGTCACGCCGAGCAGCGCGACGATGTCGGCGTTGGTGATGAAGCCGCGCTTGGCGCGGATGTAGGTCAGGAGCTCCTTCTCGGCCTCGAGCGGATTGCGCTTGATGCCGGCCGTGCCGAAGAGATGGAACCAGGTGCGCTCGGCGAGGCCCGGCTTGGGCATGGCCTCGGCCTTGTCGAAGCGATACGGGTCCTTGCCGGAGCGGAGGTCGGCCTCGACCTCGCGGTTGTAGCGACGTCGGTCACGACCAGAGGTCCACGCGCTCGATCCGCCGTAGCTCGTGTGGCTGCCCCAGAACCACCACCAGCCGCCGCCGCCCGTGCCCCAGCTGCGCGAGCGCGATGACGAGCCCGAGTCGCGGTCCTTGTTGGCGCTGGCCAGGGCGACCAGGAAGGCGATGAGGAGGACCAGGTAGATGACGAAGTAGACGATGACCATCGCCACCGTCCAGGCCTTGAAGAACGCGATGAGCGCGTGCTTGAAGGCCTCCTTGCGGCGGCGCGCGGCGTCCGCCTTGACGATGTCGGGGCGGGCGGCCATGGCCGGGTCGAAGCGATAGACGAGGTTGCCCTGGTCGTCGACGTCGATGTCCGAGCGATAGTCGCGGACGACCTTGGCGAGGCCGCTCTCGACTTCGTAGGGCGGGAGGCCGCTCTTGGCGACGACGTCCTGCACGGTGAAGGGCGCCTTGGCGAGCTCCCTCACGGCGTCGAGGATGCGGAGGCGGGCCGCGTCTTGTCCGAGGCCCGGCTGCGCGAAGGTGGCGGCGGATGCGGTCATGCGGGACCTCTCTCGGGGTGCGGTGGGGAAGCGGAGGGCGCGGCGGCGGCAAGGGCTGCGGCCAGCGTGTCCGCCGCGAGGCTTACGCACGGGAGGCGCGCGGGGAAGGCGCGGACAGCGAGGAAGTAGGCGAGGTCGCCTGCCAGGCCCGGGGGCGCGGGCGCGGCGGCGGGCGTGTTCAGGGCGTCGCGGTAGGCCTGGACGATCGCGAGGGCGGCGGCGGGGGACTGCGAGTCGATGGCCTCGCAGAGGGCCGAGGCGGCGCCGAGCGAGAGCGCACACCCCTCTCCTTCGAAGCGTGCGACGAGGGGATCGCCGGCGAGGTGGAGGTGGACGCGGTCGCCGCAGGTGCGGTTGAGGCCGTCGAAGGTCGTGGCACCTGCGGGCGGCGGGGCGCGCAGCCGCGGGGCGCGGGCGTGGCGCACGAGGACCGGGTCGTAGAGCGGGCGGACATCGACCATCGGCCCGGGACCATATCCGAAGTCGCGCGGGGACGGTCAAAAAGGGAGTCCGCGACGACGCGACCGAGCTACTCGGGGCGCGAGCAGCCCGGGCATGGGTTCGCGCAGCAGCCCGCAACGCGGCGGTTGCCCGGCAGCTTGATGAGCGGCGAGGCGAGGCCGTCGACCGAGAACGTGACCCCGCCCGGGCTCTGCGTAAACGTCGCGGGGGCCGTGGTGCCGACGCTGAGGCCGTCACACACGATCTTGTTCGAGGTGATCTCCGCGTCATCGGCGCACTGCCACTGATGCGTGAAGCGCGTGCCACGCGGCGAGGTGTAGCCGGTCGAGACGCCACCGGGCGTGCCATTGAGCGGGTGCTGCGCGCACGTAAACGCACCGGCCGCGTCGGTCAGCGGGAGCTCGAAGGCGATGAATGGATAGACACTATCACTTGGGGTCTCGCCCGTGGCGGAGAACGCGGCCTCGGAGGCGGTGGCGTACGCCCTCAGCGAGCAGTTCCTGGCGTCGGCGCCGAGGTTCACCCCCAGGGCCAGGTTCCAGTAGCACTTGTCGAGATCGGCGAAGCCCTCCTGGCCGCGATAGGTCGCGACCTGGAACAGGGTCGGGGGGTGGGCGCCGACCTGGCCAGGGCCGACGCTGGGGTCGAGCCAGGTGGTCGTGCCGCCGCAGTCGAGCGCGACGTCCGAGTAGTGCAGCCAGGTCGGCGCGCCCTGGCCCGAGGTGCACGCGAAGGTCATGACGACGGTCGGGGCCCGCTGTCCGGAGGCGTCGTGCAAGAGCGCGTCCTTGCAGTCGACCTTGGCCGAGCAGAAGACGTCCGAGAACTGGACGCCGATGTCGAAGAAGCCCTGGTCGGCGGCGCGCATGATGGTGAGGTCGAAGGCGACGCGCGCGTCCTGGTTCTCGACGCAGTCGACCTCGCGCACGATGGGGCCGTTCGCGGTCGGGTTCGACCACGCGCCCGCGGCGAGTGGCTCGGCCGGGTTCACGCTGTCATAGACCGCGTTGACGGTGAGCTCGACGCGGTTGCGCGAGACCCCCGCCGAGGCGTCACACGGGCCGACGTACGCGATGGACCCGCGGCCGTCGCCGTACTGGGTCGAGCGGACCGAGGTGTTGCGCCAGACGAGCTGGCCCGCGCCGTTGAAGACCGCGATGCCGTAGTCGGCGTCGACGATGGACGCCAGGTGCAAGGGTGCCGTGGCGATCTGCAGCCGACCGCTGGGGACGCTCGGGGCGGTCTCTCCGCAGGCCGGGGCGAGGGCCAACGCGAGGGTGGCGGAGACGAGGTGGGCGCGCATCAGAAGCTCCTCGCGTAGTCCGGGCAGAGCAGCGCCGGGTAGACCATGAGCTCGTCGGGGTGGTCCGGGTCGCGGTCGCAGTCGACCGCGCCACTCAGCTTGAAGCAGCGCAGCGTGCCGACGGCCACGCCGTCCTCGTCCTCGACGATGGCGTAGTAGACCGGGGTCGCGCAGTCGAGATCGTAGTGCTCGTCGGTTTGCCCGTCGCAGTTGTCGTCGTAGCCGTCGCACTGCTCGACGAGCTCGTCGGTCGGGACGCCGCAGCACGGCAGCGCCTCGATGGTGATGGCGATGGACGCGGTATGACAGGCGGTCATACCGGCCGCGCTGTAGCAGTTCGTGTAGGTCAGCTCGAACGAGCCGAAGGTGCGGTGGTCGGGCGCGAGCGTCAGCGTCGAGCCCGCGAGGCTGGCCCAGGCGGGGGCAGCGACGAGGGCCAGGACCGAGTCGGGGTGGCTCGTGTCATTGGCGGCGAGGTCGAGGGTCGAGGGCGGGTCGCACTGCGTGCTCGTCGCAGTGTCGGCCACGGCGTGCGGGGCGACGACAACGGTGACGAGGCCCGTGGCCGAGAGGCCGTCGTCATCGGCCACGGAGTACGGGAACGTGAAGGTGCCGACGAAGCCCGCGGGGGGCGTCACGAGGAAGGTGCCGGGGGCCGCGGCGGCGACGGTGGCGCCGGCGACCGAGGGGGCTCCGGCGGTGAGGGTCGCTGGGACGAGGACGCCGTCCGCGTCGCTGTCATTGGCCAACGGGCTCACCGTGACCGCGCTCTGGAATGGGGTCACGACCGCGTCTGGGGCGGTTTCGGGCGGGAGGTTCGGCGGGCACAGCGCGAGGTCGAAGACGGCCGAGGGAGTGACCGGCGGGCGCCAGTTGCGGGTCGGCTCGAAGCTCGACGTGAGCGCCCCGCTGGTGGGGTTGATGACGTTGACGCGCAGGACGCCCGAAACCAGCGTCAGGCCGAGCAAGGTCCCGTTCGACTGGAAGGCGAGGCCCGAGACCGGGCTCGCGAGCGCCACGGTCGCGGTCGGCGTGATGAGCTGGTTCGCGGCGCCAAAGACGCGCGTGTAGAAGCGCCGACCGGCAGCATCGTAGGCGAGGTCACCGACGACGCCATCGACGGTGTCGAGGGTCGTGAGCGCGCCCGCCAAGGTGAGCGCGTAGAAGGTCGTGGTCGACGCCGCGGGCACGGCCGCGACCAGCACACCGTCGGGGCGGAAGGTCAGGGCGCGCACGCCGATGAGCGCTGTCGTCGCAAGCGTCGCCTCGCTGCCGGGGGTCACGCGGCGAAGCGCGCCGGTCGCGTCGATGACGTAGACATGACCGGTACGTCCGTCACGCGCGACGGCGGACAGCACGTTCGGGTCGGTGCTCCAGGTGCCGAGCGTCGTGCCACCGAGGCCCAGCGAGGCGTCGCTGGTGACGGCGTAAAGGTCGTCACAGGCGAAGCGGAGGACGTCCAGGTAGTCGGGCTGGCCGGCCGCGTTGGCGGGACACGGGCGGCCGTTGGGGCACTCGAGGGAGGTCGGGATCTGGTCCGCATCGTCGTCGCGATCCAGGACATCCGGGGTACCGTCGTTGTCGAAGTCGGGGAGCTCGGGGGAGTCGGCCTCGAAGCGATCGTCCCAGCCGTTGCCGTTGAGATCGACCTTCAGCGCGAGATCGATCCGGCCATCGCCGTTGGCGTCCAGGTACTCGCGCGAGGTGTGGCCGTGGCCGTTGTCGTCGCCCTCGATGAGGTCGGGGACGTGGTCGGCGTCGGTGTCGAGGTCGCGCTGATCGATGAGGCCGTCGCCGTCCGAGTCGGTGGCGAGCTCGTCGACGTCGGGGATGCCGTCGTCGTCGTCGTCGAGGTCGAGCGTGTCGATGACGCCGTCGCCGTCGGTGTCCAGGCACTCGCCGTTGGGGTCGGTGGCGTTGACGACGACGAAGTCGACGTCGCAGGTGCCGGCGGCGTTGCAGACCTGGAGGTCGAAGCGGTGCTCGCCCGCGCCGAGGACCGAGACGGTCGCGCTGAGGCCGGTGGCGACCTGGGTGCCGTATTGGTCGTACCAGGTGTAGGTCGAGGCGCCGCCGCCTTCGATGGTCGAGGCGCCCGCGTCGAGGGTGACGGTCGTGGCGCAGGCGCTCGCGGCGGCGACCGCGACCACCTTGTCGAAGCCGGCGTCGGTCATGATGCGGCAGTAGGCGGGGATCGCCTCGTAGTGCGTGCGGTACTCACGGCTCTCGCCCGGCGGGATGACGATGACGGACTGGAGGCTCTGCGCAACGTCGCCCTTCACGTCCGACCAGCTGTCGCTGTCGGTGTCGCCGTCCAGCTCGAGCCCTGCCCCACCGTCAGGCGCGATGTAGTACTGGTTCGGGCCGCTGGTCGAGGGCGCGCGGAAGATCTTGTTCAGGTGGTTGGGGGTCGGGCAGCCGCTGGCGCTCGGGTTCGCGAGGCAGCGCGGGGTCTCGTGCGCGGCACTGCCGGTCGGGAACCCGTAGTACATGGTCGTGCGCATGAAGTCCCAGGCCGCCGTCGACTGGACCTTCACGCGCCGCCCCTCGAACGAGGTGTCGAAGTCCATGCGCGCACGCATGAGCAGCCCGACGTCCTTGGCGTTGTTGTAGATGTAGGACGTGAGTGCGTCGGTCGTGAGGATGCGCCCCCAGTTGTTCGTGAAGTTCGAGCCGAAGCCGAGGTCCGTGTCGCTGAGCTGCACGAGTCGAAAGCGGACCGGCGTCGCGCCCGTGTTGGTGAAGCGATAGACCTGGGTCAGGGTCGCGCACGAGGCGCGTTGGTCGAGGTCGACCTGGAGCCCGGGGAAGAGGTAGGGGTAGAAGCGGGTACGACGGACGCTCTGGTTGGGGCCGAGCCAGGTGTCGGCGACCAGGTCGGCGGGGCGGATGGCCGGGGCGACGGGCGTGCCGTCGGGGTAGTTGGGGTTGCCGTTCTGCCAGGTCAGGGGCGCCTGCGCGAAGACCTGCCGAACGCGCGGCGTGTCGTCATCCAGCGAGAAGATGTGGATGCGGACGTTGCAGGTGAGGCCGCCCTTGGCGCGGTTGGTGACCGCGTTGTACGGGTCGAACTCGGCGGCACCCGGGGCCTTGGGCGACCCGTCGGCGTTGAAGCCGCCGCCGCACTCGCTTGATGCGAAGGCCCCGAACGCGTCGGTCGCGAAGTCGGCATAGCCGTCGCCCGTGCCATTCGGGAGCTTCTTCGGCCCGGGGTCGACCGCGTGCGCGGTGGCCGTGAGGGCGAAGACAAAGAGGACCGTCCGCATGAACATGGTCGCCTCGGGTGGGAACGGCTCGTGACGCGTGCCGCAAAACAACGTCGAGCGCGGAGCATGGGCTGGGCGCGAGCGCGGGTCAACCCACATGTTGCTGGGTGTAACTTCGCCTTCCGTGCGCAGTCGGGCCACGACCGCGGTGCCCGAGACGTCAGCTCAAGATGGACAGCGCCTTGTGGAGGGCGGCGACGAGGCGGTCGATCTCGGTGGGCGTCGAGTAGAGGGCGAGCGAGGCGCGGGTCGTGGCAGGCACTCCGAAGCGGCGCATGACCGGCTCGGCGCAGTGATGGCCGACGCGGACGGCGACGCCTTCCATGTCGAGCAGGGTGCCGAGGTCGTGAGGGTGGACGCCGTCGACGACGAAACCCAGGACGGCTTTCTTGTTCGGGGCGGTGCCGATCATGCGCAGGCCGGGGACCTCGGCGAGGCGCGCGTGGCCGTAGGCGAGGAGGGCGTCTTCGTGGGCGGCGATGCCGGCCAGGTCCTTGGACATCAGCCAGCGCGCTGCGGCGCCGAGGCCGATGGCTTCGCCGATTGCCGGGGTCCCGGCTTCGAAGCGGGCGGGCCCGTCGGCGTAGGTCGTCTGCTCGAAGGAGACCGAGCGGATCATGTCTCCCCCACCCTGCCACGGCGGCATGGCGGCCAAGCGCTCGCGGCGACCCCAGAGGACACCGATGCCCGTGGGGCCGAACATCTTGTGGCCCGAGAACGCGTAGAAGTCGGCGCCCAGCGCGCGTGGGTCGACCGGGCC
Organism: Deltaproteobacteria bacterium; assembly: GCA_016792665.1. Lineage (GTDB taxonomy): Bacteria > Myxococcota_A > UBA9042 > PHBI01 > PHBI01 > WYBB01. The sequence goes on along the minus strand of JAEUKJ010000722.1, from coordinate 4,910 downwards.
ATGCGGCACGCCCTGCGCGCCGTCGACGACCATCAAGGCGCCGACTGCGTGGGCCGCAGCAGCGAGCCTCGGGATGTCGTTGACCGTGCCGAGCGCGTTGGACACATGACTGGTCGAGACGACCTTCGTGCGCGCGGTGATCTTGGACTCGATCTCGCCGGCGGCGATCTGTCCGTGGTCGTCGATCTCCAGGACGACCAGCGTCGCGCCGGTGGCCTGGCAGGCCATCTGCCACGGCACGATGTTGGAGTGGTGCTCCATGCGCGAGAGCACGACCTCGTCGCCGGGGCGGAGGAAGGTCCTGCCCCAGGCGTTGGCGACGAGGTTCAGGCCCTCGGTCGTGCCGCGCGTGAAGACGACCTCGTCGGGGGTGGTCGAGAGGAAGGTCGCAAGGTCTTGGCGTGCCTCCTCGTAGGCGGTGGTGGCGCGCTGGGACAGCGTGTGTACACCGCGATGTACATTGGAGTAGTCGCGCTCGTAGAAGGCGGCCATCGCGTCGAGAACGGCGCGCGGCTTCATGCTCGAGGCGGCGTTGTCGAGGTAGGTCAGTGGCTTACCGTTGACCTCTTGATGCAGGGCCGGGAACTCGGCGCGGATCGCGTCGACGTCGAAGCGCGGCCGAGGATCCACCGAAGGCAGCACGACTTCGCCCGAGGGTCGATCATGCGACATGGACGTCGTCCTTCGGGGCGTCGGCGTCGGTGGGCGCCGCGAGGTCGGCGAGCAACGCCGCATCGTCACCGAGGTCGAGCGCCAGGGCCTGCGCGATGGCGCGGTCGAAGCCGAGCGGACCGTCCCGGAGCGCGGCCGGTGCGACCGCCTGGGCCTTCTTGATGAAGGCCTGGACGAGCATCTTCTGCGCGAGCTCGGGCGGGATGCCGCGCGAGGCGAGGTAGAAGCGCTCGTTCGGGTCGAGCTGGCCGACGCTGGCGCCGTGCGACGCCGCGACGTCGTCGCAGTCGATGTGGAGCTCGGGCTTGGCGTGGGCAAGGGCGTCGTCGGAGAGCAAGAGCGTGCGCGTGAGCTGGCGCGTGGACGCGCGGACCGCGTCGCGGTCGATCTGGATGAGCCCCTGGAAGCCGCCCTCCGAGCGGCCGTCGAGCACGCCGGCCCAGGTCTCCGACGAGGTCGTGTCGGGCGCCGCGTGGCGGATCGCGGTGACGTGATCGAGGCGGGCCTGGCCCGTGCCGAGGTAGAGCCCGTCGACCGATGCCGACGCGCCGGGGCCCGCGAGGGTGACCGTGATGCCCGTGCGCACGCGCTCGCCCGAGAGCGAGAGCGTAAACGTATGGAGCGTCGCGCCGGCCGCGAGGCGTGCGTGGACGGCCTCGAGGTGGGCAGCGCGGGCCGACTCGGCGACGGTCTTGCCGAGGTGGATGGAGGCGCCCGCGGCGAGGTCGAGCTCGAGGACGATGTTGGCGACGCGGGCGAGCGGCGACGGAGCCAGGCCGTCGGCATGGGCCGCGGCGAGCCCCGACCCCACGGAAACCGAGGTGTCCTCGCCTTCGTGGTGGTGCGCGAGCGTGAGCGAGGCGCCCTCGCCCAGGTGGACCAGGTGCCGCACGTGAGAGGTACCGGCGCCGAAGCTGAGATGCACGACGTGTACGACACCGGCCGCGACGCCAGGCGGGATCGAGAGCGCGAGCCCGTCGGTGAGGTACGCAGCGTTCAGGGCCTCGAGGGCGCCGTCGGCGGGCACGAGCGCGTCGACGCGAGGGGCGGCGAGGTCGTCGGAGGCGAGCGCGCCGAGGGTAGCGCCGGCCGCGACGAGGTCGGTGAGGTCCGAGAGCGTGGGGTCGAAGCGACCGTCGACGAAGACGGCGCGCGGGGTCGGCCAGGTCTGGGCGCGAGCAATGAAGGCGGCCGGCGTGGGGGACGGCAGCGGGGCGGCGGCCGGGTCGAGGGCCTGGAGGGGCTTGGTCGAGAAGTTGCGCCAGGCCTCGGCGTGCGTGGTCGGCCAGCCGAGGCGCTGCCAGCGGAGGAGGGCGTCGCTGCGAAGGGCGGTGAGCGCGCTCATGTCAGGCGGCCTGCTCGCGGAGCCAGTCATAGCCCTTGTCCTCGAGCTCGAGGGCGAGGTCCTTGCCGCCGGTCTTGACGATCTTGCCGTCGATGAGGACGTGCACCACGTCGGGGACGATGAGGTCCAGGAGGCGCTGGTAGTGGGTCACGACGATCATCGCGCGGTCGGGCGAGCGCAGCGCGTTGACGCCGCTGGCGACGGCCTTCAGGGCGTCGATGTCGAGGCCCGAGTCGGTCTCGTCGAGCAGCGCCAGGCGCGGCTCGAGCAGCGCCATCTGGAGGATCTCGTTGCGCTTCTTCTCGCCGCCCGAGAAGCCGAAGTTCACCTCGCGCTTGGTGAGCTCCATGTCCATCTCGACCAGCGCGGCCTTTTCCTTGAGGAGCTTCAGGAACTTCACCGCGTCGAGGTCGGGCAGGCCCCGGGCCTTCCGGTGCGCGTTCAGGGCCGAGCGCAGGAAGATGCGGTTCTGCACGCCGGGGATCTCGACCGGGTACTGGAAGGCGAGGAAGACGCCGGCGTGGGCGCGTTCGTGCGCGGCGAGGGCGAGGAGGTCCTGGCCGAGGTAGCTCACCGAGCCACCGGTGATCTCGTAGCCGGGGCGGCCGGCGAGCACGTGCGACAGGGTCGACTTGCCCGAGCCGTTGGGGCCCATGATGGCGTGCACTTCGCCCGCGTTCACGGTGAGCGAGAGGCCCTTCAGGATGGGGCGGGGCTCGCCGCGCTGGCTGGTCACCGAGACCGAGAGGTTGTCGATCGAGAGGAGCGGGGTCATGCGGACCTTCGAAGAGTGGGAGTCGCGAGGCTCGTTGAGGTGCCGGAGGGCGCTACCCAACCGCGCCTTCGAGGGACAGCTCGAGGAGCTTCTGGGCTTCGACGGCGAACTCCATCGGGAGCTCGCGGAAGACCTCGCGGCAGAAGCCGTTGACGATGAGCGAGACGGCGTTCTCGGGGTCGAGGCCGCGGCTCTGGCAGTAGAAGAGCTGGTCGTCGGAGATCTTGGAGGTCGTCGCCTCGTGCTCGATCTGCGCGGTGGCGTTCTTGACGTCGATGTAGGGGACGGTGTCGGCCTTGCAGCGCGCGCCGATGAGGAGCGAGTCGCACTGCGTGTGGTTGCGCGCGTTGGCGGCGGACTTCAGGACCTTCACCTGGCCGCGGTAGGTCTGCTTGCCCTGGCCGGCGGAGATGCCCTTCGACACGATGGTCGAGCGGGTGTCCTTGCCGATGTGGATCATCTTCGTGCCGGTGTCGGCCTGCTGGTGGTTGGTCGTCAGCGCGACCGAGTAGAACTCGCCGACGGAGCCGTCCCCCTGCAGGATGCACGACGGGTACTTCCAGGTGATGGCTGAGCCGGTCTCGACCTGGGTCCAGGAGATCTTCGAGCCCTTGCCGCGGCAGAGGCCGCGCTTGGTGACGAAGTTGTAGATGCCGCCGCGCCCCTCGGCATCGCCGGGGTACCAGTTCTGCACGGTGGAGTACTTGATCTCGGCCTGGTCCATCGCGACCAGCTCGACGACCGCCGCGTGGAGCTGGTTCTCGTCGCGCTGCGGGGCGGTGCAGCCCTCGAGGTAGGAGACGTAGGCGCCGTCCTCGGCCACGATGAGGGTGCGCTCGAACTGGCCCGTGCCCTTCGCGTTGATGCGGAAGTAGGTCGAGAGCTCCATCGGGCAGCGCGTGTTCTTCGGCACGTAGACGAAGGACCCGTCGGAGAAGACCGCAGCGTTGAGAGCCGCATAGTAGTTGTCGGTGTGCGGGACGACCGAGCCGAGGTGCTTTCGCACGAGCTCGGGGTGCTCCTTGACGGCCTCCGAGAAGCTCATGAAGAGCACCCCGACCTTGGCGAGGTCGCGCTTGAAGGTCGTCACCACCGAGACCGAGTCGAAGACCGCGTCGACCGCGACCTGGGGACGACCGGGCACGGGAGCCGGGAGGCCGGGACGCGAGGTAGGCTCGCCGGCACCTTCGACGCCGGCCAGGATCTTCTGCTCTTCCAGCGGGATCCCAAGCTTCTGGTAGGCTTTGAGGACCTCGGGGTCGACCTCGTCGAGGGACGCCAGGGTCTTCTTCGGCTTCGGGGCGGAGTAGTAGGAGATCGCCTGGAAGTCGATCGGCGGGTGCTGGACGTGGGCCCAGTGCGGGGGCGTCATCTCACGCCAGGCGCGGAAGGCCTTCAGGCGATAGTCGAGGAGCCACTCGGGCTCGCCCTTCTTGGCCGAGATGAGGCGCACGACGGACTCGTCGAGGCCCGCCGGGACGACGTCGGACTCGACCTCGGTGATGAAGCCCGCTTCATAGCCGCGGTGGATCCGCTCCTGAACCGTCTCGAGGGTCGTCGACATCGGTCTCATGCCCGGTTGTCCCGAGGCGGCTACGGGATGCCCGACCCGCGCCAACCTTGGAGATGATCAAATGGGACCTGGGAGGTCCTATTTGTGTGGGGTCAATGTCACGACCGAATGGGCGTCGTCAAGATCGAAGGCCCGACACGTGAGGCACAGGATCTTGAAGCTCACGACGGCCACACAACCGGGCGCGGTGGCCTCGGGGCTCCTCCTCCCTGTCCCTGGCCGCCCCGAGCTTCGCTCGGGACGGACAGGAACCGAGGTCTCGACGCCGCGTCCTTCGAACGCTGGCGTCGAACCTCGAGGTCGTCGGAGGCCTCCGAGGCACACCGTGCCCTCGTCGATCGGCGCTTCTCGTGCGTAGCTGGCGGTGAACTCGGGCGGTGAGAGCACCGGGCGCGGTGGCTTCGGGGCTCCTCCTCCCTGTCCCTGGCCGCCCCGAGCTTCGCTCGGGACGGACAGGAACCGAGGTCTCGACGCCGCGTCCTTCGAACGCGGGCGTCGAACCTCGAGGTCGTCGGAGGCCTCCGAGGCACACCGTGCCCTCGTCG
>JAEUKJ010000720.1 GCA_016792665.1 Deltaproteobacteria bacterium | reverse complement strand
GTTCATCCTCACGGTGGTGGGCTACTGGGGCGTCGGCTTCCCGGTGGCGGTCCTCCTCTGCTACGAGGGCGGCCTCGGGCTGCACGGGCTCTGGTATGGGCTCACGGCCGGGCTCATGGCGGCGGCACTGAGCCTCACGGTGCGCTACCTCTGGATCGAGCGGCGCGGCATCGAGCGACTCGAACGCTGAGCACCGTGCGCTGCCTGCGCCAGGCCTTCGGCGAGGACTGTGCGCGATTCGACAGGCTGGGCGTGCCGGTCGACACCGACGGGCCGAGTGTGACGGGCCGAGTGTGAGCGGCGGGACGGACGGCGCGCGCCCGAGCGAGGCACGACCTGCGCGCCGAGCGTCGCCGCGAGGGCGGGGCCTGGCTCTTGCAGCTCGCGCCGCCCATGAGCGCATTGCCCACCTGCCGGCATCGCGGACCGACCCTGCCCACCGGGCGCCGCATCTGCCATCACCCGCAGCTCGCGGTCCCCGAAGGCGTCGACCAGGCGACCTGCGACGAGTGCCGCGCGACCGGGCTGTTCTGCGACCAGGAGCCGCGCGACCTGACGCGCGAGATCCTGCGCAACAAGCGCCCGCACCTCTTGAGCCGGGTCTGGAACCTGACCCGGTCCTTGAAGGCTTTCGTCGGCGACGGCCTGACGACCGTCGACAAGGCGCAATATCAGAGGCGCCTCGAGCTCTGTCACGCGTGCCCCGAGAGGTGGAACGACGACTGCAAAATCTGCGGCTGTCGGCTCTCGTGGAAGGCGCGGGGGCGGGCCTTTGGATGCCCGCTCGGGAAGTGGCTGGCCGTTGTCGAGCCCTCGGGTGGTGAACCGCGAGGGCCCGAGCCGGACGATGGTCAGGCCATCGTCGAGCCCTCGGGTGGTGACCGCGAGGGCCCGAGCGATGATCAGTCGACCAGGGCGTAGCTGAACGTGAGCAGCAGGTTGTTCTGGATCTGCCAGGCGTCGACGAGCTGGGGCAGGCGGAGGAGCTTCATCTCGTAGTCGAGCGAGGCCCACGAGAAGAGCTTGAAGCCGAGCTTCGCGCCGATGTCGACGTTGGTCAGGTCGACGGGGCTTCGGTCCTGCGGGTCGTCGTTGATGAACGGCATCATCACTTCGGCACGCACCGTGTAATTGACGCGGCCCTCCTCGAGCTCGCCCTTGGCCTCGACCCCGATGACGGCACCGGCCTGGATGACGTCCTTCAGGGACGTCAGCTCGATGGCCGGAGTCGCGGCGTCGTCGGCGGCAATGCGCGCCCCGTCGGCCAGGGTCTCGCTGGCACCGACACCGACCCGGAAGTCGAGCTCGACGGTCTTCTGGGAGATGGGGCTCCAGAAGAGGCCCAGGGCCTGCTTCAAGCCCATCGGCTTGAACCCGTCGGTGAGCTTGATCGAGCTCTGACCGGTGGCGATGGGCGCGCCGTCGAGCGTGTAGTCGACCTTGGTCGGGCGGACGTCGCGGCCCTCGAGGATCGAGGTCTCGAGCTTGAAGCTCGCAAACGGACCGAACTTCTCCGAGGCGCGGAGGTAGTAGACCGACTCGAAGTAGAGCTGGTCGATGGTCTTGACGAAGTCGTCGATGATCGGGGTGCGCGTGAAGACTTCGTTGATCTTCAGGGTGTTACGCCAATCGTGCTTGCCCTCGAGGAAGTCGAGGCGACCGAGCAGGTTGAGGCCGCCGGTGGTCGAGCTGCCGTCGGGCTGACCGACGAAGT
>JAEUKJ010000114.1 GCA_016792665.1 Deltaproteobacteria bacterium | reverse complement strand
GCGGACCGACAGGCCCGGGGTCTGCTCGCCGGGCAGGCCGGGCTGGAAGAGGCCGACGACGCCCTGCTTCTTCTGGCCGATGCGCACGAGCAGGATCGACGAGGTGTTGGCCTCGGTGACCGGGATCTTGTCCGACGGGATGAGCGGGATACCGCGCCACGTGATGAACGGCGAGCCGAAGAGAGTCACGGTGGGCGGCGGCACGCCACGGCGCGTGCACTCGCGCCCGAAGGCCGCGATGGTGCGCGGGTGCGCGAGGAAGACTGTCGGCTCCTTCCAGACCTTGGTGATGAGCTCGTCGAGGTCATCGGGCGTCGGCGGGCCCTTGCGCGTCTTCAAGCGCTGGGTCGCGATGGCCTGGTTCAAGAGGCCGTAGTCGTCGTTGACGAAGAGCTCGGCCTCCTGCCGCTCCTTCACGCCCTCGATCGTCAGGCGGAGCTGCTCTTTGATCTGGTCGTGCGGGTTCGAGTACAGGTCGGACACGCGCGTGTGCACGTCGACCACCGTCGAGATGACGCTCAGCGCGTGCTCGCGCGGCTTCTCTTCGTAGTCGACGAAGGTCTCGGGCAGCGGACGCTCGTCGCGCGCGCCGCACACGACGTCGATCGGCGCGGCCGAGCGGACCCGGTTGATGCGGTAGGTGCCGGACTCGACCGGGACCCACTCGAGGAGGCTGACGACCCAGCGCGGGGTGATCGCCGGCTGCTGGACAGCGGTCTTGGTGGTGGTGGCGAGCTGGCGCGCAGCGATGTCGCCGAGGGCGAGGCGTGACGGATGATCGGCCATGAGTTCTCTGGATCCTTCGGGCTGAAACGCGTCGCGGTCAGACGGTGCCGCGACGAGGGAGGCGCTGTTCGACGGCCATGCCGACCAGCATGGCCGCGACGAAGACGAGGGCGGTGACGAGCCCCGAGCCGGCGCCGACCACGGCCGGCCCCGGGCACAGCCCGACCAGACCCCAGCCGATCCCGAAGATCGCCGCACCCGACACGAGGTCCCCATCGAGGCGCGTGCGCGTCGGGAGGTCGAACGCGGGCACGAGCAGCGGAGCCGACCGACGCCGCGACAGGCGATAGGCGATGGCATAGACCGGGATGGCCCCACCCATGACGAAGGCCAGCGACGGGTTCCAGTCGCCCGCGACATCCAGGAAGCCGATGACGTTATCGGGCCGCGTCATGCCCGACACGACCAGGCCAACCGCGAAGAGGACGCCGGAGAGGAAGCCCGCGACGTTGCGCGCGAGCGCCGGCGAAGCGACGAGGCCCGTCGGAATCGTGGACGGCGCGACGGTCATCGGAAGCCTCCGCTCGTGAAGACGTGGTGCGTGAGGAACACCGTGAGGGCCGCTGTCGCCATGAAGATCCCGGTGGCGACGATCGACCGGCGCGAGAAGCGCGCGATGCCGCAGACGCCGTGTCCACTCGTACAGCCGTTGCCGCGGCGCGTGCCGAACCCGACCAGCAGGCCCCCGACGACGACCACGCCGAGCGGCGCGACTGCATTGGTCGTCGCGTGATCGAGGACCAGGGCCGCGGCGATCCCGACCGAGACGAGCCCGCCGAGGAACGACAAGCGCACGCCCCCGTCGGCCAACGGCGCGCGCAAGGACTCGCCGAGGAGGCCGCTGATTCCCGCGATGCGCCCCTGCGCAAACAGATGCAGCGCCGCTGCCAACCCGATCAAGACGCCGCCCAGCAGGGCCGACCACGCATGTTCCATCGACATCGACTCCTCAGAAAGACGACCAGATTTCGCCCGCGAGACTGCGCGCCGAGCGACCAACGCCGGCCCCGCGGTCGCCGCGAGCTCAGCTCGCGATGCGCCCCGTGCGGTCGAGCTCGTCCAGGATCTCGGCCAGCCGACTCGGGCTGCAGCGCCGCAAGAGCACCATCGGGACGCCCTCACGACGCGCGAGGCGACGCGCGAGCTGGACCGCGCCGTGGCTGTTCACGTCGGTCGCGACGATGACGAGATCGGCCGTGCGGGCGATCTGCTCGAGCGAAGCGGTACCGCGCCCGTGCACGTGCCCCGAGTGGAACTGCAAGCTGTGCCCACGCGCCTCGGCCTGGGCGCGATAGACAGGCTCGGTACGCTCCACACCACCAATGAGTCCGATGTGCATCTCGACCTCTCGAAGGACCTCGATGGTGAGTGCGAGCGGCGCGGGTCCCGAGCACGCGTCTCGCAAGCCCGTGTGGGAGGTCAGCGGCTCTGGGTTCATTCTCTCGAGGGTCGACGTCTTCGGCGTCGTTTCCCCCGGGGCGTCGCTCTCTCAGCCGACGCGAAGTCCCGAGCGGCCAGCCTCACGGGCGGCCTCGGGACAACAACAGCGGCAGGGGTTCAGCGTCACGAGAGGCAAGGTGCGTTTGTTGACCAACAATGTCAAGAATGAAAGTTGACCAACAATGTCAAGAATCGACCTGAGCCGCCTTTCATGAGGGTGTGAGACACCTCGCGCGCCGGCAGCGCGCGGTGGACAGGACCCGATTCTGCGACGGGTCTCAGACCAGCGACCGGTCCCCGCGGAGCCCACTCCGGAGCTTCACGCGCTCTTGCGTGTGAGCGATCGCCTGCAGCGCCGACAAGCATGCGCCCTCGAAGCCGAGCCCCGCGAAGAGCTGGTCGCCCGTGAGGATCATGTTCTTGTAGGGCGTCTCCGGCGAGAACGCGCTGAGCCCCAGGGTGTCGGGCAGCGCCTCGCCGTAGACGGGCTGGAGCTCGTCCAGATCGATGATCGGCTCGACCGCCTTGCCATCGCGGAGCTGCGGCTTCAAGGCCGGCACATCCACCAC
>JAEUKJ010000665.1 GCA_016792665.1 Deltaproteobacteria bacterium | reverse complement strand
CCGAGACCGGCCCCTTCGTGGTCTACTACCCCGACGGCATGCCGCAGGTGATCGGCGCGCGCTATGACGGACAGGCGCACGGCCTCTGGTACTACCTCGCGCCCGACGGCACGCTCATCGAGGCGCGCCTCTATGGGCTCGGCGTCGAGCTCGAGCAGCTCCCCGTCGAGACCGTCAGGAAGGGCCCGAAGTCCACGCCCTGAGCGCGCGCCCACATCGGGCCCGACCGCACGACGCGCACCGCGGATCGTCCCCGCGCGCACTTGAACCTTGGCCCGCCCCGGGGCGAGCGGTTATCGTCGCGCGCGATCGTGTCCGCGCCGGCAACACGACCCCGCTGTTTGAGAACCACACGCCGACGGAGGAACCTTGCCCCACGATACACCCCTCATCGCGACCATCGCGGTCGGCCTCGGCGCCGCGCTGGTCCTGGGATCGGCGTCGGCCTGCACCTCTCGATGAAGGACCTCCTCTCGGTGAAGCGCCTCGCTGTGCCGGGCGCCCTCGTGCAGTTCGCCATCGCGACGTCGCTCGGCGGCCTCCTCGGCTGGTCCCTTGGCGCGGGCATCATCCTCGGCCTGGGGCTGTCGGTCGCGAGCACCGTCGCGCTGCTCCGCGCCCGGGAAGAGCGCCGCATCCTCGCCACCGAGCGCGGCCGTATCGCCATGGCGCGGCTCGTGGTCGTCCTCTCGATGGTCTTGGCGCTCGTCTTGATCCCCGTCCTCACCCCGCCCGCAGAGGGCACAGGCACCGAGGCGTCGCGCTCGGTGCTCCTCAACGTCGGCATCGTGCTCCTCGAGATGGCCGGCTTCGTCGCGCTGATGCTCGTCGTGGGGCGGCGCGCCATCCGCTGGCCCCTCGAGCGCATCGCGCGCGTCGGCTCACGCGAGGTCTTCACGCTCGCCGTGCTCGCCTTCGCCTCGGTCGGCATGCTCTTCGTCCCGAAGGTCCTGGTCGGCTGGCGACGAAGATGCGCGGCCGACACCCCGGTCTGCGACCGCGACGCGCACGTGGTCCTGGTCGGCTACGGCGGGGTCGGCCGCCGCATCGCCGAGGCCGTTCGCGACATGGGCCGCCCCCTCATCGTGGTCGACCACGAGCCCGAGCACATCGCCGCCATCGAGGCCGCGGGGATCGCGGCGATCTACGGCAACGCCGCCGCGGACGGAGTCCTCGCCTCCGCGCGCATCGAGCACGCCTCGCTCTTGCTGGTGGCGATCCCCGACCTCTTCGAGTCCGGCGAGGTCGTCCGTCTGGCGCGCGCCGCCAACCCCAGCCTGGAGATCGTCGCGCGCACAGTGGCCGAGGATGGCACCTTGCACCTCGAGAGCCACGGCGCGAGCTCGACGGTGATCGCCGAGCACGAGATCGCCCAGGCCATGGCGCGCCACGCGCAAGTCAGCGCCCTCGGAGTCCCCGCATGAAGACGATGACCACCCCCACGGTCCTGGCCCTCTGGCTCTGCGGGTGCGGGTCGACCCCGGTCGCGCCCGACGCGCCCGTCGCGCCCGAAGTCTCGCCGCCTTCCGACGTGAAGGTCCCCGAGGCGGCTCCCGCCGTCGTGAGACCGCAAGGCGCGACCCCGACCCGGGTCCCGATCGAAGGGGTCGTCGATCTGTCCGTCGGCAGTCAGCACGCCTGCGCCGTCGATCGGCAGGGGCAGGTCTGGTGCTGGGGCAACGGGCGCCACTTCCGCCTCGGGCGCCCCATCGAGGACGCCTCGCCGCGGCCGGTGCGGGTGGAAGGGATCGGGCGGGCCATCGCCGTCGCGGCCGGAGGCGCGACCTCGTGCGCGCTGATGGACGACAGATCTGTCGCATGTTGGGGCGGCTACCGACAGGTGCCGGGTGACGAGGATGGGATCGACTGGCCCAGCGTGAAGCGCCCCGAGGTGGTCGCGTGGCCCGTCGCGTGGACCCAGCAGGTGACCGCGGGCTGGACGCAAGCGACATTGTTGGACGCGAGCGGGCGCGTGTCGATCCTCGACGCCATGGTCGGGCCGGTACCGCTCGGGAGATTCTCGCCGCTGGTGCAGGTCGCGTCCCTCGGCGATGGCTTCTGCGGACGGACCCGTGAGGGTCGCATCGAGTGCGTGACGTCCAGCGAGTCGGGGTCGAGCGGCACGGGAGGCGCCGGCGGCTACGGTGAGGAGCCGGCCGCGGTGAGGCCCGCGCTGACCTGGGTCGAGGAGCCCCAGGCGACGGCGGCCCGCACGGGACTGCGCGCGGCGTTCGTCGACGCGGACGGCAACCCGAGCTACGCGCCGTGCGCGGCGGCCGAGGGCGAGGAAGACAAGGTCCCGAGCTGGTGCCGCGAGACCATGGTGGGTGCGCGGGACCTCGACGCCGAGGGTGACCTCGCGTGCGCCGTCACGCAGGACAGCGAGGTCGCGTGCTGGGGGTGCGCGGACTGTTGGGACGACAACAAGCCGCCGCTGGGGCTGCCCGAGGGGATCCTCGCGACCTTGCCGATCCGCATCCCGGGGCCGAGCGCCGTCGTCGAGGTCGCCGTCGGTGGGCGGCACCTCTGCACGCGTCATCAGGATGGCACCGTGCGCTGCTGGGGCGATGACAAGGCGGGGCAGCTCGGGCCCAACGGCCGCGGCGCGAGCGCGACGCCGGTCCTCGTCCCCGGGTTGGGCGACGTGACGGAGATCGACGCGGGCACGTCGACGACCTGCGCACGCACCGCGGCCGGCGAGGTCTGGTGCTGGGGCCACCCGCTCGGGACGCGGTGGCGCGAGACCGACGCGGCGCATGCCGACGACGAGGCGGACGATACCTGGGACGGCAGCGCGCTGGAGCGCCCCATGGACCCGGTCGCGGGGCCGGCCTCGCCTGGGCCCGAGGCGCCCTGCCGCGAGGTCGAGGTGTACGGCAAGGACGGGAGCCTCACCGAGCTGCGGCACGGCTACGACGCGAAGGGGCGCAGGTCGGCGACCCAAGAGATCGGCTGGCGACCCGACATGACGCAGCTGCACGATGAGCGGGCCTTCCGCCGCGACGCCCAGGGCAACGTCACGCGCGAGACGCGACGCGAGCACCGCGACGACGGGACGATCCACACGTCGTCGGTCACCTATCGCTACGACCCGAACGGGCACGTGACGTGGAAGAAGGGCAGGAACACCGTCGACGACGAGCTGACCACGTTCGGCTACGACGCGCGCGGCCGGCTGGCGACGGTGAAGGCGCGATGGCGCCTGGAGCGCATCACCTGGAGCGAGCGCCGCGGCCTGCCCGGAACGCGCTGGGACGGGATGACCATCGAGGACGCCGACCTCCAGACCGAGTGGCTACCGATGGGAGAAGAGCGCGTGGTGCGGATCGCGCGCGACGCCGCGGGGCGGGTCGTGGGCCAGCGGGTGCGCATCGGCGACGACGAGGCGCGCGAGGAGTGGACCACGCATGACGCCGCCGGTCGCGTGACGATGGTCACCGAGATCTGGTTCGATGTGCCATTCTACGACGAGCCGCGCGTGACCTACGAAACACGCCTCACGTACGACGCGAGCGGGCGGATCGTCGAGCGCGAGCGGGCCGAGGTCGACGGGACCGAGCGAGCGGTCGTGAGCCGCGTGGTGATTTCGTACACCGGCTGCCTCCTGCGATAGGCGCGGCGCCGCGCCGCCCGGGCGCGACCGTGGCGAGGGTCGGTGCCGGTGAGGTTGCCCTTGTCATGGGTGCGGGCGGTGCTCACCTCCCGCCGGTGCGACGCGCGAACCTCATCGGAATCATGACCTTGGCGGCGCTCGGCGGGTGCGAGATGAAGCCCGCCGAGACCTTGGACGGCCCGCGGATCCTGGCGATCCGCACGACCCCGGCGGCGCTCTCGCCCGGGGAGTCACACGTGCTCGAAGCGCTGAGCTTCGAGGTGGCGGGGCCGATCGCGTGGTCTTACTGCCGCGACGCGTGGCAGCCGACCGAGCCGCTGTCCTGCGCGAGTGGGGCCGTCGCGCTGGGGCAAGGCAACCCGCTCACGGTGACCTTGCCGGACGGCGTCGAGAGCCTGTGGTTGAGGGCGGAGGCGACCGACGGCGAGGCGTTGCCGGCCGTGAAGCTCGTGAGCGCCGACAGCGATGCGCAGAACCCCGAGGTGCTGGGCGTGACGGGTGAGAGCGGCGCCCTGCCGGCCAACGTCGCGGTCGGTGCGGCCGTGGTGGTGAAGGTCGCGCTGGGCGATGAGGCGTCCGCGGACAAGCAGGTCGTGAGTTGGTATGTGACCGTGGGCGAGCTCGAGCCGGCCGTCATCCTGGCGAGCGAGACCTCGACCTGGACGATGCCGGCGGTGGCCGGTGCGGCGAGGCTCATCGCGGTGGTGCGCGAGAAGGCCGGAGGGACGGGCTGGGCGGAGAG
>JAEUKJ010000628.1 GCA_016792665.1 Deltaproteobacteria bacterium | reverse complement strand
GGCTCGGGTTCGGGCTCGGGCTCGGGTGCGGTCCACGTGAACGCGTCGGCGACCGCGATGACCGCAACCCGCTGGGTGTTCTTCAGCGGCACCACGGCGGTGAGGCCATCGGCGGTGAGTTCGAGGTCGGACGCGTAGTCGGGCAGCGGCAGGAGGGAGAGCTCCCCGGTCTGCAGGTCGACCCGCCCCAGCGCCTGGCGGTTCAGGCTCCGGACGTAGGCGTAGCGACCGTCGGGGCTCGGTACGATCTCGCGATCGAGGGGCGTCTCGAATGCGTCCGGGCTGGTCGGGATCGGCGGCAGGAAGACGTCGCGATCGAGCGCCTCGAGGCGGATCCCACTGACCCCGTTGTCGCACACGATGAGCGCCAGGCGGTCCTGGTCGGCGAAGAGAATTTCGCTCGGGCGCAGGCCGACCGCGAGGTTCCAGGCGACCTCACGGCCGACCGCGACGTCGACCGCGGTGACGTCCTGGAGGCTGCCGGACGCGAAGGTCGCGCCCCGGGGCGAGGCGTACCAGGCGAAGGCGAAGCTCCCGTCGGGGGCGAGCTCGAGGCGGTTCGCGCCGGCCAGTACCTGGACGGTCTCGACCGAGAAGGCGGGGTCGGGTGCCACGCCGCCGACGGCCGGCAGGGGGCGGACGATCGAGACGTCGCTCGAGCCCTCGTTCAGCACGACGGCCCCGAGGTCGCCGGGCAGGGCGCGGACCACGGTCGGGACCAGGCCGACCTCGACCAGGTGCACGTCGAGGCTGCGCGCATCGACGATGACCAGCGCGTCGAGCGCGGCCGACGGGATGTAGAGGAAGGTCTGCCCGGCCTCGGGGGTGCGGAGATCGAAGTCGACCTCTTCCTCGGGCGGGGGCGGTGGCGGGGTCGTGTCGGGACCGGGGTCGACCCAGGTGTCGCCGCCGACGTTGGTGTCGGTGGGGGACGCGGTGTCGCTGGTCACGTCCTGCCAGTTGCCGACGTCCGAGAACGAGGCGCCGGCATCGTCGCCGCATGCCGCCAGCAGGGCGACGAGCGGCGCGAGGGGAACCAGACGGAAGGCGCGGGACGACTGGGGCCAGGGGGTCGAGGGGGCGTGGCGCATCGGGGACCTCGCACGTAGACGGTGTCTACATTCGCAGCCGCTTCCACCGGACGGTGGGCACGGAGTGGTTTGAAAAGGGCGGGCGTCGCTGGGGTCTCGGAGGTTTACAGGCGTCACCGTCAGAACACGAAGGCCGCTCCGAGCCCGAACACGAACCCCGACAGGTTGGTCGCGCCGAGGTCGAGGGGGCGCACCTGCTCGGGCTCGGCTTCGCTGGAGAGGTGGAGACCGTCGGCCGCGAGGTCCGTGCGGAGGGCGAAGCCGGCGTGCAGGCGGAAGTCGAGGGTGAGGCCTTCGAGGTCGAGGCTGAAGACCGCCGCGACCTTGGGGACGGCCCCGAAGCCCCAGCTCCCGGTGGACCCGCGGTGGTTGTCGAGGGTGAGCTCGAAGTCGGCGTGCATGGCCTCGAGGTCGAGCTCGGCGTCGACGCGGAACCATGCCTTGACGGGCCAGCTCCAGCGCACCGTGGCGACGACCATCTCGACGTCGGTGTCGAGCGCGTAGCCCGAGTCGCCGCGCGACAGGGTGGCCATGCTGCGCCAGCCGAGCAGTGCCGTCACCTCGTCGGTGAGCGCGTAGCCGACGCGGAGCTGCGGGGTCCACGCGGCGCGGTCCGAGGTCGTTGCCGAGGTCGACCCGCTCGCGAAGAGCGTGGCCTCGGAGGTGGCGCTGATCTCGACGTCCCCGCGCTCGGCGCGCGCCGGGGTGTGGATGCCGATCGCCAGGGCGACCAGCGCGAGGGCGGTGAAGGTCGTGAGCGTATGCGTGGCGCGCGAGTGAGGCAGGGCGTGCGGGGTCGGAGTCGACATCGGAGACCTCGAGAGCGGGGGAGGGGAGGCGGGGAGCTGCGGGTTCGGTCGCGCCGGGGCGCGCTCAGCGCGTGCGATCGAAGAGGCCGTCGGCCAGGAAGCCGAGGAGCTGCGTCGTCGTGTCGGGCGTGGTGAGCGCGGCCGGCCAAAGCGCGACCTGTCCGTAGGGGCGATGGGCGACGGCGGCGACGGTCGTGACCTCGGGCAGGATGACGAGCCCGTCGGCGCCATCGGGGATCGGCGCGGGCTCGGAGTGCAGCGTGTCGAGGTCGACCGACACGAGGTAGCTCTGGCTGCCGAGCCGCGTCAGGACGAAGAGGCGGTTCAGGTCGGTCGACAGCTCGAGGGCGCTCACGGTGCCGGTGCGGCCAAAGCCGGTCACGCGGTCGGAGTCGGCGTCGATGATCGAGAGGCCGCGGTCCGAGTCGGCGTGCAGCGCGATGAAGCGCGAGGTCCCGGGGATCGGGGTCAGCCCCGAGAAGCGGTCGCGGGTCGCGCGCGACTTGAACGCGCGGTTCTGCCCCTTCCACATGCGGACAAGATCGATGACGTGGAAGCTGAGGCCGGTGCTCGCGTTCCACACCAGGGCCTGCGGCGCACCCTCTGGCCCGGGGAAGAGGACGATGCGGTTCACGCCGACCTGGACCGAGAGGGACTGCCCGGTCGCGGTCGCCACGTCGGTGAGCGTCACGAGCCCGGTGGCCGGCTGCGTCGTGAGTGTGAAGAGGCCGCTGGTCGTGCCCTCGGATAGCGCGACCAGGGTCGAGGCGCCGCCCGGGCCGACGCCGGGGATCTGCGAGAGGCGCACGTCGAAGTCGCTCTCGCCGACCGCCGTGGACGTCCCGGGCGAGACCGCCAGCGCGTAGATCGAGCTCGCCTCGCGCGTGGCGACGATGGCCCAGAGGGTCTGGGCCGCGGCGTCGACCGCGAACTCGACCCCGGTCGGCGTGCGCGCCCCACCCGAGGTCAGCGACACCAGCGGCACGCTACGCTCGGCGACGTCCGGGTTGTCGAGCGAGACGACCGCGACGTGCTCTTCGGACAGGACGAAGGCCCAGCGGCGACCGCCGACCTCGGGCGAAAGGTGCACCGAGAGCGGGGCACCACCCAGCGAGGCGAGCGTGCGCGAGACGACCGCGTCATCGGCGGTGGCGGCCGCGGACAGGTCGAGGAGCGCGACCTCGTCGGTGTTGTGGAAGACCGAGCTCGCGGTCCCGGGCGGGTGATAGGCGATGGCGCGGAGGCCGTCGGGGGAGAGGGCCAGGCCCTCGAAGGGCGCACTCAGCCGGAGCGTCTTCTTCGCGGGGGCGGTCGCGTCGTCGACGTCGATGAGCTCGACGGTTCGGTTCTCGGCGCTCACCACGACCGCCGTCGCCGCCTGGTCGGTATTCCCCGGGAGGGCATGGATGGCCGACGGCGCGGTCTCGAGAGGGATCCGGCGCAGGCCGACGAACTGGCCATCGTCGACATCGAGGATCACCAGCGCGGGCTCGTTGCGATCGCCCAGGACGAGGTGGGAGCCGATGGCGATCGGGCCGAGCTTGGTGGTCGCGAGGTCGGGCGGATCGAGCGGGGGGCAGGCCGCGAGCGCCGAGGTCAGCGCGAGGGCGAGGAGGTGCGGCACACGCACGGGTCGGTGCATCGGGGGCTCCAGACGTGAGGGAGAGGTCGCGCGGTCGCGGGCGGCGCGGACCCGAGGACACTTCGCAAGGCCTGTGCCACGCCCTCTCGAGCGCTCGAGACAAGGCCCTACGGCCGATCCACATACGCCTGCTCAGTCGCTGGTCAGGGGCAAGAGACATGCGTGGCAGACATGTAAAGGCGCTGGTCGTTCGCGTCGTCGGGGCCGGACGGCAAGGGAGCGGGCGCGCGCGTCCTCTGATATAGGGGCGACATGGAAGCGATGACGGTGTGCGCGTCATGTGGGGCGCGGGAGATCGGGAGGCCGCGCGTGTGCCAGGCCTGCGGCGAAGACCCGCGGGTGGCCGGCACCTATCGGCTCGAGGGCGAGCTCGGTCGTGGCGGGACCGGGGTCACCTGGCGCGCGCGGCGCGAGCCCGGCGGCGAGCCGGTGTGCCTCAAGGAACTTCGATGGGCATCGATGGAGAGCCTCGACGACGACCGCCGCTTCGCGCGCGAAGGCGACCTGCTCGCGGCCCTCGACCACCCGGCCATCCCGCATCATTACGGCGCCTTCTCATGGGGTGAGGGGCGGGCCCACGCGCGCTTCATCGCGCAGGAGCTCGTCGTCGGCGACAACCTCGAGGTCGAGCGGAAGACCCGCGGCTACACGACCGACGAGGTCCTCCAGGTGGGGGTCGAGCTCGCCGACGTGCTGACCTACTTGCACGAGCGCCACCCGCCGGTCGTGCATCGCGACCTGAAGCCGTCGAACATCATGCGTCGCGTCGACGGCCGCCTCGTGCTCATCGACTTCGGCGCGGCGCGGGTCGACGCACTCACCGGCGCGAGCTCCCAGGTCTCGGTCGCGGGCACCTTCGGCTTCATGGCGCCCGAGCAGATGCGCGGCCAGGCGGGCCCCGCGGCCGACGTCTACGGGCTCGGCATGACCTTGGGGGTGCTCTCCGCGGGTGGTCCGCCCGAGGCACTGCTCGACGCCAACAATCGCCCCGAGCTCGACCGCATCCCGCGCCTGCGACGCGACGTGCGCGCCCTGCTCGGCGAGCTCTGCGCGCTCGATCCCGCCGAGCGACCGACCGCGCGCCAGGTCGCGCAGCGCTGTCGCAGCCTCCTGGCCGGGCCGCATGAGGTGGCACCGCGCTCACCCCCTCCGCGCGCACTGACCGACGCGTCGCCGGCGCGTCGCGGCCTGGTCGCGGGGCTCGTCATCGGCGCGGCGCTGGCCATCATCGCGCTGGTCTTCGGAGGGATCGCGTTCCTCTCGGCGACCTTCGACAAGCCGCCCGCGACCGTCGCGTCGAGCGCCGAGGTCGTGACCGCGTCGGCTCCGGTCGCGCCTTCCGTCGCAGTCCTCCCAGAGCCTGCCGAAGCCAGCCCGTCGCTGGTCGTGCCTGACGTCGCCGCGGCACCCGGGATCGCGGCGCTGGCCAGCGACTGCGCCGAGGGCAAGGCGGACGGTTGTGCGGGCCTCGTCGAAGCGCTCGGCGACCAGCGCGCCGAGGTCCTCGCACTCCCCGGTTGGCCTCGGCCCCTCGAGGCCGGATGTGGCCACGGCGTCGGCGCCGCGTGCCTTGCGCTGGCGCGCGTGCGATCTCAGGGGCTCGGGGTCGAGGCCTCGCGCATCCAGACGCGCGCGGCCTTCGGGCAGGCCTGCGAGGCCGGGGTCGTCGAAGGCTGCGGGTCCTACGGCCACATGCTGCTCAAGGGCGACGGCGGACCGGCGGACTGGAAGGCCGCGCGCGTGCCGCTCGCGAAGGCGTGCGACCAGGGTGACGACGAGAGCTGCCTCAGTGTGGGTGCTATCGACGCCGAGGGAAAGAACGGCGCGAAGGTCGACCGCGCGAACGCCATGTCGATCTTCGAGGGGCTCTGCAGGAAGGGACTCACGGTCGCGTGCGAGAACGTGGACGCCATGGTCGGCAACGATTGGGGCCTGCCGCCGAGTGGCCTGGCGCGCCGCGACGCGCTCGAACGCTTGTGCGCGATGAAGAGCGGGGCCGCGTGCGTGAGGTTGGGAGACCTCTATCGACGCGGCACGACGGGCGTCCCGAAGGACGCCGCGCGCGCCGGAGCCGCCTTCACGAAGGGGTGCGATGTCGGCTCGAAGGTGGCCTGCGAGCGCCTGCGCTGAAGCTCGGAGGCCGCGTGCTCAGGCCGTTGGGCAGCCTGGCTCCGCCAGGCCTTCGGCGTTGATCACTGGACGGTGACGTCGAACGCGAACGAGTCGACGCACCAGGTCGCGCCGCCCTCGACCACGGTCGAGGTGTAGTTCTCGTCGACCGTGACCTCGGCGAAGGTCGCGCCGGTCAGCGTGCCGATGAGCTTGCCGTTGTCCTCGGTCGAGAGGGTCGTGATGTTGAGCGAGCCGGACTGCGCGAGGTAGGTCTTCTGGCAGTTG
>JAEUKJ010000625.1 GCA_016792665.1 Deltaproteobacteria bacterium | reverse complement strand
CCGAGACGACCGGCACGTTCGCGCCCGGATCGGCCCCGAACACCACGAAGATGCCGAAGGCCCCGCCGCCCGCGCCTCCGCCTCCGCCGCCATTGCCGCCGCAGCCCCCGGCGCCACCGCCGCCGCCGCTGCCCCCGTAATCGGTGTAGCCCGACCCGATGCAATCGCCATAGGTCTCGACCCCGCCGCCCGCGCCTCCGCCGCCACCGCCCGCACCGACCGTCCCGCCGCCACCCGCGCCGCCGCCAAAGCCCAGCCACTCGCTCGCATTGACCGCACCGACGGCCGACGCGTTGCGCGCCCCGGCCGCCCCGGCCACGCCCTTTTGGCCGTTGCCGCCTTCGCTCGAATAGGGGCCCAGCGCGCAGCCACCCGCGGTCGAGTTCGGAACGAAGCAGTCGCATTCCGTGCCGATGTCGTCGATCACCGAGTCGCAGCCGCCGATCCCCGCCGCGCCACCGCCGGCCCCCGCACCGAGCCCGCCGCCGTTGTTGTTGTTCTGGCTCTGCGCGATGACCGACGCCGAGCACAAGCTCGAGGCCTCGTTGAAGTCCGGGCAGTGGCTCGTGCCGCCCATCCCACCTGCCGTGCCGACGCTGCAGCCCGGGTTCGTCCCGGCGGCACCACCGCTGCTCGAGCCCGCCTCGCACGCAGCCGAATAGCACTGATATTGCGCGGCCGGCTCGGACGCGTTGATGCCGCTGCCACCGTTGCCCCCGCCCTGGCCCGAGGTGCCGCCGCTGCCGTTCTGACCGGGCCCACCGCTGCCGGGCCAGACGACGTTGTTGGTGAGCTTCAGGTTCGAGCCCGAGGCGCGCACCCAGATCGCGTAGCTGTTCTCGGCCACGCCGCTGGCCACCTGGCCATAGACGGTGAAGCCGTCGAAGACGGTGGTGGCGGTGATGCCGTCGGCCGTGACCGTCTTGCGATGTCCGGCCGCCTGCACGCCGAAGATCGCTGTGAGATTCGCGCGCGCACTCCGCGCCCAGCTCACCGGATTGTATCCGCCATAGATGCTGATGCCGCTCCTGAGAGTGACATTTTCGTTGTAGGCCCCGCCCGCGACCAGGACCTTGGTCTTGCCCGAGCCGGCCACCGCCGCCCGCGCGAGCCCCTGCGCAAAGGTCTTGCACGGGTAGCGCCCGCCGCCCGTCGCGGTCGGGCCGCCGCCGCAGCCAGCGTCGTCCTTGGCACTCGCGTCCGATTGCGCGACATACACCGCGACCGCCTCGAGCTGGAACTCGCAGCCGTCATCGGGCACGCCGTTCAGGTCGAAATAGCCGTTGGTGCACACCATCTGGCACGTGGGGGCCGCGCCCTGGGTGTTGCACGCGCCGCTGGCATTCGGCTTGGCGAAGATCGTCGTGCAATTGGTGAAGCAATTGCCACAGGTCGTATTCGTGGCATATTGCCCGTTGGCATTCTTGAAGTCCTCGTCGGTCTGGCTGTCGCAGTCGTTGTCGACGAGGTCGCAGGTCTCGGCGGCGGACGGCTGTGCGACCGCACTGCAGGCGGTCCCCGTGCCATCCGCCTTGCACACCTGGGTGCCGAAGCCCTTGCACTGGCCGACCCCGGTATCGCAGACCTGACCCTTCAGCGGGAAGTCCTCGTCGGTCTGATTGTCGCAGTCGTCGTCCAGGCCGTTGCATCTCTCGGCGGTGGGATTGCCAGCCGTCGCGTTGCAGCGCGTGCCGGTGCCGGCCGCGTCGCAGACCACCACGCCAAAGCGCTGGCAGGTTCCGTTGCCCTGGGTGCACACCGTGCCGAGCCCGACGAAGCCCTCGTCGGTCGTGCCGCTGCAGTTGTCGTCCTCGTAGTTGCACTTCTCGGCCGCGGGCACCCGCCCCTGACACGTGAGCGCCGCCGTGCCGGTGCACTCGCGCACGCCGGGGCAGGTGCCGAAGGCGTTCGTGTTCGAGCACGCAGCGCCCCGCCCGGGCACGTCGTCGATGGCCGAGTTGCAGTCGTCGTCGACGCCGTTGCAGGTCTCGGTGCTCGGCACGCGCGCGCTGCACGCGCTCCACCCGGCGGCGGGATTGCACGTCTCCTGGCCATAGCAGGTGCCGAGGTCGTTGCTCTCAAGGCAGGTGCGCTGTCGCCCCGCGTCGCCGGCGAGGCACGAGCACGAGCCCGAGGTGGGCACGCATTGCTGCCCGCTGCCCACGGTGTTGCACTGGTAGCCACTGGGGCAGACCCCGGCCGCCGTGCCGTGGACGTTGCCCGCCGCGCAGTCGCGTCCGCAGAACTTGCCGCCGTCGAGGCTCAGGCAGCTGTCACCAGGCGTCGGGCAGTTGGCGTCGCTGGCGCAGGGCGCGCAGAGGTCGTCGCTCACCGGGAGGCAGGCCGTCGGGCCGGCCTGGTAGAAGCCCGGGGCGCAGGCCTGGACCTCGCAGCGCGGACGGTCGCCGGCGGCCGGGCCGACGTGGCAGCTCGCCGTGGCGTTGGGGATACTGCCCGCGCACCTGGACCCGCAGGTGCCGCAGTGTTCGTCGGTGACGTAGCGGCCCAGCGCGTCTTTGAAGTCGTCGTCGGCCACGCCATCGCAGTCGTCATCGAGGAAGTTGCAGAGCTCGGCGGTCGGGGTCGGGGCGTTGCAGCGCCAGTCGACGCCGAGCGGGCCGGCCCCGTCGCCATCCTGGCAGAGCCAGAGGCCGCCGCAGGTGCCGACGCCCGCGACGCTGACCGCGCATGGGGCTGCGGGCGGGGTCACGCCGTCGTCCGCGCGCCCGTTGCAGTCGTCGTCGATGCCGTTGCAGATCTCGGCCGCCGGGGTCTGCGCCGAGCACCCGGTCCAGCCGCGACTCGCGTCGCAGATCTCCTGCCCGAAGCACACGCCGCGCGCATTGGTCACGCTGCAGGTGCGCACCTGCCCGTTGGTGCGCACGCTGCACACGCACGACTGGGTCACCGGCACGCAGCGCGAGGCGCCGCCCAGGGCCGTGCACGCGTAGCCTTCCTGGCAACTGCCCGAGTCCCCGCACGGCACCGCGCACACCCGCTGTCCGTCGAGCTCGGTGCAGGTCCCGCCGTAGCACTCGGCGTCAGTGGTGCAGGGCTGGCACGAGACGTCGGGCGGCAGGGCGCACTGGAAGCGCGAGACCGGCACATAGTCGGGGTCGCACTGGTCGACCACGCAGACCGGCTGACTGCCACTCTCGATCTCGCAGCGCCCTGTGCCGTGGACGATGCGCGCCGTGCAGTCGTTGCCGCACGAGCCGCAGTTCGTGGCCAGCGTGAACTGGCCGGCCTCGTCCTTGAAGCCCTCGTCGGTCTGCCCATCGCAGTCGTTGTCGCGGAAGTCGCAGACCTCGACCTCCGGGGTGGCGGCCGTGCAGACGTAGCCCTGGATGCCGACGCAGACCTTGATGCCCGTGCAGGTGCCGACGCCCTCGACCGTGTTCGCGCACGGGACGTTGGACTCGACGCCGTCGTCGACCAGCGCGTTGCAGTCGTTGTCGCGGCCGTCGCAGACCTCGGCGCTCGGGGTCTTGGCGTTGCAGCCGGTCCAGCCGACCTCGGGGTCGCAGGTCTCGGTGCCGTAGCAGACGCCGTCGTTGTTCATCTCGGTGCAGGTGCGGATCCCGCCGGCGAGCTCGGGGGTGCACGAGCAGGTGCCGGACTTGGGCTGGCAGAACGTGCCGGTGTGCGTGCCGGCGGCGTCCGCGAGGCAGCCGTAGCCGGCCGGGCACTCGGCCTCGGAGGTGCACGCGGGGGCGCACTGGTCCTCGCCGCCCAGGGCGAGGCAGGCCCCGCCGGTGCACTGGTAGTCGGCCTTGCACGGGACGCAGACCTTGTTCAGGCGCGGCAGGCAGAGGAAGGCCGGGTCGGCGCTGCCCGAGACGACCGAGCGACAGTCGAGGCCGTCGGGGCAGGCGACGTCGCAGGTGCGCGTGCAGAAGAAGCCGAACTCGCCCTCGACGCAGTAGCCGTCGATGCAGTCCTGGTTGCCCTGGCAGGCGGCGCCGAACCCGCCCGGGACGATGTCGGGGGCGGTCGTGTCGCGCGTGTCGGCGACGTCGAAGGTGACCTCGGGGACATCCGCGTCGAAGGTGACGTCGGTGTCGAGGGCCGTGTCGACGACGTCGTTCGAGGTACCGCTCTCACCGCATGCGCTCGATCCGAGGAGGGCTGCGAGCCCCGCGACGACGAGGACGGACGGCGCACGGGGTGACGAACGGTGGCGGTGGGCGTGTTCGCGCATGGCGGGGTTCTATCATACGAACGCACCTCGGCGCGAGGCTCCGGGGTCTTGCGAAGGGCGGCCCGGCCGCGCGGGGCGCGGGGCGTGATGAGGCGCTCAAAAGGGTTTGAGCCGAGTCGAGCCCTGTGACAGAGTGCGCGCCATGTTGAGACCCGTTCGTGTGCTCGCTGCCCTGTCGTCCCTGTCGCTCCTCTTCGTCACGGCGTGCGATTCGCAGCCGGCCGGCCCTCCGGGAGTCGACCAGGACACCACCAACACGGCCGATCTGATCGAGGGTGACAGTGCCGCGGACTCGGCCTCCGATGCGGCTG
>JAEUKJ010000571.1 GCA_016792665.1 Deltaproteobacteria bacterium | reverse complement strand
CGCTGGCCGAGGCCGGGTATCGAAGCCGGTAGCGGGCCGACGGACGTCTGCGCGTCGGCCCCGGTGTAAATGGTCCGCGCGGCTCACGTCATCGGTTTGGGGCCCTGGATCTTGAGGATGCAGGACCTCTGCCGAATGCGGGTTCGGCCCGAGACGAATCGCACCGCGCGGACGACGACTAGTGACCCGAGCCGCGCGCTGCGTTGTGACTTTTTGCGGATTTCGATGTCTGGAAAAGCAGACACGAGGCCGTTGCGGCATCTCGTTCGAAACCAACGTTCGGACGAATCGCACGGGGCCTTCCGGGCAAGGCAACCTGGAGCCAAAAAAAAGTGCCCGCCCGCATCTAGCTAGTGGAGCTGGGCAGCGTGCGGGCGCGACCAACTCCGGGACGCAGATGCGAGCGGGCGTGCGTGAGTGCTGCGAGATGCCTCTTCGTTTTGACTTTTTTTTCAGCACCCCGTTTTCTGGCGCACCCGCCGAATCGCCCTTATCCGTCACGGCATGTCGCGCGTAGTTGGAATCCGCGGAGCCACCACAGTCGAAGAAGACTCGCTCGAGCAGATCCTCGATGCGACCCAGGACGTCCTCGTCCGCCTCCAGGAATTGAACGGCTTCTCATCCGAAGACCTGGCCTCGATCCTGTTCTCGACCACGCCCGATCTGCGCTCGACCTTCCCGGCCCGCGCCGCACGTCGCCTCGGGTGGACCGAGGTGCCGATGCTCTGCACCCACGAGGTCGACGCGCCGAGCTCGGTCCCGCGCTGCATCCGCGTCCTCATCCATTGGAACACCGATCGCGGCGCCCGCGACGTGCGCCACGCCTACCTCAAGGGCTCGCGCGTCCTCCGCCCCGACTGGGCCATCCCGCCGCTGACTGGCCCCGGCTCGAACCTCACCGCGCCCGAGGACCCCCTCCGCGAAGCCCTCGCCTCCGCGCCCGAGGTCTCCGTCCCCCAGGCGCCCGTCGCACCCGCGCCGCGCACCGAGGTCACGCTGGCGACCCCGATCAGCGTCCTGCCCATCGCCTTCCAGGGCGAGCCCGGGGCCTACTCGCAAGAGGCCATTTTCCGCCTCATTGGCGACGACTACGCCCCCAGCGAGTCTGGCGCTCCCTCCGACTCCGCGCGCTCGCGCGGTTCCGGGGATGTGCCATGCGTCCCCTGCCCGACCTTCCGCGGTGCCTTCGAGGCGGTCCACCAGGGTCGCGCCAAGGCGGCGTTGTTGCCGGTCGAGAACTCGACGACGGGCTCCATCCACGAGGTCTGGGACCTCCTCCTGAGCCACGATCTCCAGGTCGTCGGCGAGGTCATCCTGCCGGTCCGTCACGCCCTGCTCGGCGTCCCCGGCGCGAGCATCAACGACGTCCAGGTCGTCGTCTCGCACCCCCAGGCGCTGACCCAGTGCGAGAGCTGGATCTTGTCGCACGGCTGGCAACCCGAGCCCGGCAGCGACACGGCCGGCTCGGCGCGCCGCGTCGCGGAGGCCGGCGACAAGACGCGCGCGGCCGTCGCCAGTGCGGTCGCGGGCTCGCGCTACGGGCTCGATGTCCTCGCCCGGGACATCCAGGACGTCGCCGACAACTACACGCGCTTCCTCCTGCTGGTGCCGCGCGCGGCGTTCGTGACGGGCGCCCGCGCCCCCGGCTTCGACGCGGCCTCGCCCATCAAGACCTCGCTCGTCTTCGCCACGCGCCACCAACCCGGCAGCCTCTACGCGGCGCTGGCCGAGCTCGCCGTGCGTGACATCTCGCTCACCAAGATCGAGTCGCGGCCCGACCGCCGCACGCCCTGGAGCTACATCTTCTACGTCGACTTCGAAGGTGACCCGAGCGAGCCGCGGGTTGCCCAGGCCGTCGCCGCGCTGTCCCGCAGCGCGAGCTTCGTCCGCGTCCTCGGCTCATACCCGACGCGCACACTCGTATGAACGTCACCTTCGAGACCCGCCTCCCGCTGACGGTTCCCGTCATGCCGCTTGATGGCCACGTGCTCCTGCCGATGGCGGCGACGCCTTACCGCGTCTCCGACCCGCGGCATCGACGCCTCGTGCAAGACCTGCTCGAGAAGCCCGCCGACCAGCGCTGGCTCGCGGTGCCGCCGCGACTGCCGATGGTCGCGATGCTCGAGCGCCCCGAGCACGGCGAGTCCGACTCGGCCGAGCTGGCCGAGGTCGCGGCCCTGGGCCTCCTCACCGTGGCGACCCCGCTCGACGGCGGCGAGTTCATCATCGTCGTCGAAGGGCGCAGTGCGTGCCGCCTCGAGTCGGCGCACTTCACGGGCGACCACCAGACCCCGTACCGCATGGCGAAAATTCGCCACCTGGTCGATCGGCCCGAGCCGCTGGTCGACTCACGCGCCTCCACCGCGACGCTCATCCAGGCGTACTTCTGCCTGTGCGAGTCCTTCGGGCTGGCGGCCGACCTCGCCCACAACGACCAGCCCGAGGACGACATCGGCCTCGTCTACCGCCTGGGCAGCGCGGTCATCGAGGACCCCTCGGCGCGCGCGCTGCTCTTGTCGGAGCGCTGCCCGGCCCGCCGGCGCGAGCAGGTGCTGAACCAGATCATCGACCAGATGGCCTTCGCCATGCGCGAGCGTCTCCTCGGCAAGGACGCGATCCGGTGCTGAACGGTCCCGGATCGCCGCGGCGAGTTTTCGCCACCTCCCCCGACGCGCGCCACACCCTCGTCGGCATGGTCCACCTCGGTCGCCTCTTCGGAGAGAGCCGCGTCCAGGGCCCCGACCTCGCGACCGTGGAGGCCGAGGCCGCACGCGACGCCGAGCGACTCGCAGCGGCGGGCTTCGACGCCATCTTCATCGAGAACTTCGGCGACCGTCCTTTCTACCCCGACGAGGTGCCGCCCTGGACCATCGCCGCGCTGACGCGCTGTGTGCTGGCCGTCCAGCGCGCGGTCGGGCCGGCGCTGCCGCTGGGCGTGAACGTCTTGCGCAACGACGCGCGCGCGGCCTTGTCGGTCGCGGCGGCGACCGGGGCGCACGCGATCCGCGTCAACGTGCACGTGGGCGCGGCGGTCACCGACCAGGGCATCATCCAGGGCAAGGCCCACGAGACGGTGCGGCTGCGGGATCGCCTGGCGCCGAGCGTCCAGATCTGGGCCGACGTGCGCGTCAAGCACGCGGCCCCTCTCGCCGAGCGACCGATCGAGGAAGAGGCCGAAGAGGTCCATGAGCGCGGCGAGGCCGACGCCCTCATCGTGAGTGGGCTGCGCACCGGCGGCGCGACCGATCCCGATCGCCTCCTCGCGGTGCGACGTCGCGTCGCGTGCCCGGTGCTGGTCGGCAGCGGGGCGGCGCCCGATCAGCTCGAGCGCCTCTTACCGGTGTGCGACGGCCTCATCGTGGGGAGCTGGATCAAGGTCGATGGGCAGGTGCTGGCTCCGGTCGATCCGGCGCGGGCGCGTGCCTTCGTCGAGGCGGTGCGCGGCTGGTCGGGGCAGATGGCCTGAGCTCGGCGACGGGCTGCCTTTCGTCGAGGCGCCTCCGCTGCTACCCTCGGACGCGAAGGCCGTGAGGCCATCCACAGCCGCAAGGGGGACGACATGCGCAGCATCACTCGGGGACTCTCGACCATCGCTCTCTGCATCGCGGGCCTCGGCCTCGCGGTGCCCATGACCGCGCATGCGCAGACCACCGAAGAGGGGCTGCGCGACCTGATGGAGCGCGACCTCACGACGCTGAGCGTGAACCTGCCGGTGTGGATGTCGCAGCACCTGCCGGCGGTGATGGCGCCGGTGGGGATCGGGGCCGGCTCGGGGATCGACGACAACTCCGGGGCGTTCAAGCTCGGCGTGCTGACGCGGCTCGGCCTGTTCAACAACTTCGACGACGTCGGCCAGGGGCTGTCGATGATCGATGTGCAGTCGTCGATGCCGTCGCTCGTGCCGTGGCCGCAGTTCGGTGTGGTCCTGGGCGGCAACCTCGGCAATGGCATCGAGATCGGCGGCGACTTCCAGTTCATCCCGGCGATGGACATCGCGGCCGACAACATGAACCTGAAGGCCTCGCTGTTTGCGGCCGCGGTGACCTTGCGCTGGCGCGTCAACAAGGCCGACGGCGCGCTGCCGGCGTTCATCGTCGGGCTCGGCGGGGCCTACTACCGGGGGAGCTTCGAGGTCGGCGCCGGCACCGAGGAGCCGTACAGCGAGACGGTCAACGGGCAGACCGTGACCGGCAAGGTGAAGATCCAGACTGCCCCCGGGGTGGACTGGTCGATCTTCCAGGTCTCGCCCGAGCTGCGCCTCGCCTGGGACTTCGGTGGCATCTTCCGACCCTACGTCGGTGTCGGCCTCGGGCTGTCGTTCGGCACGGTCGGCGATCACGTCGGCCTGCGCGCCCAGGCCACGGTCGAGACCGTCAATGGCCAGGCGCAGAGCCGCGATCCGGTCGTCTACCAGGACTCGGTGGTCTCGTTCGAGACGCAGCCGGCGACCTGGACGTTGAGGCCGCACGTCGGCTTCGACGTCATCATCGGGGTCGTGGCGATCACCGTGCAGCTCGATCTGGCGGTCATGGGCAAGAGCGAGATCGACACCGATCTCAGCGGCGCGGCCGACAGCTTCGACCTCACTGATCCCGACCTGCTCTTCAACGAGAACGCCCGCAGCTCGCAGACGAATTCGGCGCTCATTGGCACCGTTGCGGCCCGCCTGCAGTTCTGACACGCGCGGCTGCGCCGAGCGCTCGTATCGGGGGTACACGCGGCTGCGCTTGGGGTCGGTGGCGTCTGTCGTTCGACTCGGGGCTGGGCGCTTGGCCGGCATCTCGGGGCGCTCGCGCTCGTGTCGGGGGGCGTCGCTCGCTCCGATAGGGAGCGTCCGGAGTCGGATGCCTCCGCCGACCTCCGCAGACCGGCCTCGAGCGACGCTCGGGGCCGGGCGAGGACCGAGGCGGAGGCGCCGACCCGGGCGCGACCGGTGAGCCTCGGCGATGCGCGGCGAGCGGCGGAGGCGCCGACCCGGACGCGACCGGCGAGCCTCGGCCAGGGCGCCGACCCGGGCTTGCGAGCTAGTCGATGCCCCAGGCGCGGAGCTTGTTGTAGAGGGTCTTGGGTGCGATGCCGAGGGCCAGGGCGGCGTGGCCGCGATGGCCGGCGTGGCGCTCGAGGGCGGCCAGGACCAGGACGCGCTCGGCCTCTGCGAGGGTGAGACTTGGAGCAATGGAGATCGGTGATGGGCCCTGCGGAACTCCAGGCGGAGCCACATCGGTCGATGGCGAAATTTCGCCACTGACGTCAGGGCCACGTCCAGACGGGGGCTGCGGCTCGCGGGTGGTCGCGTCGAGGCCGAGATCCTCGGGCTCGATCTCGGGACCCTGATGCAGCACGGCGGCGCGCTGGACGGCGTTCTTCAGCTCGCGCACGTTGCCCGGCCAGGGGTGCTGACGCAGTGCCTCGAGGGCCGCGCTCGAGAATCGGGGGCCGACGGGTGCGGGGGCTGATGGCGAATTTTCGCCAGGGGTCGTCGCGGCGAGGAAGTGGTGGGCGAGGACCAGGACGTCGTCGCCGCGTTCGCGTAGCGGAGGCAGCGAGAGGGGGAGGACGTCGAGGCGGAAGCGCAGGTCGGCACGGAAGCGTCCGTCGCGGACCGCCTCTGCGAGGTCGCGATTGGTGGCCGCGACGATGCGCACGTCGACGGCGATCTCCTTGGCGCCACCGACCCTCTGGATCGTTCGCTGCTCGAGGACCCGGAGGAGGGCCACCTGCAGGTCGAGGGGCATCTCGGTGACCTCGTCGAGGAACAAGGTCCCGCCGCTCGCGCGCTCGAAGGCCCCGATCTGAGCACGCGTCGCCCCGGTGAACGAGCCGCGCTCGTGTCCGAAGAGCTCGCTCTCGGCGAGCTGGCTCGGGATGGCGCCGCAGTTCAGCGCGACGAAGGGCGCACGCCGACGTCGCGAGACCTGGTGCACTGCGCGCGCGACGAGCTCCTTGCCAGTGCCGCTCTCGCCGCGGACGAAGATCGGGAGCTCGCTCGGCGCGGCGCGATCGAGCTGCTCGAAGAGGCGTCGCATCGGCGGCGAGTGACCGACCATGCCCTGATAGTGACCGAGTCCGATGAGCTCGCGCGTGATGCGGCGCCGCTCGTCACGCTCATCGAGCGCGCGCTCGAGGCGACCCAGGGCCAGGCTGAGGGCGGCGGCATCCAAGGGCTTGACGAGGTAATCGGCCGCGCCTCGGCGCATCGCTTCGATCGCGCGCTCGAGGCGGCGCTCGCCCGTGAGCACCACGACCGACGTGCCACCCGGGTGTTCGACCAGGGGGCGGATGAGGTCGAGCCCGTCACCGTCGGGCAGTCCGAGGTCGAGGAAGACGAGGTCGAAGTCATGAGCCCCGTCGCCCGCGGCCGACACGTCCTTGGCCGTGAGGGCGCGCGCCTCGGCGAGGCTCGCGGCGCTGGTCACCGCGAAGTCGCGCGCCTCGAGGAGGAGGCCCAGCGCGTCGCGGCTGCGTGCGTCGTCCTCGACCACCAGGGCCCGCCAGGTCGGGCCGCGTGAGGGTCGGGTCACGAGGCACCTCTCGTGTCGGTCGGGCCGGTGCGCGGACGTTCGAGGATCCGCACGGCCTCCTCGACGGCTCCGCGCGCCGCGATCAGCGCACGCGCGTGCAGCGCCTCGTTGCCGCGCGCCATCGCCAGGGCCAGGACCTCGAGCTGCAGCGCCACCCCGTTCAGGGCGCCGCGCAGGTCGTGCACGCGCTGTCGCTCGTGGGTGTCGTCGGTCTCAGCGGACATCGGGACCTCGCGGCGCACGAGGACCCCGGGGGCCGCGTGATCGGGGTGCACGGGGCGTCGCCTCCGCGGGCGGATCGGCAGGCTTGGAGGGGCCGACGACCAGAGCGGTCAGGGCGGCGATGAGCTTGCCCGGCGAGACCGGCTTCTCGAAGGTCGCGGCCACCAGCGGGCGGCCGTCGGCGCGTTGGCCGAGGGGGGGCGCGGCGACGAGGGCGCCGCTGACGACGACGATCGGGACCTCGGGAAAGGCGAGGCCGAGCGTGGTCACGAGGTGGGTCGGGTCGGGCGAGGGGCCGAGCTGGAGGTCGGTCACGATGAGGTCGGGCACGTGCCTCGCACCCGCGTCGAGGGCCGCTTCCAGCGACGCCGCGCTGTCGACCGTGAAGCCCGCGGCCTCGGCCAGCAGGGCGAGCGCGTCGCGCACGTTCGGGTCGTCGTCGACGAGGAGGAGGTGGTAGCCACGCCCCAGGGCCCCGAGCTCGAGGTCGGTCGCGGCTCGGGCGCTGTCGATGGTGAACGGGGAAGAGCGGCTCGCCAGGGGCAGGGTGACCGTCGCGGTCGTGCCGCCGGGGTGGGTCGCGCTCGCAGGGGTCGAAGTGAGGTCGAGGGTCCCGCCGTGCTGCTCGGCGATGGTCCTCGCCAGCGGCAGGCCGAGCCCCGTGCCGGCTTCGCCCTTGGTCGTGAAGAACGGCTCGAAGAGGCGCTCCATCAGCGCGGGCGCGATGCCTGGGCCGTCGTCGTCGACGGTCAGGATGACGGCATCGCCCTCGGCGCGCGTGGCGATCGCAACCGTGCCGCCCTCGGGGCTCGCGTCGATGGCGTTGTGGACGAGGTTCAGCACGAGCTGGAGGAGCTCGGCGGAGTTGCCGGCGATGGGGCCGACCGGTGGGAACGCGGAGTCGCGGGCCAGGGCGATGTCCTTCAGGCGCGCCCGTCCCTGGGCCGATACCAGGGCCTCGTCGACGAGGGCCTCGAGGTCGACGCGCTCGCGCCCGAAGCGGCTCGCGACCGCGACGCCCGGGCCATCCACTTCGGCGGTGGGGCGCAGGCGGCCGCGCACGCGCTCGACGATCGCGCTGGCGATCTTGGCGCTGCGGATGATCGACTCGACGTGGCCAAGGGCGTCAGGGGCCGTCGGCATGGGGCCGAACGGCGGCCCAGAGCATGCGGCGAGCTCGGCCCGGAGCAAGGCCGCGTGGGTCAGGATGGCAGAGAGGGCGTTGTCGAGATCGTGGGCGACCTCGCCAGCGGACTGGCCCAACGCCGCCAGCGCCGCGGTGTTCGGGGCCGCGGCAGGGCGTCGTCGGGAGGGAGGGCTGGCGGCCAAGGTGACTCCGTGTGGAGAAATGTGTTGTCGTCGCTGGAGAGGGAGCTTGATGCGACGGCGCATCGTCACCACAATAGCGCGGTGGTCGAACCGGATGAAAGCGCACACCCCCTGAAGGGGACTCAGGGAGGAGCGTTCCCCGCCGAAGTGCGCGCGGTGCGCCCGCTCACGCGCTTTCCGAGCGAGCCCGCGGACGCGATTGGCACGGTCCTCGACGGGCGCTATCGGCTGCGGGGGCTGCTCGGCGAGGGGGCGATGGCCCTCGTGTTCTCGGCCGAGCACGCGTTCCTCGAGACCGTGCATGCCATCAAGATCTTGCATCCGTCGGTGGCCGCGCTGGACGAGATGAAGTCGCGCTTCCTGCGCGAGGCGCGGGTCACGAGCGCGGTCGCGCACGAGGGGCTCGTGCAGGTGAGCGACTTCGGGGTGAGTCCCGAGGGGCTGCACTACCTCGTCATGGAGCAGCTCGAGGGCGAGGAGCTCCTGGCCTGGTCGGAGCGTCGCGGGGCGGCCACGGCCGAGGAGGTCGCGGCCATCGCGATCGCGATCCTGGAGCCGTTGGAGGCGCTGCACGCGGCGGGCTACGTGCATCGCGACCTGAAGCCGGAGAACCTCTGGTTGGTGCCCGGGGCATCGGGCGAGAGGCCGCGCGTGAAGGTCCTGGACCTCGGTATCGCGGCGGTCGTGGCGCCTTCGCCCGAGGGGGCGGTGCGTGCCGGGCGCGGGGATTCGCGCCGCCTGACGCGCGCGGGCCACACGCTCGGGACGGCCCTCTACATGTCGCCGGAGCAGGCCCTTGGGCAGGCGGTCGATGGGCGCTCGGACCTGTTCTCGCTGGGCTGTGTCCTCTGGGAGCTCGCGACCGATCGGCTGGCCTTCCAGGGCGAGACCGCGAACGAGCTCATGGCGGGGCGGTTGGTGGCGAGGGTCGAGGCACCCTCGCGCTGGAACACGAGCCTGCCGGCCTGGTTCGATGAAATCGTCCTCGGCCTCATGGAGCCCGAGCGCGAGGCGCGCATCGCCACCGCGACCGAGGCGCGCGAGGCCTTCGCGGCGGCCCTTGCCCGACGACCCGAGGGAGGCGAGGCGCTGCGGCCGGACCCGACCGAGGCGCGCCCGGGGCGGACCGTCCGAGATGGGCGGAGCTCAGGTGTGTCGACCGTCGCGTGGATCGGGGCGACCTGCGCAGCCGTCGCTCTGGCCTGGGGGATCGGCTCGCAGCTCGTGACCGCACCGAGTCCGCAAGCACCCGAGGCGGACACCTCGCGCCCGAGCCCGGCGCCGATCGCGACGCCTGCTGGCGAAGCGGGGCCCGTGCCTGCCGAACCGTCGCCGACCGCCCCATCGATCGCACCGACCCCACACGAGAGCACGACGCCGAGCGAGCTCGCGCCGACCGCGATCGCCACGCCGCCCGTGCCCACGCCGACCCCGTCCGAGACTGCGCCCGCCTCGCCGTCCGTGCCGTCGTCGTCCGACGCCACGCCCGCATCGAAGATCAATGCCAAGCCGCGCCCTCGGCCCGCGCGGACCACGCCCGCGAGTGAGCTCTGGCAGCCGGCACGACCGACCGGGGCGCCCTGATGCCCTCGGCCCTGCGTGCGCTCGTGGTCTCGATGGTGGTGCTCGTCACTGCGATGAGGCCTGTCTTTGCGGCTCCGAACGATACAGACCGCCAGCGCCAGGCACGCGCGGTCGCCATCTTCGAGCGTGGCGAGGCCCAGTTCGTCGACGGTCGCTACGACGCGGCCGCGACCCTCTTTCGCGAGGCCTACGAGACCTTCGAAGACCCGGCCTACCTCCTCAACATCGGGCTCGCCTTCGAGAAGGGAGAGCGCTGGCCCCTCGCGGTCCTCTGGTACGATCGGTTCCTGCAGCGGTATCCCAAGGCCCCGCAAGTGCCCGAGGCCCAGCGCCGCCGCGCCGCCGCTGCCAAGAGTCGCGATGCCGCGCGCGCCATCGTGATGGTGGTCTCGACCCCCGCGGGTGCCCTCGCGAGCGACCTCACCGCGCGCGATGGGGAGGGCGAGCCTGCCCGCTGCGTCACCCCGTGCCGACTCGCCGTCGACCCCGGGCCGGTCGTCATCCAGGTCGCGCTCGGTGACCTGCGCGCCGAGCGCACCAAGAGCCTGTCGCCCGGAGAGCGCTGGGACCTGGAGGTCACGCTCTCAGCCTCGAGCGTCCCGACCATGCCCGTCGCGGGCCCGGACCGCACCGCGGCCTGGGTCGCACTCGGGGTCGGCGGCGCGGCCCTGGTCACCGGCATCGTCTTCGCCGTTCTCGCCAAGGGCAGCTATGACGATGCTCGCGCCCTCACCGGCCGCCCCCTCGACGCGGACGACTTCGCGCGCTTCGGTCGCGAGCGGGACGCCGCCAAGACGCAGAGCCTGGTCGCCGATCTGGGCTTCCTCGGCGCCCTCACCGGGGCCACGATCGGCACGGTCCTCTGGCTCGACGCGCACGACGATATCGGCGCCACGAACGTCACGGACCGGGCCCCACTCGGACCGCGAATGCCTGCCGCGAGGGCATCATGGCCTTGACCTACCTGTCCCGCGCCGCGCTCGGGATCTCGCTGGCGATGTCCTCGGGGTGCTCCTTCGTCCTCGACCCCGACGAGCTCGAGGCGACGCTGGCCGACGGGGGTGACCTCGATACGAACGACGCCGACGCGACCGATGCCGAGGGCGACCTGGATTCCGACGCCGCTTCGGACACCTCTGATGTGCCCGTCGGTCCCGCGATCGTCGTCCGCCACTCGGGCGCG
>JAEUKJ010000567.1 GCA_016792665.1 Deltaproteobacteria bacterium | reverse complement strand
GCTCAGCAGGACCGTGAGCGGGCTCGGCGACAACAACGCCGACCTCATGGCGGCGGGCCTCGCGTTCTATGCGCTCATTTCGATTGCGCCGCTCCTGGTCATCGCGGTGGCGATCGTCGGGGAGGTCGTCGGGCACGACCTCGCGCAGAGTGAAATCCGCGCACGCGTGGCGGAGCAGCTCGGCGACAAGCTGGCCGACCTCGTGACCTCGCTGGTCGAGGCCACGGCTGCACCGGGGGCCGGGGTCATTGCGACGATGTTGAGCGTGGTGGCCCTGCTCCTGGCGTCGTCGCGCCTCTTCGGGACGGTCGCGAGCGCGGTCAACACCCTCTGGGGCGTGCCCGAGCGGGGCAAGCAGAACGTGGGGCACGCCGTGTGGCGCTACGTGCGAGGGAAGCTGCTCTCGTTCGCGGGCGTGGCCGTGGTCGGCATCATCTTCCTCGGCCTCATCGGCCTCCGCTTCGTGCTGACCTTCGCGAAGGAGGTCTCGCACGACTTCAGCTTCCTGGCGTCGATCTCCCTCTGGGCCGCCGTCGAGAACGTCATGGCACTGGCGATCCTGACGGGCCTCTTCGCGGTCCTCTTCCGCGTCTTGCCCGACCGGCGACTGGCCTGGAAGCCGCTCTGGATAGGCGCCGCCATCACCGCGCTGTTGCTCCTCGTCGGGCGCGCGCTCATCGCGA
The DNA here is from genome assembly GCA_016792665.1 of Deltaproteobacteria bacterium. Lineage (GTDB taxonomy): Bacteria > Myxococcota_A > UBA9042 > PHBI01 > PHBI01 > WYBB01. The sequence continues at coordinate 15,068 of JAEUKJ010000567.1, read as the reverse complement.
GCTACCTCGGCACGGCGACGATCGAGTCGGCGTATGGGGCCGCGGGATCGGTCGTGGTGTTCCTGTTCTGGTCCTACTACTCGGCGCTGGCGTTCCTGTTCGGGGCCAAGCTCACCTACGTCATGGCGACGCCGGTCCTCGCGCCACCGGTGGTCGCGCCGCCGGGATGAAGGCCTGGAAGAGGAGCGCCAGGCCGCAGACCGCGCCGCAGCCGATGACGTTGAACCAGAGGAAGCCGATCGAGGTCGCAAAGAACAGGGTGACGACCAGGGTCTCGGCCAGGATGGCGGCCAGCAGCGCGGGTGTGGCGGTGACCTTCTTCAGGAAGAAGGCGGTCAGGAAGAGGCCGAGCACCGTCCCGTAGAAGAGGCTGCCGAGGATGTTGACGGCCTGGATGAGGTTGTCGAGCAGTGAGGCGAAGGTCGCGAAGCCGATGGCGAAGGCACCCCACACGATGGTGTAGGCCATGGAGATGCGGACCGTCTTCTGATCGTCGATCGGCTTCTTAGACAGGCGTCTATGGAAGTCGATGGTGCTGGTGGTGCCCAGCGCCTGGAGCTCGCTGGCGATGGACGACATCGCGGCCGCGAGGATGACCGCGATCAAGAGGCCCAGCAGCCCCTTGGGCAGGTGGGCCAGGGCGCAGTCGAGGAAGATGTAGTCGCGGTCTTCGAGCTCGGCGGTGGGGACGGCGGCCTTGATCTCGGCCTTGGCGTCCTTGCGGACGGCGTTCATGTGGGCCTGCGCGTCGCGCAGCGTCGTGGCGGCCTGGTCGTAGCCGTCGGCCGCGACCTCGTCGTTGGAGACGCGGATGAGCTCGCGGGCGGCGGCCTCGCGCGCGGCGACGGCCTGGTTCCAGTCGGCCTCGACCTTGGCGATGGCGGCGGGGGCGGCCGCGCGCGCGCGCTCGAGGGTGGGGCCGTTCCAGAAGACCGGCGGGGCCGAGAAGATGTAGACGGTGAAGACGAGCACCCCGAGGAAGAGGATGCCCGTCTGCATCGGGATCTTCAGGACGCCATTGAAGAGGAGCCCGAGCCGGCTCTCGGCGACGGAGCGGCCGCCGAGGTAGCGGCCGACCTGGCTCTGGTCGGTGCCGAAGTAGGCCAGGGCCAGGAAGAAGCCGCCGCCGATCCCCGACCAGAGGTTGTAGCGATCGGACAGCGCGAAGGACGCGTCGACCGGGTTCATGCGGCCCAGCGCGCCGGCGACCTCGACCGCATCGCCGAGGGAGACCTCGTCGGGGAGGGCCAGCGCGGCGGCGATGCCAGCGGCGATGAGGCCGAGGAGGATGATGGTCATCTGCTGGCGCTGGGTCTGGGAGACGGCCTTCGAGCCGCCGACGACCGTGTAGAGGACGACGACGGCGCCGATGACGAGGCAGGTCAGCTCGAGGGACCAACCGAGGATCGAGGACAAGAGGATGGCCGGGGCATAGATCGTGATGCCGGCGGCGAGGCCGCGCGAGATGAGGAAGAGCAGCGCGGCGAAGAGGCGCACGCGCACGTCGAAGCGGCCTTCGAGGTACTCGTAGGCGGTGAAGACCTTGAGGCGGTAGTAGATCGGGATGAAGACGGCGGCGATGACGACCATGGCGATCGGCAGGCCGAAGTAGAACTGCACGAAGCGGAGGCCGTCTTCGTAGGCCTGGCCGGGGACGCTGAGGAAGGTGATGGCCGAGGCCTGGGTGGCCATCACCGAGAGGCCGATGGTCGGCCAGTTGAGGCTCTGATCGCCCTTCAGATAGCCGGCGGCGGTGCGCGCGCTGCGGTGCTTCCAGATGCCCCAGAGCACGATGAAGAGGGTCGTGACGACGAGGACGGCCCAGTCGATGAAGGTCAAGAGCAGGCCCTCGCGAAGCCGAAGAGCGCGAGCACGAAGACGACCTGGCTCGCGACGACGGCGAGGTAGACGCGCGGCCAGGTGCCGAGGAAGGGAGGCGGGGCCTCGGGGTCGGGCCTCGAGGCGGGGGGCGGCGTGGTCATCGTGCGGCCCCGAGTGCCAGGAGGTTCGCGAAGAGGCGGTAGGCGCCGGGCACGCCTTCCGGGAGCTGACGGAAGAACGAGAGGCCGGTGTAGACGAAGGCGCCCTTGCCGTGACGCGCGACCAGGACGGCGCCCTGGAGCGGCTTCTCGCCCGGGTCGTTGGCCTCGAAGATGGGCGTCAGGCCCTTGTCCCAGGTGCTGGCGAAGTAGAGGCCGCGCTCTTGGACCCAGCCCGCGAAGTCGTCCTTGTCCAAGGGGTTCGGGGTCGTGACGGCGGGGTGCTTCGGGTCGAGGAGCGTCATGGTCGCGGTCTCGTCGGTGACGCGGCCCTGGTCGACGGTGAAGGGGAAGGGGCCGATCGCGACGTCGCCGAGGGGGCGCTGTCGGTTCGAGGTCAGGTACTGGACGAGGTAGGTGCCGCCGCCCTCGACGTAGCGCATGAGCGCCGCGTGTTGGTGCTCGAGCGCGGGGGTCACGTTGTAGGAGCGGATGCCGGCGACGATGGCGGTGAGCGAGCTGAGATCCTGCCGATCGAGGGTGGCAGGGTCGAGGTTCACGATCTCGTAGCCGACGGCGGCGAGGCTCTGGGCGACCTCGTCGCCGGCCCCGGCGATGTAGCCGATGCGGGGAGGGTGGCCCTTCGGGGTGCGCGTGTTGGTGCCGAGGTCGAGGCGGAGGGGGATGGCGCGCACGGTCGCGGGCGAGAGCAGGGTCGTCGTCGGGATGTGGGAGGGCTCGATCACGCGCCGCGCGAGGGTCTCGATCGGTGTGGTCCCGAGGGTCGCGCGGAGGCCGAGGACGGCGGACGCGAAGGGCGGAGGGGAGGTGCGCGGGGTGGCCGGGAGGGTCACGGTGAAGGACACCGTGGCCTCGGCGCCGTCCTCTTTGAGGGTGACCTTCTGCGGGGCGCTGACCTTCCACGCGGCGGGCCAGGAGGTCTCCGCGCTGGGAGGCTCGAGCGCGATGAGCGCCTCGCGCGCGCCGCCGTGGGCCGTGACCGTGGCCTCGATCGTGACCGTCCGCGGCGAGGCGGAGAGGGGGAACATCGCGATGGGTGCGCGCGGCGTGACCGTGAGGGGAGGCAGGACCTCGACGGGGCGGAAGCGCTCGCCGTGGACCGGGTCGACCCAGCCGTAGCGGAGCGGCACCGAGACGGTGAGGCGGGCGCTGGGATCCGAGCCCAGGTCGAGGGTGATCGAGGCCGCGAGATCGGGCGGGCCGACCGGGTGGATGGCCACGGCCGACTCGAGATCGAAGAGGGCGTGGTCGACGGTGCGAGGTTTGCGCAGCCAGCGCGGAGTCGACCAGGGCGTGCTCGCGGGCAGGCGGAGCTTGGCCTCGCGCTTGACGAGGGTGCCGGGGCGCGAGGGGAGTGGGGCCGAGGTGGTGTCGGTCTGGCCGTCGGGCCAGGTGATCGACGTGAGCGTCGCGGGAGCCTGGCGCGCCAACAACGTGGCGGTGACGGCGAGCGGCTCGCCAGCGATGGCGGTCGGGCTCGGGGCGCGCACATCGAGGTAGAGGCCGGCCAGGGAGAGGAGGAGGCGATCGAGCTCGGCGAGCTTCTGGAGGCGATAGGTCGCGACCGGCTGCGTCGGGTCCGAGGGCAGGGCGAGGAGGGCCTTTCGGACCGCGAGCGCGGCCGGGAGGGAGCGCTCGGGCTGGGCGGGCGAGAACGTCGTGCGCAGCGTGGTGAGGGCCGCCTGCAGGGGGGCCGTGCCGGGGAAGCGGGACCAGGCCGAGGTCACGGTGGCGAGCGGGTCCTTCGAGGGGGCGACGCGCGTAGCGGTCTCTTCGAAGTACTCGAGCTGGGGGCCGTAGGCGGGGGCCGAGCCGAAGCCCTGGCTCTTGTGCATGGTGCGCGAGGCGGCGGCGAGCTCGGCATAGGAGCGGCCGAGCAGCGGCGAGTAGGTGCCGACGTCGAGGGACAGGTAGCGCGAGAGGTCCTCGCCTTCCTTGAATCGCCAGGGCGACTTGTTCTCGAGGAGGCGGGGCGTGGCCCAGGGGGTGAGGCCGGTCTTCGGGGTGAGCTGCTCGGGGAAGCGGGCCGGGTCGGCGGCGGCGTCGAAGGCCTCGCGCGCGAGGATCGCCGAGGCCATGTGGTGACCGTGGTTGGGCGGCTCGGGGGAGAAGCGCGTGATGATGAGATCGGGGCGGACCTCGCGGATGACGCGCACGAGATCGCCGAGGATCGCGTCCTTGCCCCAGAGGCGGAGGGTCTCGTCGGCGCTCTTCGAGTAGCCGAAGTCGACGGCGCGCGTGAAGCGCTGCTCGGCACCGTCGATGCGGCGCGCGGCGAGGAGCTCGTGCGTGCGGATGAGGCCGAGCAGGGGGCCGAGCTCCTGGCCGATGAGGTTCTGGCCGCCGTCGCCGCGCGTGAGCGAGACGTAGACGGAGCGCAGGCCGCGGGCACCGGCGAGCCAGGCGAGCAGACGCGTGTTCTCGTCGTCGGGGTGGGCCGCGACGTAGAGCACGGTGCCGACGGAGTCGAGGCGGTCGAGGGCTTGCTGGAGGGCTCCGGACGAGAGCGGCTCGCGCAGGGGGTCGAGCTCGAGGAGGGGCGCGCTGGCGTCCATGGCAGGTTCTCGAGGAGGCGGGGCAGGAGGCGCGGCGAGCGCCGAGAGCGCGGGGAAGGTGAGGCTCACGAGGGCCGTCAGGGCCGTGAGCGAAGAGGCGGTGAGAGGGCTCGGAGGTCGCATGGCGGAGGCACGATAAGCGCAAAAAGGCACATGACACGAACCAAATCGGTGTTTACGCAGTTGTGCTCTCGCGGCCGGGGATGGTCGCGCACGATCGTTGGGAGCGGGCCTTGGCCGATTCGTTCACCGCTGCTTGGCTCGCCGCCGAGGCGCGCACAAATTCTTTTCTTCCCGATACCTTCCGCGATCCGCGCGCGCGCTTGGAGCGCGTCCGGACGCGACGTGGCGGGGTGTCTGCCGAGGTGCTCGGGTGCATCGCGCGCACGATGGCAACGGGGCACGGGATGAGTGAAGCGCAGCGGTCGACGCTGTCGCGACTCGAGGCAGGGGCGGTCGCGGTCGTGACCGGGCAGCAGGCGGGGCTCTTCCTGGGGCCGCTCTATACGGTGCACAAGGCGGCGTCGGCGATCGCGTGGGCGCGGCGGCTGGAGGCCGAGAGCGGGCGGGCGGTGGTGCCGGTCTTCTGGCTGCAGTCCGAGGACGCCGACTACGAAGAGGTCCGGACGACGTTCGCGCCAGGGCGCGAGGGCGACCTGGTGGCGCTGGCGTTGGAGGCCGAGGAGGACGGGCCGCGTCGGGTCTCGTTGGCGCACCGGGTCCTGGGCGCGGAGATCGATGCGGTGCTGGCCGAGGCCGAGGCGTCGTTGGGAGGCGCGCAGGCCGAGGAGGTCATGGCGGTCGTGCGGCGGCACTATCGCGTGGGGGCGACCCTGGCGCAGGCCGCGGGTGGTCTGGTCGCGGAGCTCTTTCGGGAGGCGGGGCTCCTGGTGTTGGACCCGCGGGCCGAGGGCGTGGTGCTCGGGGCGGCCAAGCGGGTGCACCGGGTGTCGGTGCTGAACGCCCGCGCGATCGGACAGGTCCTGCATGCTCGGGCGCGAGAGCTCGAGCGGGCTGGGTTCGAGGTGCAGGTCCCGATCCGCGCGGGCCTGTCGCTGTCGTGCTTTCATCCCGAGGGCGAGACGGGTCCTCGTTATCGATTGATAACACCCGAGGCGGCGGGCGAGGCGTGGACGCTGGCGGGGCGCGAGGGGGACTTTGCAGAGGAAGCGATCCGGGACCAGTTGGAGCAGGAGCCGCGGCGCTTCACGACGACGGCGCTGCTCAGGCCGATCATCGAAGACCTCGCGCTGCCGACGGTGGCGTATGTCGCGGGGCCGGGAGAGCTCGCGTACTGGGCCGAGCTCGCGCCGCTCTACGCGCTGATGCGCGAGGCGCTGGGGGCGGAGGCGGACGGCGAGCTGGTGATGCCGATGGTGGTGCCGCGGGCGCGCTTCAGGCTGGTCACGGCGACGGCGCGGCGGTTGGCCGAGGGGCTCGGGGTGGATCTGGCGGAGCTCGGGACGCTGAGGGCGCGGCTGGGGCACGAGCGTCCCGAGGTGGCGGCGCTGGAGGCGCGCTGTAGTGCGGCGCGGAGCGCGCTGGACGAGGTCCTCGATGAAGCGCTGGCGGTGGCCGAGGTGGTCGCGGACCCGGGGCTCGCGAAGGCGGCGCGGCGCGCGGACGAGCAGGCGCGGCACGGGATCGATCGGCTGGTCGAGCGGGCGCGGGCCAAGGCGCTGGAGCGGGACGAGGGCGAGCGGGCCAAGGTCGCCCGCTTGGAGAGTCTCTTGGCGCCGCGCGGCGAGCCGCAAGAGCGGGTCCTGTGCTTCCTGCCGTTCGCGGCGCAGGTCGGGGTGGAGCGCTTCGCGTCGGTGTTGATCGCGCACGCGGAGGCGCAGTGCGAGGCGGCGATGCGCGGCGAGGCCGCGGCGTTCGGGGTGCACGAGGTGGCGCTGTGAACGCGGTCGGCGGAGGCGAAGGCGAGGACGCCGGGGTGGACCTCCTGGCGATCGGCCCCCACCCGGACGATGTCGAGCTGTTCTGTGGGGGCACGGTCGCGATGCTGGCGCGGCGCTATCGCGTCGTGATCCTGGACCTCACGCGCGGCGAGCGGGCGAGCAACGGCACGCCCGAGCTGCGGGCCGAGGAAGCGCTGGCGGCGGCCGAGGTGCTGGGCGTCGCGAGGCGGGACAACCTGGGCCTGCCCGATGGTGGGATCCACGCGCACGATCCAGTCCAGGTCGCCGCGCTGGTGGCTTATCTGCGGCGCTGGAGGCCGCGGGTGGTGATGGCGCCGCTCGGGGTGGAGCGGCACCCGGATCACGCCGAGGCCGGAGGTCTGGTCGAGCGCGCGGTGTTCTTTGCCGGGGTCGCGGGCGCCGGGGGCGCGCGGCATCGGGTCGACGAGGTGATGTACTATCCGATGCGGGTCGAGGCCGAGGCGAGCTTCGCGGTCGACGTGAGCGCGGTGATCGACCTCAAGCGTCGGGCCGTCGCGTGTCATGCGAGCCAGGTCGGTGCGTTGGGCGTCGGGCCCGAGAGCGTTGGGCCTGCAGGCCGGGTGGCGACGATGGTGTCCGACCCGCGGAGTGCGGCAGCGTTGGAGGCGCGGGAGCGGATGTGGGGAGCGAGGATCGGCGTCGACTTTGCCGAGCCCTTCGTGGTGCATCGCACGTTGGCGGTCGACGATCCGGTCGCGTTCTTGGCGGGGCGTCCGCGGCCGGTCCTGTTCCCGGAGCGACGGCGATGAGGCCCGGCATGGCGAGCGAGCGGCGGCTCAGGATCGGCATCGCGTGCTATCCGACCTTCGGAGGCAGCGGGGTCATCGCGACCGAGATCGGGCTCGAGATGGCGCGACGGGGGCACGAGGTCCACGTGTTCGCGTACGAGAAGCCGGCGCGGCTGGAAGGGGTGAGCGACCGGCAGGAGCTGGGCGCGGGAATCCTGTTCTTCCACCGCGTCGAGGTGCGGGACTATCCGGTCTTCCATCAGCCGCCGTATGCGCTGGCGATGGCGTCGCGGATCGTGGACGTCGCGGCGCACGGGGGGCTCGACCTCCTGCACGTGCACTACGCCGTGCCGCACGCGACGAGCGCGTACCTGGCGCGCGAGGTGCTGCGCGAGACGCTCGGGGCGCGGGCGCCGAAGATCATCACGACGCTGCACGGGACCGACATCACGCTGGTCGGCAGCGACCCGAGTTATCGTCCGATAACAAGATTCTCGATCCTGAAGAGCGATGCGGTGACGGTGCCGTCGGAGTACCTGGCCGCCGAGACGCGGGCGCGCTTCGATGTCGGCGACATGGCCATCGCGGTGTTGCCGAACTTCGTCGACACCGATCGCTTTCGGCCGCGTGAGGCGTCTGCCGACGTGCCGTCCTCGCGGGCGGCAGGCGTGCCGCGCTTCGTGCACGTCTCGAACCTGAGGCCGGTGAAGCGGCTCGGCGACGTCCTGGCGATCTTCGCGGGCGTGCGGCGGGAGGTCGCGTGCGAGCTGGTCGTGGTCGGCGATGGGCCGGATCGGGTCGGCGGCGAGACGTGGGTGCGCGAGCACGGCGTCCAGGGGGTGAGCTTCCTCGGGCATCACCTCGAGGTCGCCGACGTGCTGCGCGAGACGGACGTGTTCCTCCTGCCGAGCGAGCTCGAGAGCTTCGGGGTCGCGGCGCTGGAGGCGATGGCGGTCGGGCTGCCGGTGCTGGCGAGCGCGGTCGGGGGGCTACCCGAGGTGGTCGAGCACGGACGCAGCGGGTTCCTGGCGCCGGTCGGCGACGTCGAGGCGTTCGTGAAGCGGGGGATCGCGCTGGTCACGCAGCCCGAGCTGGCGCGCGCGATGGGGGCGCGGGGCCGCGAGATCGCGGTGGAGCGCTTCGCGCTGGGGCCCGCGGTCGATCGCTACGAGACGCTGTATCGGAGCCTGGCCCCCTTTTCACCCTAGGTGCTTCATCTCGGCCAGTGGTGCGGTCGCGCGAAAAAGTCCCAGCGCTGGGACTTTGCGGTCCCAGCGCTGGGACTTCTTCGCTGAGGCAGGAAACAGGCGGTGTTGATCGGGGTCGCGATCAAAACCGCCCGCAACTGGCGAATCAGAGCTTGGCCTTCCAATCCTTCAGGGCCTTCTCGACGTCGGCCTTCCAGAAGAAGTTCGGGTCGGCCTTGCCGAGCTCGTAGGCCTTCTCGGCCAGCGGGTAGGCGGCCTTCACGTCGTTGGCCTTGGCGAGGAGCTGGGCCTTCACCCAGACATTGAACCAGGTCTGCTTGATGGCGAGCGAGGCCTCGATGGCCTCGTTGGCCTTGGCCTGGTCGCCGATCTCGTCATAGTAGCGCGCGACGTTGGCGAAGGGGCGCCAGTTCTGGTCGATGTGGGCGGCGATGCCGGCCAGGGTCTGGGCCTTGGTGTCGACGGCGATGGGGATCGAGACGCGGGTCTCCTCCCACTCGAAGTCGAGGCGCGTGGCGTCGTCAGAGGTCTCGCTGAAGATGAAGGTCATGCGCTCGCGGCGCGGGGCCTTCTCGGGCTTGGCCTCGAAGCGGACGAGGTCGAGCTTCTCGTCGTAGCTCGCGGTGCCGCCCTGGTTCGGGTTCTTGTTGACGATGATGGTCCAGCTCTTGGCGTTGGGGATCGCGAACAGCGCGTAGCTGCCCGCGGGGGCGGGCTTGCCGGCGATGGTCGCGTCGCGCGAGAGGGTGAGCTTGGTCGCGGCGTTGGCGCCGAAGCGCCAGAGCTGACCGAAGGGCACGAGCTCGCCGAAGACCTTGCGCTTCTTCTGGCCGGGCGAGGAGTAGTCGACGGTGACGTCGGTGATGCCGACGGTCTGCGTGACCGAGGCCTTGGGGCTCGGCGCCGGGAGCGGGGCGTCGGCCAGCGCGGGCGTGGCGAGGAGGCCGGCGACGAGCGCGGGCGCGAGCAGGGAGGAAACGAGTCGAGACATCTTCGAGCTCCGAGATGAGGTGCTCCGCGCGAGGTGCGCCACGGAGCATCGGAAGGAGGGATGAGCACGCCGAGCGGAACGGAACGGCGGCCTGCAGAACGCGCGTGAGGGTAGGCGCGTTCAACGCGCGGGCAATCCGGCACAGATCGATTGCGGGTCAGCGGCGCTTGGGTGGGGCTTCGTAGCCGGCGGGGCGGGCTTCGGGAGCCTTGCGGTCCAGCTCGAGGAGGCGGGCACGCTGGAGGGCGGACTGGCCGTGGCGCTGCCGGATCTCGTCGAGGGTCGCGTTCAGGCGCGCGCGCTTCTCGTCCCCGGGGTCGGCGCTCGCGAGCAGATCGGGCAGCGGCGGGGGGCCGAGCTTCGAGGCCGAGAGGCCGACCAGTCGGATCGGCCCCTTGGGCGGGTTCTGGGCGAGGAGACGTGCCACGGTGCGATGCAGGGTCGGGCCGTCGGCGGTCGCGGGGATCGTCGCCTGGCGGGTGACGAGCGTGAAGTCGGCGAGCTTGTATTTCAGCGTCACGCCGGTGGCGGTGAGGCCATTCCGACGGAGGCGTGCGGCGACGCGCTCGGCCTGTTCGAGGAGGTAGAGGCTGATGAGCTCCGGGTCGCGGAGGTCGGTCTCGAAGGTCTCCTCGGCGCCCATGCTCTTGGCCTCGCGATCGGGCACGATGGCGCGGTCGTCCCGGCCGTTCGCGAGCGCGTGCAGGTGGCGCGCGGCCTCGTCGCCGATGCGGGCGCGGAGCGCGGCGAGGTCGGTCCTGGCGAGGTCGCCGATGGTCTTGAGACCGGCCTTGGCGAGCTCGGCCTCGCGCGTCTTGCCGACCCCCCAGAGGCGCGAGACCGGCAGCGGGTGGAGGGTCGCGAGGAGGTTTTGGGCGGAGACCTCGAGCTGGCCGTTGGGCTTGGCGAGGTCGGAGGCGATCTTCGCCACGAACTTCACCGGGGCGATCCCCGCCGAGCAGGCGAGCCCGAGGGTGTCCATGACCTCTTTGCGCAGGTTCGCGATGGCCACCGCCGGCGGGCCGAGCAGGGTCGCGGTGCCAGTGAGATCGAGGAAGGCCTCGTCGAGCGAGAGGCCCTCGACCAGTGGCGAGTAGCGGCCGAGGATCTGGAAGAAGCGCTCGGACTCGGCGGCGTAGTGGCCGATGCGCGGCGTGATGACGACCAGGTCTTTGCAGGCCTTGCGCGCGCGCACCATCGGCATGGCCGAGTGGATGCCGAAGCGGCGCGCCTCGTAGCTCGCGGCGGCGACGACGCTGCGGTCGCTCTGCCCGCCGACCACGACCGGGCGGCCGCGCAACGACGGGTCGTCGCGGATCTCGACCGAGGCGTAGAAGGCGTCGAGGTCGACGTGCGCGATGACCGTGTCGCTCATGTCGTGTCAGCGCGAGGTGATGGACACGACATCCATCTGGATGAACTGACCGTCGAAGGCGGCCGGGTAGGGCGCGACGTCGGGCACGAAGACCGGCAGTCCGAAGACGTCGAGGTTCGGGATCTGTTGGTCGTCGTAGGCGAGCGCCTCGAGCGTGAGGGTCGCGCCCCCACGCATCGAGAGCGTGGTCGTGAAGTCGATGGGGCCGACGTGGAAGTAGCCCGAGGTGCCGCGGTTCAGGTAGGCGACCGAGGGTGGGTCGCTGATGCGGAGCGCGTAGGTGTTCCAGTCGTCGACGTTCGGCTGGCCGCCGAGCTGGAAGCGGCCGCTCTGGAGATTCGCACCATAGTAGGATTTATCCTCGACGACGCCGCGGAAGCGCAGGGTGACGGCGTAGAGGCGGTCGGGGTCGCCGCTGAGTGTCGTGTCGCGGCGCATCACGGCGGCCGTCGTGCAGATGTTCGGCGCGACGTACACGAGGCACGGGAGCTCCCACCGGAGCCCGTCGAGCGCGGCCACGATCGCCTCGGCCTCGGCGCTGTCGTCGGGGGGCGCGACGTCCGCGGCGTCTTCGGCGCGCAGCGTGTCGACCGTGGCCCCCTTGCGGACGGAACCGTGGAGGGGATCGGTGCACGCACCCACCCCGAGGACGAGGGGCACGACGTGGAGGAGCACGCGCGTGGTGATCATGTCCGGGGGTTAGCTGGCCGCGGCGCGCGCGTCAATGGAGCGCCGGCGTCGCGCTCAGTTGTAGGTCGCGCTGAAGAGGAGGTTCACCGCCATGAACGACGACGAGATGGAGCTCCGATCGGTCGGGACGTTGGCCCAGAGGAGCTGGCCGGCGAAGCCGAGGCCCCACTCGTCGTCGACCCAGAACTCCACACCGACCATGCCCTGGAGCGCGAAGCCCCAGTCGCTCTGGACCGAGAAGCCGTCTTCTTCGATGGTCGCCTTGGCGAAGCCGAGCATGGTCATGACGTAGATGTTGGCAGGCATGAGCCAGTAGGTGACGCCGCCGCCGATGCCGCTCAGGCTGACGCTGGCGTCGATTGCATCGCCGAGGTCGACGCCGTCGCGCGAGACTCCGGGGCTCACGACCGCGCTGCCGAAGAGCTCGGCCTGGAGGGCGACGTCGGGGGCGATGAGGCCGCCGATGCCGACGCTCAACGCGGCGCCGAGGCCGCCGATCTCGAAGTCCGAGGTCGCGTCGGAGAGCGAGAGGTTCTCGTACCCGAGGCCGATGTTCAGCCGCAAGAGGAAGCCGTCGTGCGTGCGTGAGGCGGAGTGCGCGTGGGCGGTCGACGCGAGGGAGGCTAGGGCGTGGAGTGGTGCGAGGAGACGGACGAGCGACGACATGGGGCCTCGATGGGGACAAGGGGTGATAGACGGCGAGGCGCCACGAGGCGCCGCGCAACGGCCTCGTAGAGGACTGCATCGCGTGCCTCGGGTCAAGGCGTCGGGGTGCGCTCGCCGAGGAGGACGTGGGTCATCATCGGCCCCTTGCCCTTGATGAGGAGCTCGCCGCGCGACTCGGTGACGAAGTGGTCCGCGAGCTGGCGGAAGGTCGTGTCGCTGAGCTGGATGGAGCCGGGGGCGGCGTGGGACTCCATGCGGCTGGCGGTGTTCACGGTGTCGCCCCAGAGGTCGTAGGCGAACTTGCGCTGCCCGATGACGCCGGCGACGAGCGGTCCCGAGTGGAGCCCGATGCGCAGGTCGAGGGAGACGCCGCGCGCGACCGCGACCTCGCGCAGGCCCTCGCGCATGCCGAGTGCCATGCGGGCGGCGATGATGGCGTGGTCGGGGCGCGGGTCGGGGACGCCGGCGGCGGCCATGTAGGCATCGCCGATGGTCTTGATCTTCTCGAGGCCGTGCACTTCGGCCAGGGCGTCGAAGCGGGTGAAGACCTCGTCCAGGAGGGCGACCAACGCGCGCGGTGGGGTCGAGGACGAGAGCGGCGTGAAGCCCACGAGGTCGGCGAACAGCACGGTGGTCTCCTGGAAGGTCTCGGCCAGGGGCTCGGTGGGGCGGCCATCCTTGAGGAGGTTCGCGATCGGAGCGGGGAGGATGTTGAGGAGGAGTCGCTCGTTCTTGTCGGTCTCTCGGCGAAGGCTGCGCGAGAGGCGGGTCTGCGTGACGGAGGACCAGGTCTGGCGCACGAGCACCAGCGCGCAGAGACAGGCCGCGCCGATGCCGGTGCCGAGGGTGCCGCGGTCGGAGGCGTCGCGGGTGATGACCGAGACGATGAGGACGAAGCCGATGGCGGTGGCCGCGAGGGGGACGATGACCGCGCCGCGGTCGAGGGTGGTGGCGGTGCGCTGGACCGCGTCGTCGTCGCCCGGCGGTTCGAGTTGGCGGAGGGCGGCCACTGCCAGGAGGAGGCGGGCGATGAGCCAGCCGATGTCGAGCCAGCCGCCCGTGATGTACGCGGCCTCGACGGTGTGGGCGGCGTAGGCGAGGTCGATCACCGCGTAGAGGAGCATCGAGATGGCGAGGAAGATGAGGGCGCCGCCGGTCGAGGGATCGGGGCGGCGCGAGAGCATGGCGGTCGTGCCCGCGAGCAGGACGACGTCGCCGATGACGGGGCCGGCAGCGAAGACGAGGGCGATGGGGTCGTCCGCGTGGGTGATCGCGGCGGGGCGGAGGATGGTGTCCCAGACGACGACCGTCGCGGCGGCGAAGACGGTGAGGAGGTCGAGGGCGAGGGTGAGGCGCGAGGCGGTGGGCGGCTTGGCGGCGAGGGGCTGCGTGCCCGGGGTGGCGCCGCGGGAGCGAGCGACGGGGAGCAGCAGGAGGCCGATGAGGTAGAGCGGGTACTCGAGGAGGTAGAAGGTGTCGCCGATCGGGTGGTAGACCGGGGACTCGCCGTAGTCGTCGATGAGGAGCCAGCTACCGTCGCCGAGGATGCTGACGAGGTTGGCGAGGATGAGCGCGAGCCAGGCGCGGCGGATGGGCCAGTCGAGCTCGCGGTGCATGAGCACGCGGCCGATGAGGGCGCACTGGTAGACGTTGAAGGGGAGCCACGACCAGGTCACGACCTTGGGCGGGATCGCTTCGCCGACCAGCATGAAGACGAGCATGACGAGGGCCCAGAGCACGCCCAGCGCGAGCGGGACGGACCACCAGGTACGCAGCCAGGGAGGGAGGGACGGCACCCGGTGATGCTACGCCGGGTCGGACGCGGCGGGAAGCGGTGCGGGCTCGGAGGAGGGGCCGAACTCGTCGGCCAGCGAGGTGGTTGCGAGGGCGAGCTCGAGGCGGCGGATGCGGAGGCGGGTGAGGAGGGACAGGGCGGCGGAGAGCGAGAGGATGACGAAGGGGACCAGGCGTTCGGGGGAGTCTCTTGCGAGGAGTATCAACGGACAGAAGGCGAGCGTGGGGAGCAGGTCGAGCGCGCCCCACCGGAGGAGGTGCCGCCGCGCATCGGAGCGTCCGCGCCACGCGGCCTCGGTGGTCAGGCGCCCGAGATGCATGAGGCGGAGCGCCGCGACGATGGCCATGCCAAAGCCCGCGATCCAGAGCGCGAGGGCGCCATTGAACGGCAGGCCGGTCACGAGATCGCAGAAATAGAGCTGCAAAGGCACGACCATGAGGGCTGTGGTGAGGCCGGTCGTGGTCCATGCCGAGGTCGTTGAAGGACGAAATCGACCCTCGAAAATACCGAGCCCTTGCTGGAACACCGTCGCGGCGATCACGAGCAGGAACGCGACGTGGAGGAGGTTGAGGGAGTCCGCGTGGCTGAGGGGCGCCGAGCTGATGTATCCGGCGGCCAGGAAGGAAGCCACCCAGAGGAGGCTGACCGACATGAGATCGAGGACCACGAGCGATGTGGAGCGTGGCTCCCACGGGGCCTCCGCGGGACCTCGAGGACGGCCGTCGCCGATGCGGTAGATGGCCAGCGCGTGGGCCAGTCCGCCGATGAGCTGGAGGGTGCGTCGCACCAGGTCGGGCTCCCCGGGGGTGGGACCAGGCAGGGTCGCACAGCCCATCGCGAAGGCCACGAAGCAAGCGAGCGCCTGGACCCTGTCGCGCTTGAGCCAGTAGAAGCAGACCGGCACCACGAGGGAGGCGATCCCGAGGACCCAGTCTCCAAACCCGAGTTGGCGTGGGTAGTCCTGGTACGATGCGTAGACTGTCGACACGATGCTGAGCACCGCGGGGAACACGGTCGTGATCGACGGGGCACGGAGCGCGAGCGCCAAGACCCAGCCCGTGCCAACGGCAAATAGACCATACGCTGTGTACCGGAGGGGATCCCCAACGTCAGGCCA
>JAEUKJ010000530.1 GCA_016792665.1 Deltaproteobacteria bacterium | reverse complement strand
GCGTGAGGTGCGGTCGTCGACGTCGAGGTCGCGGATGACGCGCTCGGGGAGGAGGCGGCGTTCGAAGAGGACTTGCCCGTCGAGGTCGAGCACGGCGATGTGCCCGCGGCTGGAACCGAAGACCACGTACGGGTCGCGATCGGGACCGTGCCACAGCGCGGCCGTGACGTAGTCGCGCGTGGCGGACGCGAGCGTGGTCTTGACCGTGCGCGTAGCGTCTGGACGTACGACATGCAAGTCGCCTTTGGTGGTGAGGACGACGAGGAGATCACGGTCGGCGGCCATCGTCTGAAAGTGCTCGCCGGGCGCGCTCTCCAGCCCGAGCAACGTGCCCGAAGCCGCAAAGACGCCGGCGCACGACGAGTCGAAGTCGAGCACGACCTCGCCCACGGCCTCGAGGTTACGGTCGCAGGACTTGTGCTCGGTGCGGAGGCCGGTCTCGAGGTCGACGCGGTCCATGATGGCACCGGGCTGGTGCGACATCCAGAGGTCGCGGTTGGTGAGGGTCGCGTTGAAGTAGGGGCGCTCGATAGCGAAGACGCGGCTCGGCGGCGAGGTCGTCAGATCGAACACGACCAGGCCCGAGCGGTGACCGCAGAGGGCGTGCCGACCGTCGGGAGACACGGCGACGTCGCGACAGGGGCCGGGCCATAGCGGCGGGCGCACGGTCACGAGCGGCTCGGGGCGCGGGGCGCGGGCCCATGCGGCCAGGATGCCGCGGGCCTCCGGGCTCTCGGTGAGGGCCAGCACCTTGGCGGCGGCGAGCTCGGCCTCGGGGCGGCGGCCGGCCTCGTGCTCGCGCTGGGCGATGGTGGTCTCGGCGCGGGCGAGTTGGCGCGTGACTTCCTGGCGGGCGGCGATGGCGTCGTCGCGCTCGTCGCTGATCCGCAAGAAGGCAACCGGCAGCCCGATGGCGAGGGTGACGAGCACCGCGAGGCCGATGCCGAAGGCCAGGCGCCAGCGTCTCGCGAAGCGCTTCAGGCGTTGCCAGCGCGAGTAGGTGTGGGCGGCGACGATGCGGCCGTCGAGGAAGGCCTCGAGGTCGTCGGCGAACGAGCCTGCGTCGTGGTAGCGGGCCTCGGGTTCGGGGGCGAGGGCGCGGGTGATGATGGCGGCGAGCTCCTCGGGGAGGCTGCGCAGGTCGAGGTGCGGGCGGCGACCGAGGCGGAGTTCCTCCAAGATGGGCTTGGCGTCGCTGGCGATCTCCCCGGACTCGATGGGCGTCGCGGCCAGCGCCCAGAGCGGGCGGCCGATGGCGAGCTCGTAGAGGATCGCGCCGAGGGCCCAGACGTCGACCGAGGGGGTCGGGCGCTCGCCGCGGGCCTGCTCGGGGCTCATGTAGAGCGGGGTGCCGGTGACGCCGCCGACCGGGTCGTGGTCCTCCAGGACCGCGGCCAGACCCCAGTCGATGAGCTGGGTCTCGCCCTGTTCGCCGACCATGATGTTGTCGGGCTTCACGTCGCGGTGCACGACGCCGCGGAGGTGCGCGAAGGCCAGTGCGTGGGCGACGGCGAGGACGTGACGGATGGCGCGGACGGAGCCGGGGGCGAAGGGCTCGCGGCGCAGGAGGGTCCGGAGACTCGCGCCGCGCACGTAGCGCAGCGCCATGCGTAGGTGGCTACCGAGATCGTCGAGGTCGTAGACCGGGACGATGTTGGGGTGCTCGAGCATGGCGAGCACGCGGGCCTCGTGGCGCAAGCGGAGGCAGGCCTTGGGGTCGGAGCGCGAGGCGGACTTCCAGGCGACCTCGCGCGGGAGGTGTCGGTCCTGACCGCTGACGACGACGCCCTGGGCGCCGCGGCCAAGCGGCGTGCCGGACAAGGGGGCGAGGGGGGCAGCGGGCTGGCCGTCGTACGAGAGCGATGGGTCGTCCCAGTCGTCCATCAGGTCTCGTCCACGATCTGATCCTCGGGCCCGAGCTGGAGCTCGACCAGGCCGCGTTGCGAGGGACGGACCAGGTCCGAGCGCAGGCCGGCCTCGCGCAGGCGCATGCGGAGACGCGTGAGGAGCTGGTCCCAGCGCTGCCGCACGACCGTGGGGGTGAGGCCGTCGGTGGGCCAGAGGAGGCGCGAGACCTCGAACCAGCCGATGGGTGCGCCGATCTCGTGGAGCTCGCAGATGAGGCGTGCGGCGATGCCGTCGATCACCGCGGAGCGTCCGTCGGCCCCGAAGATGTGCACCGAGTCGAAGCGCAGGACGAGCTTCAAGCGCGTCTCGTCGCGGCCGCGGTCGGAGGTCGGGCGCGCCTCGAGGGCGCGGCGCGATACGCGCACGAAGCGGAAGAGGGCGCCGCCGACCTCGAAGGTGTCGCCGGGGGTGAGGCGCTGGTCGATCGCGGTGGCCTCGGGATCGGTGGCGCGGCGCAAGACCGACTCGCCAGCGCGCGTCCAGACGTGAGCGGCGGCCGCCGGGTCGTAGCCCGAGCGCAAGACCGAGGCGCTGCCGGGGAAGAGGGCGACGACCCCGTGTGCGCCGACGATCTCGTCCGCGCCGTCCTGCGTCGAGACCGCGAGGATGTCGTCGGGCAGGGCGACCGTCTCGATCGTGAGGCGGAAGAAGCCGGCCAGGGTGATGCGCAGGCCCGGGGTCAGGGTGACCTCGGTCTTGGGCTTGCCGTCGACCGAGAGGCGACCACGCAGGGACAGGAGCTTCAGCTCGGCGCCGCGCAGTGACACGAGGGCGTGCGCTTCCGAGATGCGCGGGTCGTCGATGCGCAAGGTCGACTGCACCATGCGGCCGATGACGGCGCCTGGTCCGAGCGACTCTCGACGCCCGTCGTCGAGTAGCAGCGTGACGTGAATCTGCACCGCCCAACCCTAACCGCGACGCGACCTTCGATCAATCGGCGGAGCACTCTGAGCGGATGCTGACCTCGCGTGGAGCGCGCTTGTGGCGGTCGGAAGCGCGATGCTACCTCGGTCTCGCACTCCCCGTCATCGAGGTACACATGATCCTTCGTCTACTCCCTCTGTTTGTGGCCGGACTCGCGCTCGGCGCGTGTGCCGATGGTGCCCAGAAGCCCGATGGCCTGCGCATCAGCGTCGGCGCGTTGTCGTTGCCGGGGATCGGTGGCGCTTGCTACGACCTCCAGGTCTCCAACGGCACAGACGTCGTGTGGTCGCTTGGTGATCCGACCCTGACCGCGCTCGGGGCCGATCAGACCCTCGACAACGGCCCAGACGACGACCTCGACGTCGACGTCGACACCGAGACCGTGTGCTCGGGTCAGTTCGGCAACGCGACTGGCGGAGACATCACCTATATCGGGCCGTGCGACGCCTCGACCGACTCGGACGGCAACCCGGGCAACGGCGTGCAGAACCTCGTCACGCTGTGGGTCGACGGCCTCTACAACGCGGGCTCGACCGCGGACATCGGCGCGTGGCGCGACCCGTGCGGCGCGACCGGCTGTCAGCTCCAGGTCGCCTGCAACGAGAATGCTGACTCGCAGGTCGTCTTCAACCTGGCGATCATGCGCAGCGCGAACCAGGGATTCTTCGATATTGCCGTCAATTTCGAGGACATCTTCTGCTCGGCGAAGTTCGACACCTGCTATTCGACGTCGCCCGAGCGCAAGATCGAGCTCCTGCATGGGGCCGACAGCGGTCGCGACTGGACCGGTGTCTTCGGCTTCGCGTGCACGGCCGGGGCCGACTCCGAGACCAGGAACATCGCCTCGAGCCTTCTCTTCAGCCGCGTCCTCGTGACCTGCGGGGCCACTGTCTACGAGCTCGACCCGCGCGCTCTCGAAGGCAACGCGGAGACCGCCGACGCGACGCCGCTGCACTACGGTGTCTACCGCGGCACCGAGCAGCTCGACTGCGGTGACGGGAGCTGCAACAAGCTCTACTGGAACCTCGCGCTCTCGATCGACGACCTCATCGCGAACCACCCGACCGCGTCCTGCACCCTCTCCCTCGAGGCGACCGCCGACGACGTGACCCCGAACAACACCGGTGTCGCCTTCGCCAACGGCCTGCCCATGGGCAACGGCGTGAGCTACCCGTACATCAAGGTCGAGGCGTCGCTGACGAACGTCGGCCAGGGCCTCTGCCAGGTGAACGCGCTCGACCAGGGCTCGGTCGTGGCGACCGCGTACCGCGGCAACCTCGGGGGCTACACCGCCCCGGTCGTCATGTGCTCGTCCTTCGATGGTACGGCGGTCGCGGCGACCGGTGGCAATTCCTGCCCGTGACGCGCGACCCGGATTAGGTTTATCGTTTCTCCCTCGGGTCCCCACCGCATTTGGGCATTCGAGGCTTGCCGCAGTGATCGCGCCACAAGGTTCGGTCGCTGCGGCATTTTTCGTTTCTCGCGGACGGTCTGCGGCGGGCTGGCGCGTGGGACATCGGTCGAGCCCGCGTCGGCGCGCGTCAGCCCGGGTCCGCCCGTGTCAGGCCGCGTCAGGCCGCGTCAGGCGAGGTGGGCCAGTCCCAGGCCTCCACGAACGCCGTGCAGGCCTCGACCTGCTCGGTCGTGAGGCGCTCGGTCAAGGTGCCGAAGCCGCGATGCTCGACCCGAACCCAGAGCTGGTCGCAGATCGACAGCAGTTCCCGGTTCGAGCACTCGTGCCAGCACAGGCACTCGAGCATCACCCGGGGCACGTAGTAGTGCAGCCCGTCGTCGTCGAGGTAGCTCAGCGCTTGGGGGCAGGCCTGAAGCTCGGCCACCGGGATGTCCTGCCAGCGCCCGCGATGCGACTCGCGGGTCGCGTGCGCCTCGTCAATCAGCGCGCGGCGCTGCGCGTGGGCCAGGGTGACTCGCTCTGGCGGTGGCACACCGTCGAAGGCCGCTTCGATCCGGCGCGCGACGTCGGAGAGATCGCGACGGAACGAGGTCATCACCGGGGTCGCCTCGAGGCCATCGCCCTCGATGCTGCGCGCCTTCCGCCACCACCAGACGAGGCGCCCTTCGTCGGCCGCGGTCACGCGCGCGAGCCAATCGTCGTGGTCGATCTGCGCGGCCTCCTGCCACGGGCGTGTGATCCAGTCGGCCGTGGTGAGGGCATCCATGAGGGCCGAGACCGCCCTGCGCTGGGCCAGGTCGAGGGTCCCCAGTCGCCGCCGCAGTGGGGGCTGTCCCCCTTCCGTACAGACCGGCGCGAACACGTCGAGCACTCGCTCCAGCGCGTCGGCCCGGGCTGCCGCAGCCTCTGCGCGCTGCGGCGAATCGGGCGTCAGCTCGGGTGAGGCCTTGATCAAGAGCCCCACCAAGGCCGTGACCTGCGGCCACATCGCGTCCTCACGTAGAAACGGCAGGTGGCTCTCCGTCACGACCACGGGCGCGCCCTGCAACAGGGCCCAGGCCCACTTCGGGAAAGCCTCCGACCAGCGCTCGAACAACTCCATCACGCACCTCGTCGTAGCCTGCCAACGGCGCACCCTGACGCGTCCTGGTCCGGGTGTCGAGGTCGCGCTCACGCCCAATGGCGTGCGCCTGCCCCGATATCGCGGCCGCCTCTGTCGATCGTGTTCAGCGCGCGCCCGAGAACGGCATGAGCCCGATGAAGCGGATGGCGTTGGTCTCGACCCAGCGGTAGGCCGTCTCGGCCAAGGGGGCCGCGGGTCCGAGCTCGCTGGCCAGGTGCAGCGGGGTGAGCCACACCTCGAGGTGGTAGACCCCCGGCGTGGTGATCGGCAACGACTTCCACGTGCCCGGCTCGGACCAACGCAAGACCTCGACCGGCCCGGTGGGGTCGAGGCGCCAGAGTACCGACTCGATCTTGGCGAGAGTGCCATCGGTCCAGCGGGCAAAGCGCGTCGGTTGCGGTAGGTCGGGGCTCCGCGCCCACAGCGTCATGCCGGCCGTGAGTGGAGCAGAAGCACCGAGATCAAAACGCGAATCGTTGGCGCCAAGGGCGACCAGGGACACGCCCCGGGGCTCGCCCAGGACCTCGAAGACCGAATACGCCGCGCCGGCGAAAAAGGCGTTTTCGACATTTTGTGGCACATTCGGATCAACCCCCGGTGCCACCAGCACGCGGTTCTGGACCCAGCGGAAGATGCGTGAGTAGCCGTCCAGGCGCTGTCCGTCGGCCTGCCAGATCGGGCCGCCGATCTTCAGGTAGTCGACCAGGTTCGGGTAGGTCTCGGCGAGGCCGTCGCACGCGTCGGTGTCCTTGCAGGCCGGCTCGAAGGACACGTTCTCGTGCACGTCCGAGCCCGCGAAGGCCGTGATGGGGCGATGGGCGGCGACCTCGCGCCACTTGCGCAGGGCCTCGACCGGGAAGATGTCGAGCATGACGAGCGCGGTGAGGTTCGGGTCGGGGAGGGAGGCCACGGGATCGAGGAAGTCCTCGAGGCGGATGAGCGCGGTCGCGAGCCCGGTGCCGAGGACCTCCTTGAAGTTCGCGTGGAAGTTGTAGAGCTCCATCGCGGCGACGTCGTGGTCGATCAAGCGCTGCGCGCTGATGTCCGACTCTTCGGAGTGGGCGATGGCGACGTGTCCGCCGGCGCTACGTACCTCGGTCGTGAGTGCGCGGAGATCGGCCGGGTCGGTGTCCTCGGTGAAGGAGACGCTGGTCAGCGAGATCGGGTCGAGGTGACGACGGATCCCGAGCGGCATCGTGTGCGTGCCCTCGAAGCCGACGAGCAGGGTCACCCGTCCGTCGGGCCCGCCCTCGCCCACGTCGCACGCGAAGCGCACGCCCCAGGGCGTGACCCCGTCTTCGCCCAACAGGAGGCGGTCGTCGCCGGGCGGGGCGGCGACGAGGTCGGCGTAGAGGAGGTCGCCAAAGGGCTGCTCGCGCATGAACGACGGGTGGTCGGTCATGAAGGCGAGGCCGATACGCTCGGTGCAGAGGGCGCGCTTCATGCGCTGGACGCAGGTCGCGTTGGGATTGCCGTCGGCGTCGAGGCCCTGGTTGTCGCAGGCGTCGTGGCTGTAGGCCGAGTGCAGGTGCGCGATGAGCCGGACCTCGGTGAAGCCGAGCTCGGCTGCGGTGGGCGGGCCGGCGGGGCCGGTGTCGGCCTGGACGTCCACGTCGCGCGCATCGCTGGCGGTGTCGTCGTTCGCGGCGGTGTCGGCCCCATCGGACCCGTCGGCGCCATCGAGCTCGCGCGTGTCCGCGGTGTCGAGCGTGTCGATCGTATCAGGCGGGGACGAGGCATCTCCGCAAGCGACGAGCAGCAACGAGAGCGCGATGAGTCCAGGCTTCATGGCGCGACGATAGGCGATTCGGCGATCGGTGGGTAGGTCGTTGCGCTCAGCGCCGCTTGCACTTGTCGGTGAACCGCAGGGCGTAGGCCGCGTCGTCGGGGATGTCACCCCAGCCGCCGATCTCCACTGTGAGCACCTGGTCGTCCTTCACGTCGAGGCTCGCGACCGCCTTTTTGCCGATCTTGCCCGTGACCAGCGGCTTCACCGTCACGTCGTCGCCGCTCACCGTGAGGCGCGGCTTCCACGTGCCGCGGAGGCGCTCGATCTCGACCGTCACCTTCGAGCCTTTGCTCACGCCGACCGCCACCGTGTGCGCATCGTAGCGACCGGAGCTGAAGTCGTCCTGACGCGCGAGGCCCTTGCACTTCGGCACCACGAGACGCTTCAGCTCGAGCTTCTTCCCGTCGCGCGGCTCGCTGCGGGGCTCGGCCTTGCGCTCGGGCTTGGCCTCGCGCTCGGGCTCGGCCTTGCGCTCGGGCTTGGCGTCTGCCCGTGGCTCGGGCTTGGCCTCGACGCGTGCCAGCGGCTTCGCCTCGCGGGCGGGCTCGCGCTCGCCTTCGTTGTTTTGCGCATCGGACTCCGCGGCCTCGTCGTCGACCTGGTCGGTGCTCGGCTCGGTGAGGCGAGACCGGGTGGTGGGGGCGTCATCGAGGTCGGCGCTCACACGCGCCTCGCGCACGCTCGCCTTCGGCATCTCGCGGGGTTGGGTCTTGCAGCTCGCAGTCGGCGCCAGCCCCAGCATCGGCGCGACGTCCAGGCGACGCCCGTCGGGGCCCTGGATATCGAGGTGCAAGTGGGGCGCAGACTCCTGCACGCCAGTGCCACCCATCAGCGCAATCTCCTGCCCGAGCTCGACCACACTGCCGACCTTCACGTCGGGGTGCACGGCCGCGATGTGCAGGTAGCGCACGACGTGCCCTGCCAGCGGCCCCTCGAGGACGCGCGTCACGACGAGGTTGCCCGAGCGCCAGCGCCCCTTCTTGCGCGTGAAGAAATAGACGCGTCCGTAGGGCTCGATGTCCTTCCAGCGCGGCAGCATCTTGTCGCCGCGCAGCGCCTCGCCATCGCGCATGTCGGGCGTTCCGAAGTCGTCGGGGTTCATGTCGCCGGTGCCGATGAAGACGACCTCGGCCTTGGCCATCGATCGAATCGGCGTGCCGATACCCCAGTCCGGACCGACGCCGCCGAGGTCGATGGCCTCGTGGCTATGACCGCGGCCACCACGGCACGGCCCGAAGCCGCGGAAGAAGTGCTGGGTCGGGTAGGGGAAGGCGACCCCGTCCTCGTTGAGGCGCACATTGTAGAGGCCGGGCTCGGCGACCTCGCGCACGCCGGCCCTCGGCTTGGGGCGTACTTTGCGATCTTCCAGCGGCAGCTCCTCGCTGTCGCCCGGGGCCAGTGCGTGCTCGGTGGCGTCGAGCGGATGGGGCTGCGCCGGGTCGGACTGCGCGTCCTCGTCGTGCCACTCGCGCTCGGGCGGGAGGGCGTCGCGCACCTCGGCCTCGACGCGCGCCGGAATCGTCGTCGCGGGGGCCTGCCGCGGGCTCTCGCGACGGATCGGCTCGTAGCGCACGATCGATCCCGAGGGGCTGCGCTCGACCGTGGCGCGCCTCTCGGCCAGCACCGTCGCCACGCCCTGGGGCAGGCGCGCGGGTGGGGCCGCCGGTCGATCCGAACCCGCCGTACTCCCCTTGCCGGGCGCGCGCGCGACGGGCTGGTACTCGACCGTCGAGTCGCTGGGCGCGTCGCGGTCGTCAGAGACGATCCATGTCTGCGTGCAGGCGCCCAGGCCGCACGTCAGGACCAGCGCCGAGACGGCGGCCGCCTTCGCGCGGACGCGTCCTGCGAGGCCGTCAGCCGGGTGTTGTCGTGCATCGTCTCGAGTCATGTCTGCCCTGCCGAGGATCGGTCCCTGGGTTCACGGCCGAAGACCGTAGCCCTGGTTCAGAGCAGCGTCGAGTTTAAGTGCGTACGGCCTTTCGCACACCGTGATCCGAGGATCATGGCCCCGCGCAACCTGGCTCTGCCAGGCCGTCGGTGGGGATCCCGGGTCGCGATCGCGCTCACTCGGCGCGACACTCGCAGCCGATCCAATGGCTCGCGTTGGCGCGTGGCTCGAGCTGCCAGAAGACCTTGCCGTCGCTGCGCTTGCCGTCGCCCTCGACCTTCACCGCGATGCCCGCGGTCTCGCGCGTGGGCCTGCCATCGTCGTCGATCGACGTGGCGCACATCGTCTCGCCCTCGCCCTCGGGCACGGCCCCACCGGCGAAGTGCACCGTGCCGGCCACGCAGCGCGCGACCTTGGGGACCGCCTGCAGAGCGGGTGCGGGGGCGGCGTCGACGCGCACATAGTAGGGATAGAAGACCGGCTCAGACTCGGAGATGACGAGGTTCACCTGCTCGCGCACGGCCTTGTCGAAGGCGCGACCGATGGCGGCCTCGAGCTTCACGGCGAGCTCGGGCGTGCCGCGCACGGG
The DNA here is from genome assembly GCA_016792665.1 of Deltaproteobacteria bacterium. Classification (GTDB taxonomy): domain Bacteria; phylum Myxococcota_A; class UBA9042; order PHBI01; family PHBI01; genus WYBB01. Next base: position 6,701 of record JAEUKJ010000530.1, on the reverse strand, counting down.
CACCAGCGCCGCGCCGATGGCCTGCTTCACGTCAGTGCCCATCAGGACCTCGCGGTGCGAGCTCTTGTTGGTGACGAGGATGCCGGTGACCTCCATCACGAGCGGCCTGCCGAGGCAGCGATCGAGGCCCTTGACGCCCGCGAGGTCGGCCGCGTCGCGGTTCGAGGACACGCGCACGTAGCGGATCACGGCGCTCTCGGTGAGGCGGTGCTGCACGGCCTCTTCGATGGTCGAGCTGAGCTGGGCCTCGATGTCGATGAACGCCGCGAGCTCGGGCGGCGCGAGCCCGACCTTGGCATCGAGCACGGTCTTCCGCGCGAGGTCCTCGGCCAGGAGGCGATTGACCTTGGCCTGCTCGGGCGAGAACACGTCGAACTCGGCGCGCACCGACTTCGAGAGCACCCCGGTGGCGCACGGCCGCGGCACCGCCGACCCGTCGACGGCGCGGAACAGGAAGGCGTCGATCAGCGCGTCGTAGGTCGCGGCGGTCGCGGTCCCCTTCGAGCCCGCTGCCCCGAGCGTCGTGAGCCCGGTCCAGAAGGTGACCGCCTTGGCGTTCGGATCGAGGGCCGCGGGCTGGAGCTGGAGCGGCTGATAGCCGACCGCGCTCGCGGCCTTCCAGGTCTTCCGCGTCTTGGGGCGACACTGCTCGTCGACCTCGTCCGCGCCGCACAACGCGCGCACCGGCACGCCGGTCTCGCGATAGGGGTTCTGCAGGTCGGGCGCGCTCTCGTCGGCGCCCTTGCCGAAGAGGCCCTCGACGAACGAGCACGCGCTCGCCGAGACCGTGAGCGCCGACACCAGGACTGCGGATCGGACCTGGCGGAGCCAGGCGGCCGACGCGTGGGATGCCATCATGCCTGTGCCTCGCGCGCTGCCAGGATCATCGTCTTCTCGCGCGCCCAGATCGCCTTCATGCCCTCGCGATAGGTCGGGTAGCGCATCGTCACGCCGAGGGTCGCGAAGGTCCGGGTCGAGTCGATGCGCTTGGACTGCGAGAACATCGCCAGCGTGTCCTTGTCCATCCGCACGCGCGCCTCGGCGAGGCTCATGCGCGGCGGCTCGGGCAGCTTCAGCTCGCTGACGAGCCACGCGACGACCTCGTCATGGGTGGCCGGCAGCGTGTCCGCGCCGAGCCAGGTCGCGCCTGCCGTGCCTCGTGCCAGGGCTGCCTCGCAGAGGCTCGCGAGGTCGGCCACGTGGATGCGGTTGATGAGCGCGCCGCCGTCGATCAGGCGCATCTTGCCAGAGGCCAGGCGATGGAGCAGCGAGCGCCCCGGGCCGTAGATCCCCGCGGGCCGCACGACCTGGGCCCCGAGCTGTCGCCAGATCGCCTCGGCCGCGACGCGCTCGTGCGCCTTCGGGCTGGACGGCGCGACGGGCGTCGTTTCGTCGACGGTCTCGCCCGCCCGATCTCCATAGACGCTCGTCGAAGAAACGTAGGCGACCTTGCCCGGGGCGAGCCCCCAGCCGCCGATCCGATCGGCCAGGGCCTGGTCGAGGCCGGCCTCGGGAGGGATCGACATCAGCACCGAGCCGATCTTGGCCGGCAAGCGGTCGAGGGCGGAGACGTCGCGCAGCTCGAGCGGCATCGCCCCGCGCGTGCGGATGATGCCGAGCTGCGGCTCGCCGCGCGCCGTGCCGATGACCGGCACGCCCTTGAACGCGAGCTGCTGTGCGAGCACGTTGCCGAGGAAGCCGCACCCGAGGATGAGCACCGCCTCGTTCACGGGAGCCACCCTTCGATGATGGCCTTCATGTCGTTCGGAATGGCGCCGCGCTTGTAGAAGCGGATGGTCGCGTCCTTGGTGACGACCATGTGCAGGGGCAGCGTGTCGACGGCGGCCCCGAAGAACGGCGCGAGGTTCTCCTGACTCACGTCGACCAGCACGTCGTAGCGGGCCTCGAGGCTCGACTTCCACGACGCGCAGAGGCCGGTGGTCGGCGCCTCACCCGGCTGCTTCTCGATGAGGATTTGCGCGATGCCGACCGACTTGCCGGCCAGCCCGTCGACGAGCTCGTCGTTGATGAACGGGGCTTCTTCCTGACACGCCGTGCACCACCCGGCGCCGAAGGTGACGTAGCTCGCATCGTGCGTCGCGAGCCACGCGCGGAAGTCGACCGGGTTGCCGTCGCAGTCCTGGACCATGACCGCCGGATACAGGTCGCCCGACTTCACGAGCGTCGTCGTCCCATCCTTGTCCCCGGAGTCGCACGCACCCGCGACCAGCGCGAAGAGCGCACTCAGTATCGTCACTTTCATCGGATTCTCCTCGCCGTCCCGCCGCGGCGGACTCCGGCTCGCTTGCGATCGTCAGGTGGCTCAGCGCGTCAGCGTCTCGACCTTGGCGTCCGGATAGATGACCTGCAGCGCAGCCAGGAGCGCCGCCTCGCCGCTCGCGTCGCAGCTCACGACCCCGATCTCGTCGGGGCGATAGGCCGCGTCGCGCCGCGGCGCGAAGTCCAGATCGAGGATCTGGTAGATGGCGCCGTTCTTGTCGATCGTGAAGTGCACGGCGTCACTGGCCTCGGTGAGGCGGGCCATCGCGACCGGCAGCGACTTCTCGCGGATGACCAGGATGCGCGTCACGGCCTGCCCGCCGCGCGACCGCTCGTAGCAGACCGGCATCACCTTGCCTTCCTCGCGCCCCTTGTCGCGGAGCAAGAGGCAGCGCGTGGCGAGATCCTGCTTGGCGTCGTGCAGGATGAGGGGCGCGACCTTCACCCAGCGATCGGACCGCCGCACCTCGCCCTCCATGCGCGGGCCCGCGACCGTCGCGTCTGGTGCCGAGGCGTCGGGCGCGGCCCCCTTGGAACCACCACACGCGGCGAGCAGGCCCACCAGCGCGAGGGCCGGGAGACGTGCCTTGGACCTGTCGACGAGCTCGCGGAGACCCACCTGAAGACCTCACCTGTTGGGCCGCGGACGCCGTCACGACGTGGGACCCGACGCGACTTGATGCCGCGCGCTGGGGTTGGACGCAACCTGTATACTTGCTTTAGGCTCGTGGGAAGACTTTGCCCGAGCGCGTGCGCCGCGCGCCCCGGACGTCCGCGCTGCGCGGGGCCCGAGGCGTGGCACGCTTCTGGCTCGACGTCGGTGCGAGTCCGACCTCGTGCTCCCCCGTCCACGGATGCTGCATGCGAACGATCCCGCCCGTCTCCCTCTTCGTCCTCGCGCTCGCCCCGCTCGCCGTCATGGCCTGTGCCGACGGCGCCAACGAGTCCGACGGCGCGATCATCGACGACGAGGTCCTCATCGGGGTCGACACCAACATGCCGACGGGCTGCTTCATCACGGGGTGTGAGGACGGCGACCCGTGCACGGACGACTTCTGCATCGAGAACGGGGCGCGCTGCATCCACGTCGCGCGCAACGCGATCGAGGCCTGCCAGACCGACTTCCACTGCGACGACGACAACCCCTGCACCATCGACAAGTGTGGGACCGACGTCGAGTGCAACCTGCAGCGCTGCACCCACGAGTTCATCGAGGGCTGTCGCGCGTGCCGGTCGAGCCAGACGGGCGGTGCCCTGCCTCCCGACTTCAACGAGTGCGACGACGGCAACCCGTGCACGGACGAGGTCTGCGGCGACGACCTCATCTGCCACACCAGCCAGCCCGACCGGGCCTGCGACCCACGCTGCGTCTCGACCCAGGCCCTACCGCTGGACGCCGTGCAGTACAACTACGTGTACGACGGGCAAAGCGTGATCGGGCAGGCGGCGCCGAACCTCGGCCTCTTCTGCGAGGGTGGCGCGTGCGCATGCGATGCCGATCTCGCGCTGAAGGGGGACTCGGGCTGGGGCTTCCCGGTGCGGGCCTCGGCTGCCGAGCCCGGCCCGCTCATGTGCGACGTCGAGGTCTGCGACACCCCCGGGGCGAGCTGCACGCCGCTGGTCGCGGGCGCGACTTACGTCGTCTGGGGCCACTTCGTCACCGCGACGCGCTTCGCTGCGCCCGCACCGCCGCCCGAGGACGCCGGGGCGCAGGCCGACGTGGCCCTGCCGCCCACCGTGACGGCGCTGGAGGTCGAGGGGTACTGCCTCTCGACGCAGGTCGAGCACGCGGCCGGCGACTACGAAGGCGAGGTCGTCGTCGGTGCCGCGATTGCGAACTTCGAGCTGACCATCGCGGGCGGACGCGGCGCGATCCGGGACTGCGTCGGCTGCGAGGCGGTGGGCCTGGCGCCGACGGCGACGTTCAGCTTCGAGTCGTCGTTCTCCTCGGGCGCCCTGCTGGCCAGGGGGGTGCGCGCAGGCGTCGCGGTCACTGCGTCGCTGCGGCCCCGCAAGAGCACGCTGACCGGCCCGCTGTTGGACAGCGCCCAGCAGGAGATCGGGAGCCTCGCCATCACGCGCGTCCGGTAGCGCCCGAGCCCGCCACGGGCGCCTCGGCGCAAGGGCGCGGCGCGAATCGGGATAAACGATCACGGGTGTGTAAAAATTACACACCAAGTGATCCAAGATTCGCTGATTCCTAGGGATTCCTCGACCTGGCATGGCCCGTGCTCATGGTATCTCCGGTGCCGGGCGTGTCGCCCGACGAAGGAGAACCGCCATGAAACTCGACTCCAAGCCCGCCCTCCGCGCCTCGCTCGCCCTCCTCGGGCTCGCGTTCGTCGGCGCGTGCGGCGACTCCAACAACACGACCAACCCGCCGGTCGACTCGGGCGACCGCCTGGACTGGGCGCGACCGGCCGCGCTGACGGCGGCGACCTCGTGCGAGGACGCGCATGCCGCCTTGAAGGCGCAGGCCATCACCCAGATGGAGCTCCAGCTCGCCCAGACCGAGCGTTGCTACCTCAACGAGACCGGCTGCTATCGCTGGCTCGAGGACAGCCCGCAGGCTGGCAACGACGGGAACAGCCCGCCGCGTGACGACGCCACGCCCGACGAGTACTCCGAGACCAACACGCAGGTCGAGGGCGTCGACGAGGCCGACTTCGTCAAGACCAACGGCGAGCGCATCTACGCGCTCTTCGGCTCGGACCTCGTGACCTTCGACTCGTGGCCTGCCGCGCAGACGCACGAGCTCGGGCGCGTCACCGTGAAGGGCTATCCGCACAGCTTCTACCTCGAGGGCAACCGCGCGGTGGTGCTGTCGTGGGTGAGCTTCTACGACTTCCTCTCGCCCGAGGACAAAGCCGACTACGAGCAGGGCCTCCGCGAGTGGGACTACCGCCTCTGGCAGGGTGGCACGCTCATCACGGTGGTCGACGTGTCGGGCGCGGCCCCGGTCATCCAGCGTGAGCACATGATCGGCGGCTACCTCCTCGACTCGCGCCGCATCGAGGACAAGGTCTACCTCGCGCAGAACGACTACGTGTACATCGACGGCCTCACGTACTGGCCGAACACCGACCTCAACGGCGCCACGCCCGAGGTCATCCGCGCGACCTTCGACACCATGCGCGAGGCCAACCGCGCGCGCATCGAGGCGCTGCCGCTCGATTGGTGGATCCCGCGCCGCTACGACCTCAGCAACGGCACCCTCAACCTGGACGACCCGGGCGTGCCGCTGACCGCCTGCACCAACGTGCTCGTGCCCAATGTCTACGCGGGTCAGAGCCTCGTGTCGGTGGTGACCTACGGCCTCGATGACGACGCGTTCTCGGCGTCGACCATCAGCGGCGACTGGGGCACCGTGTACGCGTCGAAGAACGCGCTCTACGTCGCCTCGACCAACTGGGGCTGGTACTGGTGGTGGCAGGCCACGCCGGACGAGCGCCCGCCGGTCACGACCCACGTCCACAAGTTCCTCCTCGGCAGCGACGGCGTCGCGCGCTACTCGGCCTCGGGCAACGTGCTCGGCTATGCCATCGACCAGTTCGCGTTCGACGAGAAGGGCGACACGCTGCGCGTCGCGACCACCGACGGCTTCGGCTGGTGGAACAACGGCGAGACCCAGACCGAGAGCCGCGTCACCGTCCTCGAGCAGGAGGGCGACACGCTCGTCCAGAAGGGCATGGTCGGCGGGCTCGGCCTCGGTGAGACCATCCAGTCGGTGCGCTTCATCGGCGACCTCGGCTACGTCGTGACCTTCCGCCAGGTCGACCCGCTCTACGTGATCGATCTGCGGAACCCTGCCGCTCCGACCGTCGCGGGCGAGCTCAAGGTGCCCGGTTTCTCGAGCTATATCCATCCGTTGCAGGACGGCTACTTGCTGACGATCGGCCGCGACGCCAGCGACGAGGGGCAGGTCGGTGGGCTCAAGCTCGAGATCTTCGACGTGCGTGACCCGGCCAACCTGAAGTCGGTGAAGACCGCGGTGCTGGGCGACTCGTGGAACACCTGGAGCGAGGCGCAGTGGGACCACAAGGCCTTCACCTACTTCCCGGCGCGTGGCCTCCTCGGCATCCCGGTCTCGGGCTGGGAGACCGACAACGCGAGCTACTGGCGCTACCAGAGCGAGCTCTTCGTGTTCAAGGTCACGCTCGACGACATCCAGAAGGTCGGCGCGGTGAGCCACCTCGACCTCCTCGGCGACCTCGGCGTCGACCCCTCGTGCCGCAGCTGGTACGGCTGGGGCGATGCCTACATCCGCCGCGCGGTCTTCATCGAGGACTACGTCTACAGCCTCTCGAACGTCGGCCTGGCGGTCCACGACACGCGTGACTTCGGCGCCGGCGCGGTGGCCGAGGCGGTCGCGATCGACCCGCAGGCCTGGAACGGCGGGGCGCCCTGGGAGTGCTACGACA
>JAEUKJ010000525.1 GCA_016792665.1 Deltaproteobacteria bacterium | reverse complement strand
CGCCCGAGCCCGGCTTCGACTTCGCGCAGTGGTCTTGCCCCGATGGAGGCGCGGGCTGCAACTCCATCGCGCCCGGCCCGCCGCACGGCAGCCTCGACCTGCGCCAGCCGATCCCCTTTGGCAGCACCTTCCCGACCGACGCGACCTTGTGCGAGCTCGGCTCGCGCTTCCCGGCCGACCGCGAGTGGCGCGGGCTGAACCACGCGAGCCAGTTCAAGTGTGTCGGGATCGGCGAGGGCCCGGGGCGGCGCCCGCTGTCTGACTTCGAGGCGACCGGCCCGCTGGTCATGAACCTCTGCGAGGCGGTCGCGTGCTCGCCGGCTGACCCGGGCTGCGTCGAGTCCCGGCCCGTCGTCCCCGGCGCCGCGTCGCGCGATGCAACGCTCTCGTGTCGTGCCGTGAGCGCGGTCGCGTCCTCGGACGTCGGCTTCGCGGCGGTGCGCTACCGTCCCTATGGCGTCGGCTTCGAGGGCACCTACCAGGGCGGCTGCATCAGCGAGGACACCGAGTACCAGGACACCCTGTGCCCAGCGCCGGTCTTCACCGTCGCGCCCGCGGCCGACGCGTTCGGGGCCAACACCTGCAAGGTCGCCCCCTGCCCCTTTGGCAAGGCCGACTGCGACGGCAACCCGTTGAACGGGTGCGAGCTCGACGCGACCACATCGCAGAACTGCGGCGACTGCGGCGTGAAGTGCGCCCCGAGCCGTGGGGTCGGGGACTGCTCGACGGGCTTGTGCCGTGTGGCCTCGTGCCAGCCGGGGTGGGCGGACTGCGATCGTGACGCGAGCAACGGCTGCGAGCGCAGCACCCGAACGCTCACCGACTGCGGAGGCTGCGGCGTGCGCTGCGAGGTCGAGGGCGGGCAGGCCTCGTGCGCGACCGGCGCGTGCCAGGTCGCCAACTGCGCGGCCAACCTCGGCGACTGCGACGCGGTCGAGGACTGCGAGACCCCGCTCAATACGAGCAGCGACTGCGGCGGCTGCGACATCCCCTGCGCCCCGAGCAACGGGACCGGCAACTGCGACACAGGCACGTGCCTCGTGACCTCGTGCCAGCCGGGCTACGACAACTGCGACGGCAACGCGGGCAACGGGTGCGAGACGGCGCTGAACGACCTCTCGAACTGCGGCGGGTGCCTCCGCTTCTGCCTCATCCCGTTCGCATCGGCGACCTGCGTCGCCGGGACGTGCCTGCTATCGCAGTGCAGCTCCGGGCGCGGCAACTGCGACAACAACGCGACCAACGGCTGCGAGCAGCCGCTCAATACGACCCTGCACTGCGGCAGCTGCGGGCGGGTCTGCCAGCTCGCCAACGCGACGCCGCGCTGCTCGAGCACGGGCACCTGCGAGGTCTCGAGCTGCAGCTCGGGCTACGCCAACTGCGACAACAACGCGACCAACGGGTGCGAGACGCGCAACTCAGGAGGCGCGAGCTGCGGGCTCGCCATCGACGTCGGCGAGGTGGACGCGGACACGCGCTGCGGCGTCGCCTGCGCCTCGACCACGGCGTGGAAGGTGGTCGACTCGCGCACCGGCACGGGCGAGGCGTGGTTCAAGGCGACGCTGCACGACAAGATCGGGATCTGCAGCGCCGACCTCAGTAACCGCATCACCCTGTCGGTGCCCTCGGGCGTCGACTACGACCTCTACCTCTGGGACGCGTGCGCAGGCACGAAGCTCGCCGAGTCCAAGGGCGGCCTGGGCCAGGACGAGACCATCACCTACACCGTCGACGACCAGGGCCTCGGCGACGGGTCGAAGCTCTATTGGATCGAGGTGCGCTTCAACGCGGGCGGCTCGTGCAACGAGTGGAGCCTCACGATCGAGGGGAGGAACACCGGATGCTGAGCCATCGGGCACCCTGGCTCGGCCAGGCCTACGGCGCGAGCCCAGCCTCGCGGCGACGCTTCGGCGTGTCGCTCCCGCTGTCGAAGCGTGGCCTGCTCGCGACCCTCTTGGTGACAGCCATCGCGTCCGCGGCCCGCGCCACCCCCGAGCTCGGCCCCCAACGGTCCGGGGTTGCGCCGCAGGTTCATCGCACCCTCGGGCACGCAGGCCTCCGCGCGATGGACGACGGGGTCCTCCTCGAGGCTGCGCGCTTCGAGGTCGGCCTCGCCATCACGGCCTGGGGACGCGCGGACGCGCTCAGCCGTGTCGTCTCGGTGGGGCCGGTCGCCACCGCGTCGGGTCATGTGTTCGAGAGCGCCGATCTCGAAGCCTGGTATCGCCTCGACGAAGCCGGGCTCGCACACGGCCTCACCGTCTTCGGGCGCCCCGCAGGCGATGGACCGCTGGTCTTCCGGGTCGCCGTCCGCGGCCTCACGCCGCGCGAGGTCTCGCCGTCGCGGAGCGTCCTGGTCGATGCCTCGGGTGTGGTGCGCGCGGGCTACGACGGGCTCGCCGCCTGGGACGCGAGCGGCCTCGCCCTGCCCGCCTCGATGCAGGTCGTCGACGGCGCCATCGCGCTCGTGATCGACGACCACGACGCCCTCTATCCGATCGACATCGACCCCGTCGTCTGGGGCGGCGCTTCGTTTTCAACTGATAACATCGCCGGGTGCAGCGGCAGCCCGTCCTTCGGCGCCGACCTCTCGGTGCAGGCCGAGACCCTGGCCGTGGGCGCCACGCTCTCGTGCCCGATCGCGCCGGCGGGCCAGGGTGCGGTCGTCATCTATGACCGGGTCGGCGACCTCTACCTCGAGTCCGATCTCGTCGTGCGCGCAGGCGGTGGCAGCGCCGATCGCTTCGGCCACCGCGTCCGCCTCACCGCCGAGACGCTGGTCGTCGCGGCCCCCGGAGCCCGCGGCGGTGCCGGTGCCCTCGAGGTCTTCACGCGGCTCGGCCGTCGCTTCCGCGCGCTGGCCTCCCTCGCCCTGCCAGAGTCCGCTCCATTGGGCTCGAGCCCGGCGGCGCTCGGCACGGCGCTGCTGGCCGACACGACGACGATCATCGCCGGAGCGCCGGGCTTGTCTCCGGAAGGCGCGGCCTCGGCTGGCGCGCTCGTCGTCTATCGGCGGGACGCCTCGGGGGTGTGGGCCTTCGCCGAGCTCGTCACGGTGCCGACGCCGACGGCGAACCTGCGGCTCGGGCGTGCGCTCGCGATGGACGGCACCCTCGTCGTCGCGGCCTCCGGCACGACCCTCGAGCTCTTCGAGCGCCGTGGCGCGGGCGACCCGCTCGTGCACCTTCAGTCTCTCGCGCTGAGCGGCGTCGCCGAGCTCGCGCTGAGCGGAGAGCGCCTCGTCGTCACGCGCACCGGGGCCAACGCCGGGGTCGCCCTCTACACGTTCGATGGCGAGAAACTCGTGGCCGAGGGCGCGCTCGAGGCGGCGGGTACTCCCACCGGCCCGGTGGCCCTGAGCGCGGCCGGAATCGCGGTCGCCACCACCTCGGGGGTCGGGTTCTTCATCGAGGGATCGTCGGGCACCTTCGCGTCCGACGGGGCGATCGACGGGGCCGCGGCGAACGCGCGGTCGCTGCTCTTCGACGCTGGTGCGGTGCTGGTCGCGGGCCCTGACGATCGGGTCACGGTGCATCGCCGGGTCGCCACCGACGGCGAGCGCTGCGTGACCGCGAGCGAGTGTGTGAGCGGTCAGTGCGTCGATGGCGTCTGCTGCGAGTCAGCCTGCGGCAACGGCGCAGCCGACTGCCGCGCGTGCAGTGTGGCGGCGGGCAGCTCGCGCGATGGGAGGTGCGAGGTCCTGGAGGCAGGCACGGTGTGCCGGGGCGCTATCGGGATCTGCGATCGCCCCGACACGTGTGACGGCACGAGCCCCGAGTGCCCGCTCGATCGCCTCGAGCCCCAGGGCACGGCGTGTCGCGCGTCGAGCGGCCCGTGCGACGTCGAAGAAGGCTGCACCGGCAGCTCGCCCTTCTGCCCAGCCGATGGCTTTGCGGCGGTGGGCCTCGTGTGCCGCGCGAGCTCGGGGGAGTGCGACGTGCCGGAGGCCTGTGACGGCGCCTCGGCGACCTGCCCGCCCGACCGCGTGATCGAAGCCGGCACGACCTGCCGCGAGCGGGTCGGGGTGTGCGATCAGCGCGAGGTGTGCGATGGCGTGTCCGCGCGTTGTCCGCGCGATGCGCTGGCCCGCTATGGGCAGGTCTGTCGCCCGGCGGCGTCGGCGTGTGATGCGGCCGAGATCTGTAGCGGCGTCGACACGCGCTGCCCGAGCGACGCCCTCGCCGAGGACGGCGCGCCGTGTGCCGACGGCAACGCGTGCACCGAAGGCGACCAATGCCTCGCGGGGCAATGCGTGCCCGGGGCCGATATCTGCCCCGACGCGGAGGTCGCCGAGCCCGAGCCCGAGGTCCCGAACGCCGAGACCACACCCGAGGCCACGTCGTCGGATGGATGCGGCGTTGGAGGTGCGAGCCCGCTGGGGTGGTTGGTCGTGTTCTTCGCGTGGGTCGCAGGCCGCGTCCGCGGGGCGCGAGGCGTGCGCCGCAGCGCGCTGTTCGGTGGGCTCGTGGTGGCAGCCCTCGTCGTGGGGCCTCGGGCGCAGGCCCAGGATGCCGATGGGGATGGGGTGCTCGACCCGGTCGATCGGTGCCTCGGACCCGATGGCACCCAGGACGCCGACAGCGACGGCGTGACCTCGGGGTGCGACTGCGACGACAGCGACCGGACGCGCTTCCCGGGTGCGCTGGATGTGTGCAACGGGCGCGACGACGACTGCGATGGGCGCCTCGATGTGCACACGGCGTTGTCCGCCACTGGCGGACAGCTGCGATCGCTCATCGGGCGCGGGATCGCCACAGGGAGTCTGTCGCGGACGTACAGCGTCTCGCAGGGAGGTCGTCGCCTCGAGATCGCCGCCTCGGCGACCGCACCGTTCGGCGAGCTCTACTTCCGCATGCCGCTCACCCTCTTCTCGAGCGGTCTCGTGCGCCGGGTCTCGGTCACGCTCGACGCCGTGCAGCGCACGGGAGATCACGACCTCCAGTTCGGCTTCTTCGACGGCTCGCGCGCGATCACGGCCGGGCTCTCCGACAGCGACGGCGATGGCGTCAACGGCATCCCCGTGGTCGAGACCGGCCTCGTCTCGCTGAACCGCTTCGTGGTGAGGACCAACTACACGCTCGCGGCGCGCCCGTCGGTGGGCCGGTGGACCGTCGACTTCGACAACCGCCCGGACGGCGTGACGGTCACCTTCCGAGGGCCCTCGGGCTCGGTCGACGTGGTCGAGGTCCCGGCCAATGCCAGCCTCGGCACCCTCGGCTCGTGGTCCTTCTTCATGACCTCGAACACGCGCAGCGAAACCTACGCGTTCGATCGCATCGATGTCTTCCAGCACACGCCCGCCCCCGGGACCTCGCCCGACGCTGACGGCGACGGCTTCCCCGCGAGCTGCGACTGCAACGACGCCGATGCCAAGACCTACCCCGGGGCGCTCGATCTCTGCGACGAGATCGACCAGGATTGCGGCGGCGATGGGGACGGGCTGACCCACCTCTCCTATCCGGGGTTGGGCCTCGTGTCCGACGTCCTCCTGCGGCGCGCGCAGAACCCATCGAGCCGCACGCTCACGCCGAGCGGAACCTCGGCGATCGTCAGCCCGGGTGCGGACGGGGCCGGCGATATCTTCTTCCGACGCGCGCTGCCGCTCATCGTCGGGGGCAGTCAGGCGACCGTGCAGGTTCGGCTCGCGCGGCTCGCGCAAGCCGGGGACCACGACCTCCAGGTCGGGCTCTCGGATGGTACCCGCATACTCGCGGTGGGCCTCAGCGACGCGGGGGACTCGGACGGGACCCGCTATCTCGTCGGGCCACGCTGGGGTGTGGACAGCGATCGGCGCGTCGACGCCGAGGGAGTCGGCGGGGCCGATCTGGTCACCGAGGCCTCGCCCTACACGTTCAC
>JAEUKJ010000519.1 GCA_016792665.1 Deltaproteobacteria bacterium | reverse complement strand
CCAGGCCCGCGATGGGGAGGTGGACCGAGACGAGGTAGCCGAAGGCGCGGCGCAGGTTGTCGAAGATGCGGCGGCCGAGGCGGATACCGTGCACGATGGCGCCGAAGTCGTCATCGGTGAGGACGAGGTGGGCGGCCTCGCGCGCGACGTCGGTGCCGCGTGCGCCCATGGCGACGCCGATGTCGGCGGCCTTGAGCGCGGGGGCATCGTTGACGCCGTCGCCGGTCATGGCGACGCGCAGGCCGCGGGAGCGGAGGGCCTTCACGATGCGGAGCTTCTGGGTCGGGACGGCGCGCGCGATGACGGTCGTGTGGACGAGGCGGTCGGCGAGGGCGTCGTCGTCGAGGGTGTCGATCTCCGGGCCCAGCAGCGGGGTCGAGGGCGTGATGCCGGCGGCTCGGGCGATGGCGAGCGCGGTGTCGGGGTGGTCGCCGGTGATCATGACGACGTGGATGGAGGCCGCCTTGCACAGCGCGACCGCGTCGGGGACGTCGGCGCGCAGCGGGTCGGCCAGGGCGACCAGGCCGAGGAAGCGGAAGGTGAGAGCGCGCGGGTCGTCGGGCAGGGTCTCGGCCTCGCTGGCGGCGACGGCGAGGACGCGCAGGCCGTCCTTGGCGAGGGCGGTGACGCGCTGGCGCCAGGGCTCGGGGTCGGTCAGGCGGCAGAGCGTGAAGACGGCCTCGGGGGCGCCCTTGGTGGCGACCACGCGGGTGCGGCGCTCGGAGGTCTTCCAGGCGTGGGTGACGGCGAGGAGCTCGGGGGTGAGGGGGTACTCGCGGAGGTCCTCCCAGGTCGGGTGGACGTGCTCGGTGGTGGCGAGGGCGCGCGCGCCGAGGTCGTGGAAGGCTTTCTCCATCGGGTCGAAGGGGTCGCGGGGGCAGGCGAGGATGCCGTACTCGACGAGCGCGTGGACGGCCTCGGGGAGATCGTTGGTGACCGCGTGGCGTGGGCCGTCGGCGGGCCAGAGGGCCTCGATGCGCATGCGGTTCTCGGTGAGGGTGCCGGTCTTGTCGGTGCAGAGGACGTCGATCTCGCCGAGCGTCTCGACGCTCATGACGCGGCGCGTGAGGACGCCGTGGCGTGAGAGGCGCCACGCGCCGAGCGCCAGGAAGACGGTGAGGACGACCGGGAACTCCTCGGGGAGGAGGGACATGGCGAGTGTGATGCCTGCCAGGACGGCGGGCAGCCATTCGCCATTGGACAGGCCACGAACGAGGAGGAGGATGACCGCGAGGGACACTGCGAGGACGGCGACCTTCTTGACGAGGCCGTCGACCTCGCGCTGGAGCGGGGTCGTGTCAGAGCTCGTCGACTCGAGGGTCTTTCCGATCTTGCCGAGCTCGGTGCGCGGGCCGGTCGCGACGACCTCGGCGACGCCGCGCCCTGCGACCACGAGCGTGCCCGAGAACACGCTGGCGTGGCCGTCACCGCCGGGCGGAGGGCCTTGCACGGCGGCGGGGTCCGGGTGGCGCGTGACCGGGACCGACTCGCCCGTGAGCAGCGACTCGTCGAGGCGCATGAGAGTGCCCAGGCGCAAGAGGGCGTCGGCCGGCACCCGGTCGCCTTCGCCGAGGCGGATGAGGTCGCCGGCCACGAGGTCCTTGGCCGGCACCGTGCGCGCCTGACCGTCGCGCAAGACCTGGGCGCGTGGGCTCGAGAGGTCGCGCAGGGCTTCGAGGGCACGCTCCGTGCGGCGCGACTGGAAGAGGGCGATGGCGATGACACCGACCACCGCGACCAGCAGCGCCACGCCTTCGACCAGGTCGCCGAGGGTCAGGTAGAGGACCGAGGCCGCGATGAGGAGGCCCAACATCGGCTGCGCGACGACCTCGACGAGGGTCGCGAAGAAGCTGCGCTTGGTGCCGCGCGGCAAGAGGTTCGGGCCGTCCTGGACCAGGCGGCGCGCGGCCTCGGTGTCAGTGAGACCGCGCGTCAGGTCGATCGTCGGCGAGCTCGGAGGGGGTGAGTCTGGCATAGAGGGCGACCTCGTCCTGGGCCCGACGTTGGACGTAGGAGGCGTCGAGCGCAAGCGAGGCAGCGATGGGTTGAGTCGGCGCGAGCCTCGCGAACGAGGCCGGCGCATCAACTAGCTGCACTGTTCGGGGCCGCGGCAAGGCCCCGTGCGAAGTTCAGCAGGCTGCGTGGCGCTTCGCACGCCTCCTCGTGAGGATCAGCCGCGGACTCGCCGCCGCATGAGCCCGAGGCCCACCAGCGCCAGGCCGAGGGCGACCCACGAGGTCGTGTCGGAGGCGCCAGCGCAGCCGCCGCCGCCCGACGCGAGGAAGCCCACTTCGTTGGCGTCGCAGGTCTGACCGTCGCCCGTGAAGCCGTCCTTGCACTGGCAGGTGAAGGTACCCGCGGTGTTGGTGCAGGTGGCGTTGGCGTCGCAGGTGTTGAGGTCGGCGGAGGCGCACTCGTCGATGTCGGTGCAGGTCTCGCCGTTGCCGGTGAAGCCGTCGTTGCACGCGCAGGTGAAGCTGCCCGGGGTGTTGGTGCAGGTGGCGTTGGGGTCGCAGGTGTTGAGCTCAGCGGAGGCGCACTCGTCGATGTCGGTGCAGACCTCGCCGACCAGCGTGTAGCCGGCGCGGCAACCGACCGTGACGGTGACCGTGTCGGTCTCGCAGAGGCCCGAGGCGTTGCAGACGGTGACCTCGAAGGTGACGGTCGCGGGGCCATCGGGCGCGGTGAACGTCGGGGTGGCCGTGTCGGCGCCGTCGATGGCGACCTCGGGGCCGCTGGTCTGGGTCCAGGTGTAGGTGAGGACCTCACCCTGGGGATCGGTCGAGGCCGAGGCGTCGAGCTCGACCTCGCTGAATCCGGGCACCGATTGATCGGGGCCGGCCGAGGCCGTCGGCTTGCCGGTCACCGCGACCACCACCGTGTCGGTCTCGCAGAGGCCCGCGGTGTTGCAGACCTGGAGCTGGAAGGTCAGGGTCGCGGGGCCCTCGGGCGCCGTGAAGCCCGGGGTGGCGGTGTTGGCACCGGTCAGGGCGACGTTGGTCCCGCCGGTCTGGGTCCAGGTGTAGGTGAGGGCCTGGCCTTGGGGATCGGTCGAGCCCGCGCCGCTCAGCGCGACGGCCTGACCCTCGTCCACGGACTGGTCGGGGCCGGCGTTGGCGGTCGGAGCGCCGAGGACGTTCACGACCACCGTGTCGGTCTTGCAGAGGCCGGACGCGTTGCAGACCTGCACCTGGAAGGTGAGGGTCGTCGGACCGTCGGGCGAGGTGAAGGTCGGCGAGGCCGTGTTGCCGCCGGTGAGCGCGACGTTGGTCCCGCCGGTCTGCGACCAGGTGTAGGTCAGCGGCTGGCCTTGCGGGTCGGTCGAGGTGCCGCCGGACAGGGTGACGCCCGTCTGCGGGTTCACGGTCTGGTCGGGGCCGGCGTTGGCCGACGGGGAGCCGACGACCGTGACGACGACCGTGTCGGTCGCGCACAGGCCGGAGGTGTTGCAGACCTGGGCCTGGAAGGTCAGCGTCGCAGGGCCGGTCGGGGCGGTGAAGGTCGGGGTGGCGGTAGTACCGCCGGTGAGCGCGACATTGGGGCCACCGGTCTGCGTCCAGGTGGTCGTGAGCGCTTGGCCTTGCGGGTCGGTCGAGCCGCTCGCGCTGAGCGAGACGGCGGCCGCTTCGTTGACGGTCTGGTCGGGGCCGGCGTTGGCGGTCGGGGCACCGCGCACGGTGACGACGACGGTGTCGGTCGCGCAGAGGCCGGTCGAGCCGCAGACCTGGACCTGGTAGGTCAGGGTGGCCGGGCCGGCCGGGGCGGTGAAGGTCGGCGAGGCGGTGTTGGCGCCCGTGAGCGGGGTGTTGGTGCCGCCGGTCTGGGTCCAGGTGTAGGTCAGCGCGAGGCCCTGCGGGTCGGTCGAGGCCGCGGCCGTGAGGTTCCCGGAGGTCGCCTGGTTCACGCTCTGGTCGGGGCCGGCGTTGGCGGTCGGGGCGCCGCGCACGGTGACGACGACGGTGTCGGTCGCGCACAGGGACGAGGTGTTGCACACCTGCAGCTGGAAGGTCAGGGTGGCCGGGCCGGTCGGGGCGGTGAAGGTCGGCGAGGCCGTGTTGGCGCCGGTGAGGGCGACATTGGTGCCGGCGGTCTGGGTCCACGCGTAGGTCAGAGCCTGGCTCTGCGGGTCGCTGGAGGCGGCACCGGTCAGGCTGACGGTGGTGGCCTGGTTCACGTTCTGGTCGGGGCCTGCGTTGGCGAGAGGTCCGGCGACGACGGTCGCGTTCACGGTGTCGGTCGTGCAGAGGCCGAAGGTGTTGCAGACCTGGAGCTGGAAGGTCAGCGACGCGGGGCCGGCCGGCGCAGTGAAGTTCGGGCTGGCGGTGTTGGCGCCGGTGAGGGCGACGGCGGGGCCGGCGGTCTGGGTCCACGCGTAGGTGAGGGCCTGGCTCTGCGGGTCGCTGGAGCCGGTGCCGTCGAAGGTGATCTGGCCGCCGGCGGCCGAGGATCGGTCGGGGCCGGCGTTGGCGGTCGGGGCGCCGATGGACGTGACGACGACCGTGTCGGTGGAGCAGTACTCCGTGGGGTTGCAGACCTGGAGCTGGAAGGTCAGCGTCGCGGGGCCGGCGGGGGCGGTGAAGGTCGGGGTGGCGGTGTTGGCGCCGGTGAGGGCGACGGCCGTGCCGCCGGTCTGGGTCCACGTGTAGGTCAGGACCTGGCTGCGCGGGTCGGTCGAGAGGAGGCCGGTGAGGCTCACGGCGGCGCTGCGGGCGACGGTCTGATCGGGGCCGGCATTGGCGGTCGGGACCGAGTAGACGCACGCGACGCCGTCGAAGGCGTAGCCGTTGTCGCAGAGGCAGACGAGGTCGGGATCATCGATGACGCAGAGGCCGTTGCCGCCGCCGCAGGTCTCGTTGACCTCGGCCGAGGTGCAGTTGTCGCGGCAGCAGCTGATGCCGTTCAGGTCGCCGTCGTCGCAGCTCTCGCAGAGGTCGCGCACGCCGTCGCCGCAGACCGAGGGGAGGGCGTCGCCGTTCAAGAGGAGGAACTTGTAGACGCCGGGGGCGATGCTGCCGCCGCCGTCGCCGGCGAGCAGGATCTCGTTGACGAGGCGCTGGCGCGTGCCCTCGACCTGGAAGGCGTTGACGCTGTCGCCGGTGTCGAAGCCGACCACGGCGGGGACGCAGCTGCCGCCTTCTTCGATCGAGGTGCCGACGTTGCACGTGCCGTCGGCGTTGGAGCCGCTGGCCTGGCCGACGTACCAGACGAGGGTCTTGAAGCGGAACTCGATCGAGAGGCCGCGCACGACACCGACGATCGGGTCGATGCAGATCTGACCCTCGTCCTTCAGGATGACCTGGAACGAGTTGCGGCGGCCGGCGGGGTAGAGCGCGTTGTAGTAGCCCACGTCGATCCACGTGAACATGATGCGCTTGTTGGTCGGGTCCTCGCAGATGAGGACCTTGCCGGGGTTGGTGCCCTGGCCCGAGCGGTTGGTGAGGTCGACGTCGGCGAAGTAGGGCGCGATGGCGGGGCGCTCGAGGCCGGGGATGGCGTCGGGGGTGTAGGTGGAGATCGGGGCGCCGAACGAGAGGTTGCCGTTGATGTTGAGCCAGAAGCTCGGCCAGCGGGAGAACGCGAAGGGGAAGCCGTCGCCGGCCTGGGTGCCGTTGCCCCAGATGTTGGTGCGGTAGACGTCGTAGAGGAGGCTGCCGTCGTCGCACGCGCCGCCGTTGCCCGAGTTGCGGTTCGGGCCGCAGGTCGTGCCGGTGCCGCCGTTGCGGAAGGCGAGCGTGACGTCGGTCTCGGTGGCGCCGACCGGGCAAGGCACGAGCTCCGCACCTTGGGCGCGAGCAGGTGAGGCGAGGCTCGAGAGGCCGAGGGTGGTCATGGCGAGCGCCACGCACAAGAAGGTGGAGGAGCGGTTCATCGAGGCCTCGGGGGAGGTGGATGGGCAGGCTGTGTGACTGGAA
Organism: Deltaproteobacteria bacterium; assembly: GCA_016792665.1. Classification (GTDB taxonomy): domain Bacteria; phylum Myxococcota_A; class UBA9042; order PHBI01; family PHBI01; genus WYBB01. Next base: position 4,768 of record JAEUKJ010000519.1, on the reverse strand, counting down.
CGAGGGCCACGTTACCTGTCGTGTTGCCTCAGCTCAAGTTGGGCGCCGGCGAAGTTACCGACGGAATCGGGTCATGACCTCGGGGCGGCAGGGCGGCGTGGATGCGGCGACGCGCCTCGGCGATGAGCATGGCGGCCTTCATGGCGTGGAAGAACTGTGGCCGCTCGAGGAGGGCTGGGAGCTCGTCGGAGTGGATACGGGTCGCGATGAGCTCGAGCCAGGCGGCGAGAGGGCTCGAGGTGAGCTCGTAAGGAGAGCGGCAGGCGCGGATCCAGCCCGCGACGAGGCGGCTCACGTCGGTCGGCCAGGGGGCTTCGAGGGCGGCGAGGAGGGGGAGGACGGCCGGGTCGGCGGACTCGGCCTTGGCGAGGCGCCAGGCGATGAGGGCGTGGCGACGCGGTGCGGGGACGAGGGCGAGGAGCTCGACCGGCGTCGGTGAGCGGGGCTGGCGGGCAAAGGCGAGCCAGACCGGCTCGGCGAACGAGGCGGTGCGGAAGCGGAGCGTGGCGGCGGCGAGGCCGGCCACGATGGCGCTGCGCAGGACGAGGTTCGCGAGCGGGCCGAGCTGGGTGAGGAGCTCGGTCGATGTCCAGCCTGTCAGCTCCGAGAGCGTCTCGGGCGGGGCCGCGCGGACCAGGTGGACGAGGCGAGACAGGTCGGGTGAGAGGCCGGTGAGGGCGGTCACGGCGAGGCCATCGTTCTGCCAGTCGTCGTCCAGCGGCGGGATGGTGAGGACGAGGGTGCCGGCGGCGTCGCGCGCGAAGGCGGCACCGAGGCGGGCGCGGATGCGGGTGGCGACGCGCGAGGTGGGGAGGCCTGGGAGGACCGCGGTCACCGCCTCGCGCACGCTGGCGGCGCGGTCGCCGAGCGCGGCTTCGAGGATGGGCTGATCGGGCGGGCCGAGGTTCGTCGCGAGCGATGCGACGAGGGCCCTTCGCTGGTCGGGCCGCTCGCGCGAGAGGAGGTCGGTGATGAGCGCGCGGGCGCGATCGTGATCGGCGGGGTCGGGGCTCTCGCGGAGGCGCACGACGAACGCCACGCGGTCCGCGGGGGAGAGCTGCTCGGGGTCGCTCGGAGCCGCGGTCGGGGCGGGTCCGAGGAGGTCGCGGACCCAGGTGCCGCGCGGGCCGGCGAGGGTCTCGGCCAGCGCTCTCAGCGGGGGTTCGGCGCCCTCGGCGAGGGTGAGGAGCCTTGGCGTCAGGCGATAGGGGAGGCGCAGGTCGCGCGCGGTGAGGAGCCCCAGCAGCTCGGGCAGGATCGCGGCGAGCTTCGGCGTCTGGAGCACGTACGCGCCGAGGGCCGCGACCTCGGGGGAGGCCACGGGACGCGGGTCCGCGGGCGCGGGCAGGGAGGCTTCCGAGGCAGGGTCGGCGCGGCGGGCGGCGCGGCGCGCGAGGGTGCGCAGCGCGGCCAGGCGAAGGAGGGCGAGCGCAGAGGAATCGGTCCGAGCGAGGTCGTCGAGGGCCGTGCCGGTCGATGGGAGGGGGTCGGCTGTGAGGGTGCCCACCTGCAGGCGCCGCACGAGGGGATCATCGTCCATCGGGGCCTCCGCCTTGGGCGCGGTCCGCGGCGTCGCCGAGGGGGCCGAAGCCTTCCTCGGTCTGGAGCGCGAGGGGGCGCAGGCACTCGCCGTCCCACTCGGCGACGAGGTCGAAGGGTGCGCCGCCCGTGGTGGCCAAGAGCTCGAGGGCATGCGGCGTGCGCCAGGGCAGGGCGAGGTCGCCGTCGATCACGGTGCCGGTGTCCGGGGCAGCGCGCGACGGCCGATCGAGGGTGACGCGGACGTCGCCCAGGACGACGCAGCAGCGCTCGTGCAGCGGGGCGTCAGCGAGGATGCGACCGAGCTCGGCGAGGGCCGCGTCGATGCCGTCGCGACCGGGGAGGCGTGTGCCTGACCAGGGGGTCGCGGGGCCGCGCTCGTGGATGAGGGCGCGCTGGGGGAAGGCGCTCGGCCAGAAGGCGAGGGTGCCTTCGAAGGTCGCGCCGACCTCGAGGGCGGGGAGCGGCGCGGGAGGGCCGCTCGGGTCGGCGGGGCCTGGGCGCGCGGGCTTTGGTGGCCAGGGGCGGGCGTTGCCGAGCGGCTGGAAGCGCAGCTCGAGGGCGGTGCGACCGAGGTCGGTGCCGCGGAGCCAGGTGCGCGTGACCTCGAGGCGGCGATAGAGGTCGACGTCCCTGGCGCGGCCGAGGACGATCCAGGTGTCTCGCACGTGGTCGCCGTGCGCGACCACCTCGGCTTCGCGCAGCGCGATGCCGACGGCGGCCCTGACGTCCGCGTGCAGTCCCGGCGAGAGGGCGTCGCGCTGGCGCCAGGCGTCGACGAGGAGCTGCACCCGCCCGAGGGCGGCGACACGAACGGCCGGGTCGTTGGTCGCGGCGGCCTGGATCCAGCCGGCCAGACCGCCCGCCTGCGCGTCGACGAGGCGGCGGGACAGCACCTCGAAGGCGTCTTCCGGGGCCCGCACGAGGCCCTGGCGGACCAGGTCTTCGAGGGCTTCGCCGAGCAACGCGACCCCCTGGTCGATGTTGTGCTCGCGACCGCGCTTGGGCGGCTTGACTGAACGGCTGTTCATTCCCCCACGTCGCCTCGCGCTCGCACGACACCTGGCTGCGCCCGGCGGCCAGCGCGCCCCATAGCATCGTCCGGGGACCTTGTCGCGCCGCACCGGCGCGCACAGGGCGGGACGGGGGAGGTCTTGACGCTCAAGAAGAGATGGGGTCTTTTGTCCGCGCTTTCGTTCCCCTCGCAGGAGAGCCCGATGTTTCCGCTTCCATCGCTTCCCCTCGTCCCGAAGCTCCATCGCTTCCTCGAGCCCGAGCAGGCTAAGACCCTGGCGCTCGTCTTCGGCATCGCGCTCCTCGTGCAGGCTTTCCTGCCGTGGGGTTGGACCTTCATCAACATCGGTGCCGGGACGATCTGGCCGCTCATCGTCGGCGCGGGCTTCGTCGCGCTGTCCTTCGTGCCGGGGCTGGCGGACCAGCTCAAGCCGAACCTCTTCTTCCTCATCGTGGCCGGCTCGGGTGCGCTGGGCGTGCTGTGGTCGTTCGCTGGAAGTGGGCTTCCGATTCCGGTCCCGCTCGGCGCCTTCTACACCGGCGGGTTTGGGCTCATCGGCGTCGCGACGGCCATCACGGGCCTCTTCCTCTGGGCACGCAATGGCTATCAGCAACTCTACTGGACGCTCGTCCTCTCGGGTCTCGCCGGACTCTTCTTCGCGCTCGTCATCCCGATGGGCGGCGGCTTCCCGCTGGCCAACATCTTCACCCAGATCGGGGGTGGCGGGATGTTGACGGTCTCGGGGATCTTCGGCTGCGTCCTCTCGCTTGGCTACATCGGCCTCATCGTCCTCCTCGTGCTCAACGTCTTCCTGAAGAAGGAGGAGGCCGATCGCGAGCAGGTCGAGCGTCACGGCAACGTGCTCTTCGTGGCGACGCTGCTCTTCCCGGTGGTTCAGGGGCTCATCAGCCTGAAGCTCGCTCCCTTCTTCCTGCACGTCATGATCATCAGCGGCTGCTTCCTCTACCTGACCATCTGGGGCCTGGTCTGCTTCTTCGAGGCGAAGGCCCGCGGCGAGAACCTGCTCCAGCTCTGATTGCCCTCGTCTCTCTCGCGAGAGACGCCGCTCACTCCGGTCGGCCCTGCGCGATCCAGCTCTCGACGAGCTGGATGTCTTCGGGGCTCATCGCCGGCAGACCGAGCGGCATCCCACGGATGCCCGGAACGTCCTGGCCGGCTTCCTCGACCTGACGGGCGAGGAGGTGGGCCAGGAGCTTCGGCGTGCCTGCCAGGGGGCCGGCCTCGACCTTGCGGAAGATCGAGCGGCGCTGGCCGGCATCGTCGAGGCTGCCCGCGGTGATCGACGGGTAGTCGCGGAGGTTCAGCCCGCGACCGGCGAAGCCGAAGCCACCGGTATTGCCGGGGCCGCCATCGCCGAGTGCCAGGTCCGGCTCGGAGTGGCAGTGCCAGCAGATGCGATGGAAGACCTTCTCGGAGACCTCGCGGAAGGGAACGCGGCGCTCGAGGATGGGGAGGCGCGCGGGGATGGGCTTGGGAGCGGCCGGGGTGAGTGGGGTCTCGAGCAGGTAGGCCGCGATGTCGGTCGCCTCGGCCGTGGACAGGCCGAGCTTTGGCATCGGCGTGCCGGGCTTCTGGGCCGGCGGGTCGACGAGCCACGCGATCAGGGCCGGGCGCTGGAAGCGCTCGCGCACGTGGGCGAGATCGGGGGCGAGCATGATGCCGAGCTCGAGGGTGGCGGGCTCGAGCGCCACCGGCACGGGCGAGATGGCAAGGGCCGGGGCGCCCGTGAACGCGTGGCAGGTCATGCAGCCCGAGCGCTCCATGGTGCGGCGACCACGGCTCGGCCAGGCGAGCCAGCGCGCGTCGTCGGGGGAGGGAGCCTCGGTCGGGACGAGCCAGGCCGCGATGACCTCCGCGGTCTTGGGGTCGATCGGGAGGCGCGGCATCATCGCGCTGGAGCCGGGGCGGAGGTCGTGGGGCTTCACGAGGAAGTCACGCACCCAGGAGCGCTGGAGCCGCTGTCCGATGGACGTCAGTGAGGGCGCCGCGAGGAGGTCGACGATGCGCGACTGCCAGTGCGCGAGGATGTCCTTGGGGGCCTCGAAGGTGCCTGCGTGGATGGCGGCGTGGCAGCCGACGCAGGCCTTGTCTGCGGTGGGGCGCTCGAGCCGATCGCCCTCGTGGCAGCGGTTGCACTCGAAGTGCTTCACGAGCGCCGCGCCGTCGAGCCCTTCGATGCCGGCGGGACCCGTC
>JAEUKJ010000516.1 GCA_016792665.1 Deltaproteobacteria bacterium | reverse complement strand
CTCTACGTGGTGTATGGCTCTCCCGCGCTCCCGCCGCGAAAAGTGGCCCTGGTCACTTTCTTCGAGAACGTCGACACGAACAGCCCGACCGCCCCTTCGACCGCCCGCATCGACGGGCTCTGTGTCCCGACCGCGGCCCCGAGTCGCGACGCGCGCCTCGCGGTGAGCGTCATGGAAGGCGACCCCGGCAACAACGGCGACGCCTTCCGCTTCGCCCGCACCGAGGCGGGGCTCGCCCAGAATGGGGCGCGGCTCGCCGGCCTCGACGGCGCCGTCACCAACGTCTTCGGCGGGCACATCACCGACCTGTCCGGTGCCCTCGACACGCGCGGCACCTTCGGGACCGCGAACCACTCCGCCACGGCCGCGGTGGCTGGCGCGCGCCAGGGCTGGGACCTCGTCACGTTCGACGGGTCCGGCCAGCTGGCGACCGACTGGACCAGCGCCTTCGTGCGCTCGACCGCGGGCAACGACCCGCACGCGCTGATGGCGGTCGGCCTCTCGGTCGCGATGCGCACGCCCATCCTCGACGACTTCCTGCGTGCTGCACCCTGGGTCACGGTCTCGCCCGCGCTCGCCGGACCGGGCGACGCCGTCACGGTCACGACCACGATCACCAACATCGGGGACGCCGGCGCGGCCAACGCGGTCTTCTCGCTCCCGAGCCTGCCCGCGGGCCTCGCGTACGTGGCCGGCACTTTCCGCGTCAACGGCGCGGCGGTGGGGGGCAACGCCTCGCCGGTCAGCGGCATCGCGCTCGGCAGCCTCGCGGCCGGTGCCACGTGGACCGTCACCTTCCAGCTCTCGGTGGCCGCCGACGCCGCTGCGTCGATGACCATCTCGCCGCAGGTGAGCTACGCCAACCAGGTCTGCGTCGACGCTCTCGCCCCCGACGTCTACAGCCCCACCGGCGCGACGCTGACGGTCGCGGTCTGCGGCGATGGCCAGGCCACCGGACCCGAGGCGTGCGATGACGCCAACCTGCAGGCGGGCGACGGCTGCGACGCGAGCTGCCAGATCGAGTACGGCTTCCAGTGCGCGGGTACGCCGAGCACGTGCGCCACCACCTGCGGGGACGGGCGCCTCGCCGGGGGCGAGCGCTGCGACGATGGCAACATCTTGCCTGGCGATGGGTGCTCGGCCGCGTGCGCCCCCGAGCGTGGCTACGGCTGCGTCGCGAACCCCGGTACTCCGCCGCTCGCGGGCTCGCCCGCACAGCCCGACTCCCTGTGCGCGGCGGTCTGCGGGGACGGGATCCTCGCGGCGGGCGCCGAGGTCTGTGATGACGGCAACGCCGCGTCGCTGGATGGCTGCTCGGGGGCCTGCACGCCGGAGAGCGGCTGGGACTGCGCTCCGAACCCGAGCAGCACCAGCACGCCCCAGCGGCCCGACACCCTGTGCGTCGGGACCTGCGGCGACGGCAAGATCGCTCTCGGTCTCGAGACCTGCGACGACGCCAACGCGGCTTCGCTGGACGGATGCTCGAGTCGCTGCCTGGTCGAGCGCGGCTTCACCTGTCCCACGGTTGGCGTCCGCTGCGAGAGCGTCTGCGGCGACGGGCTGCGCGCGGTCGGGGTCGAGGCGTGCGACGACGGCGACCTGGACGCGGGGGACGGATGCTCGCCGACCTGCTTCATCGAGCCCGGCTATGATTGCGCCCAGGGCGTCGAGGCGCCCGACAGTCGCTGCGGATTCACCTGTGGTGACGGTCGCTTGGCGGCCCCCGACGAGGTCTGCGACGACGGCAATACCGACCCCGACGATGGTTGTTCGGGGACGTGCACGCCCGAGCTGGGCTGGAGCTGCGCACCGGTCCCGGGGACGCGCACGACCTGCATCGAGGTCTGCGGAGACGGGCGCATCGTCGGGGCCGAGGTCTGTGACGACGGCCGCGCGACCCAGGCCACCGACGGTTGCCGCGGTGACTGCCGCGCCATCGACCATGGCTGGAGCTGCGAGGGGGCGCCCAGCGTGTGCACGTACGCGTGCGGCGACGGCCTCAT
>JAEUKJ010000492.1 GCA_016792665.1 Deltaproteobacteria bacterium | reverse complement strand
GCCGGGACCGGGAAGACCCGCGTCATCACCGTGCGCATCGCGCACCTCGTCGCGCATGACGGCATCCGACCCGAGCACGTCCTGGCGCTGACGTTCACCAACAAGGCCGCGGGTGAGATGGCCGAGCGGGTGGGGCACTTCCTCGGGAAGGAAGCGGCGGCCGAGATGACCATCGGCACGTTCCACTCGCTGGGCCTGCAGATCCTCGAGAAGGACGCCAAGCGGCTCGGCTTCACGCGCGGGATCTCGCTGCTAGACGCGGCCGATCAGGCGAGTGCCGTGCGCCATTGCCTGAAGCAGCTCAGGATCGACCCGAAGCGCCACGACCCGCGCAACTTCCTCATGGAGATCTCGAACCTGCGCAACGCGCGCATCCCTCCCGAGGAGCTGCTCGACGACCCGCGCGATCGGCTCTACGGGCAGGTCTACCAGGCCTACCTGAAGTGGCTCGAGGCCTATCAGGCGATGGACTTCGACGACCTCATCCTGCGGACCAACCAGCTCTTCCGCGAGCACCCCGAGCTGCTCGAGAAGTGGCGCAGCCGCTTCCACACGATCCTCGTCGACGAGTACCAGGACACGAACCTCGCGCAGCTCGAGCTCGTGCGACACCTGGCCGACGAGCACCGCCAGCTCTGCGTGGTCGGCGACGACGACCAGAGCATCTACGGCTGGCGCGGCGCGGACGTGCGCAACATCCTCGAGTTCGAGAAGCACTTCCCCGACGCGACCGCGATCGCTTTGACCCAGAACTACCGGTCGACCGGGCACATCCTGCGCGCGGCCAACGCGGTCATCGGCAACAACCGCAAGCGCCGCGAGAAGTCGCTCTGGACCGACGTCGGCGACGGCGAGGCCGTGCGCGTCGTGACGTGCAAGGACCCGAGCGTCGAGGCGAGCTTCATCGCTGGCGAGATCATGCGCATCCGCGAGAGCGACGGGCGGCGCTTCCGTGACTTCGGCGTGCTCTTCCGCGCGAGCGCGCAGGCCAAGGCGATCGAGGAGGCCTTCCGCCTCGCCGGCATCAAGTATCGGCTGGTCGGCGCCTACGAGTTCTTCGAGCGCAAGGAGGTCAAAGACATCCTGTCGTACCTGCGGCTCGTCGTGAACCCGCGGGACGAGGCGCACCTCCTGCGCATCCTGAACTTCCCGCAGCGCGGCATGGGGCCAAAGGCCATCGAGACCTTGCACCATGCGGCCGCGGCGCGCGGCAAGGGGATGCTCGAGGTCATCGAGCACGCCGACGAGGTGGACGGCTTCTCACATGACCAGGCCCAGGGCCTCTTGAAGCTGGCGGCGCTGCTGCATGACGCGGGCGGCTTCCTCGGGGCGCGAAAGACGCTGTCCGAGCTGATGATCTGGATCATCGACGAGCTCAGTGCGCGCGAGGCGTGGATCCGCGACCCGACCGAAGGGCCCGGTGGCGATCGCCGCTGGCGCAACATCGAGGCCCTCATCGAGATGCTGCGCAGTTGGGAAAAGCGCAACCCGGAAGGGCAGTTGCGGGATTGGTTGCGTCTCGTCGCGCTGGACTCGAAGAGCATCGGCGAGAGCGATCCCGACGAGGACGAGGTGGCACTCTTGACCCTGCATGCGGCCAAGGGGCTCGAGTGGCCGGTGTGCTTCGTCATCGGCTGCCAGGAGGGCATCATCCCGCACCAGCGCACACTCGAGGACCTGGACGGCGACATCACCGAGGAGCGACGCCTCTTCTATGTCGGCATCACGCGGGCGCGGCGGCGCTGCTACCTGACCCTGGCCAAGGTGAAGACCGGCATCCACGGGACCGAGCCCGCGCGGCCCTCGCGCTTCGTGCGCGAGATCCCGGCGGCGTTCCGAGAGGATCTCGATCGGCAGAAGGGCTCGGAGCCGATGAGCAAGGACGAGGCACGTGAGCGCTTCGCCGCGCTGCGGGCGCGCTTGCCGGGCGGGCCTGGGCGCGGGCGGCCCTGAGCTCGGGAGGCGGGCGGGGTGGCCGGAAGCCGTGCGCGCGTGCGGCAAGCGGGGGGCTTGCAACGACGAGGGGTTAAATGCATCTTCGCGCGGCTCGCGGCCGAGATCGTAGGCGCCGCGTGAAGGACACCATGAAGACCCTGTTCGCGATCCTCCTTTCGTGCATTGCCTTCCCTGCGGCCGCGCTCGAGCTCGGCCCGCGCCGCATCGAGGTGTCCGGTCAGCTCGACACGAAGGCGGGGGTCAAGCTCGCGACCGATCTGGTGCGCTTGAGCGCGGACAGCGACGCGCCGATCTACTTGCTGGTCACCGCCAGCGGTGGGTCGGCCCAGGGCGTGATGGCCGTGGCGGACGCCATCAAGGCCATCGAGGCGCCGGTGGTCGCGGTCGTCCTGTCGCCGGTCCAGGGGGCTGGGGCGGCGCTGCCGCTGTTCACCGATCGCGTCGTCATGCTGCCCTCGGCGCAGCTCGTCTTGACCGAGGTCGACTACGAGGGCGTGGCCAAGCCGCCCGAGCCCAAGGTCGACACGGCGCCGGCCGACCCGACCAAGCCCGCCCCGAAAGAGAAGGAGCCGACCAAGCAGGAGACCTTCCTGCAGAAGGTGCGCGCCGACTACCTCGGCCGATTCTGGAGCGCGGTCGCCAAGCGCATGGGCGAAAAGGGCAACCTCCAAGACGAGATCGAGAAGTCCGGTGGGCGCGTCGTGACCGCTCAGGAGGCGCTCGGCAAGAAGATCGCCTTCGAGGTCGTCGACAGCATCCAGACGCCCAAGACCGTCATCGAGCGCACCGAGCTCAAGGTCACGACCTCGCGCACGCAGGCCAAGACGACCGTCATGAAGGCGCGCCCCGTCAACTGACGCGGCCAAGCGTTCTCGCACCCCACGGAGCGACGCGCGCGTGGGGGTGTCTCCCTGAGAGGGCTCGTGCTTGACTCTCCGGGGGCGCGAGGCCATGGTCCGCGCCGCCATGGCCGACCCGACCCCCCTTGGAAGCTCTATCACGCGGGACCCGCAGCGCCCCTTTCGTGTCGCGCTCACCGGGTGTCGTACGTTCTTCGGCGACCGCCTGATTCGCGCGCTCGAGGATGACCCGCGCTGCGAGCACGTGCTGGCCTTCGACATCCGGCCGCCGTTGTCCGGCCCGAAGAAGACGCGCTACACGCGGCTCGACCTGACCGATCCGTCGGCCGACGAGCAGATGGCGCGGGCCCTGCGCGCCGAGGGGATCGACATCCTCGTCCACACGGCCTTCCTCGCCTATCCGTCGCACTCGCGGAGCTGGGCCCACGAGCTCGAGGCCATCGGGTCATTGTACGTGATGAATGCCGCGGCGGCGGCGGCGGTGCCGAAGGTGGTCCTCACGTCGAGCACCGCGGTCTACGGGGCACACCCTTCGAATCCGAACTTCATCAGTGAAGACGCGGGATTGCGAGGGGTGAAGGGCAGCCGCTGGGTCGCCGATCGCATCACCGTCGAGAAGGAGCTCGCTCGCCTCGCGCGCGACTGTCCGAAGATGGTCACGACGTCGCTGCGCTTCTGCATGACGGTCGGACCGACCATCCGCAACTTCTATACGAAGCTGCTCACGCCGCAGTTCGTGCCCGCGGTCATGGGCTACGACCCCCTCATGCAGTTCGTGCACGAGGACGACGCGGTGGCGGCGCTATTGCGCGCCGTGCACGAGGACCACCCCGGCGCGTACAATATCGTCGGCGATGGCACTCTCTATTTTTCCGATGTCATTCGGCTCGGCGGCAAGATCTCGCTGCCGGTGCCGCATTTTCTCGGCTACCCGGCCGCGGACGCGCTCTTCAACGTGCAGCTCTCGGTCGTGCCCGGGCCGTTCTTGGATTATTTCCGATATTCGTGGGTCGCGGACGACGGGAAGATGCGGCGTAAAATGCGATATTCGCCGCAATATACCTCGCGCGGCGCGCTGCTCGCTTTCTTCGACTCGCTGTTGCCGACGGCGCCCGGGACGCACGGCGCAGAGCGAGCGAGCGGGCAGGGGGAGCTCAGCTCGTGACAGCGAACAAGGCCATCGGCTCGGGAGACGGCGTTCCCCACGAGCACCGCGATCCGCAGCTCGACCATCTCTTCGCGTCGCCCTCGGGCGGTGATGTGTTCGAGAGCAAGACCGACATCTTGTCGCTCGAGGAGGTGCGCGAGGCCCTCGACAAGGTCGCCGATCTGCCGCCGCTGAAAGCGCTGGCGGAGTTGTTCAAGCGCCTCGGGGTGGACCGCCTGAGCGCGGCGCTGCGGCGCGCGCTGGCGCAGCGCCGGGATCGACACATCGACGAGTTCGGCTTCGACGAGCGCTTCCTGGAGCCGCTCTGGCCCATCGCCAAGTGGTTCCACGACAACTACTTCCGCGTCGAGTCGCGCGGGCTCGAGCACGTTCCGAGCACGGGCCGCACGCTGCTGGTCGCCAACCACTCGGGGACCCTGCCGTACGACGGGGCGATGGTGGTGGCGGCGATCCGCTTCCAGCATCCGTCGCAGCGGCATGTGCGCGCGCTGGTCGAGGACTTCATCTACCACCTGCCCTTCCTCGGCATGTTCATGTCGCGGGTCGGGGCCGTGCGGGCCTGCCAGGAGAACGCGCTGCGCCTCCTCGAGCACGACCACGCGACGCTGGTCTTCCCCGAAGGGGTCAAGGGGATCGGCAAGCTCTACGCGAAGCGCTATCGCCTCCAGCGCTTCGGGCGCGGTGGGGCCGTGCGTCTCGCCGCGGCGGCGCGGGCGCCGATGATCCCGGTCTCGATCGTCGGGGCGGAGGAGTCGATGCCGCTGCTCTCGAAGGTGAGCTGGCTCGCGCGACCGCTGGGTCTGCCCTACATCCCGGTCACGCCGACCCTGCCGTTGCTGGGGCCGCTGGGCCTCGTGCCGCTGCCGACCAAGTGGTTCATCGACTTCGGCGCGCCGATCGACCTGTCGGCCTACGGGCCCGACGAGCTCTTGAAGGATCGGGTCGCCATCAACCGCGTCAACGAGGAGCTGCGCCACGCGGTGCAGGGGCTCATCGATGCGCGACTCGCGGAGCGGAAGTCGGTGTTCTTTGGGTGAGGCGCGGATGATCGACCTGAGATCCGACACGGTGACGCGGCCGACGGCAGCCATGCGCAAGGCCATGGCCGAGGCCGAGGTCGGCGACGTGGTGTTCGACGACGACCCGACGGTGAATCGGCTGGAGGCCGTCATCGCGGAGCGGCTCGGCTTCGAGACGGCGATGTTCGTGCCGAGCGGCACGATGTCGAACCAGATCGGCGTGGGCGTGCACCTGGCACCTGGCGACGCGGTGTTGATGCCTGCCTTCGCGCACGTGGCGCGTTGGGAGGGCGGAGGCATCGCCGCGAGCTTCGGCGCCGTCATGGTGCACATCGCGGGCGGGCCCGATGATGACGGCCTGCCGGGCGTCGCGGCGTTCGAGCGGCACCTCTATGGGCCTCATCCGAAGGCGCCGAGGCCGGTCTTGATCGCGCTCGAGAACACGCACAACTGGGCCGGGGGCCGGGCCTATCCGGCGGCCAGGATCGGCGAGCACCTCGCGTGGGCACGCGGGCATGGGCTCGCGCGACACCTGGACGGAGCGCGTCTCATGAATGCGGCGGCGGCTACGGGGAACACGGCGGCCGAGCTCGCGGCGGGCTTCGACACGGTCAGCGTGTGCTTCTCGAAGGGGCTCGGGGCGCCGACAGGAAGCTGCCTGCTCATGCCGCGGGCCTTGCGCGAGAAGGCCAATCGTATTCGTCACCGGCTGGGCGGTGGGTGGCGGCAGGCGGGGCTGCTCGCAGCCGCGGCGCTGCATGCCCTGGACCATCACGTCGATCGCCTCGGCGAGGACCATGTGCGCGCGCGGGCCCTGGCCGAGCTGCTGGTGCGGCACGAGATCGGGACGCCGCTGCACCCGGTCGAGACCAATATCGTTCAGTTCGAGGTCCACCCCCGCTTTGGAACCTCCGAAGGGCTGGTCGCGAAGTCGCGCGCCGCCGGGGTGGCCTTCTTTCCGACCGGGCCGAAGACGGCCCGGATCGTCACGCATCTCGAAGTCGACGACGAGGCCGTGGCCCGCGTCGACGCAGCCTGGAAGTCTCTATGAGCAGTGAACGTCCCCATCGCTTCGGCATCGTCGGCATCCTCGGGCGTCCGAATGTCGGCAAGTCGACCCTCCTGAACCGCGTCCTCGGGCAGAAGCTCGCCATCGCGACCCCCAAGCCGCAGACCACGCGGAACCGCATCAAGGGTATCCGCACCTTCGAGGACTGGCAGGTCGTGTGGGTCGACACGCCGGGGATCCACGAGGCGCAGACCAAGTTGAACCGCTACATGGTCGAGCTCGCGGTGGCGACCGTGAGCGATGTCGACCTCTGCTATCTGCTGGTGGACGCGGAGAAGGCGATCGAGTCGGCGGCGAAGGCGGCACGCGTCGAGGCCTATCGGGCCGAGCATGGCGGGGCGCACGGCAACGGCGCGCCCGCAGGGGACGAGGGGGCTCAGGGCGCGACGGAGGCCGGGGCGGACGCGGCCCAGGATCCCAATGCGCCCAACGACCCCAATGCGCATGACAAGGTCCTGGCCGAGACCAAGGCGATCGTCGAGATCATCAAGGCCGCGAACAAGAAGTGCTTCCTGGTCCTGAACAAGGTCGACCGGGTGCCCGAGAAGGCCGAGCTCTTCGCGGTCATCGAGCGCTACGCGCCGCTCTACCCGTTTGCCGAGGTGGTGCCGGTGTCGGCCAAGACCTCGTCCAACATCGAGCGCCTCTTGGAAGTCACGCGCTCGCACCTGTCGGAGGGAGAGCCGCTGTTCTCGGCCGACGAGCTGACCGATCGGCCGATGCGCTTCATCGCGACCGAGATCATCCGCGAGCAGCTCTTCCTGCAGCTCGGTCAGGAGCTGCCCTACAACGCGGCGGCCGACGTGCTGTCGTGGGAAGAGAAGGGAGATGGGCTGGTGGTGATCCACGCCAACATCCACGTCGCGCGGAAGAGCCACAAGCCCATCGTGGTCGGCAAGGGCGGGGCTCAGATCAAGGCCATCGGCGAGAAGGCGCGCGGGGCCATCGAGCGCCTCCTGGAGCGCAAGGTCTACCTCGACCTGCGCGTGAAGGTCGACGAGGGCTGGACCGACCGCGACGACAAGCTGAAGGCGCTCGGCTACAACGAGATGGAGTGAGCCC
>JAEUKJ010000485.1 GCA_016792665.1 Deltaproteobacteria bacterium | reverse complement strand
GGCTGGCCGTGAGCTTCGCACCCGTGCACCCGAGCGGGTGGCCGAGAGCGATGGCGCCGCCGTTCACGTTGACCTTCGTGTCATCGAGGCCGAGCTTCTCGACGATGTAGAGCGACTGGCTCGCGAAGGCCTCGTTGAGCTCGATGAGATCGATCTCCTCGAGCTTCACGCCCGCGCGCTGGAGCACCTTCGGGATCGCGAAGACGGGGCCGATGCCCATCTCGTCGGGGTTGCAGCCGGCGACGGCGTAGCCCCGGAAGATGGCCAGGATCTCGAGGCCGAGCGCCTCGGCCTTCTCGCGCGACATGACGATCGAGATCGCCGCGCCGTCCGAGACCTGCGACGAGTTGCCCGCCGTGACGCTGCCCTTGGGCGAGAACGCGGGCTTCAACCCGCCGAGACCCTCGGCCGTCGTCGGCCGCGGACCCTCGTCGTCGGTGAGCGCCCCGTAGGGGATGATCTCGTCCTTGAACTTGCCCTCGGCGATGGCCTTGATGGCCCGCTCGTGGCTGCGCGCCGCGAACGCGTCCTGGCGCGCGCGGTCGATGCCGTAGCGGGTCGCGACGATCTCGGCCGTGTTGCCCATGGCCGTGTAGATCTCGGGATGCTCCGACACGATGCCCGGGTGCGGGCTCGGCTTGTGACCCGACATCGGCACCGCCGACATCGACTCGACACCACCCGCGATGATGACATCGGCCTGGCCGGCCATGATGCGCTCGGCGGCATGCGCGATGGTCTGCAGGCCCGAGCTGCAGAACCGGTTCACGGTCTCGGCGGGCACCGAGACCGGCAGCCCCGCGTACACCGAGATGATGCGCGCCATGTTCAGGCCCTGCTGGCCCTCCGGCATGGCGCACCCGATGATGACGTCGTCCACGTCGGCCGGGTTCAGCGCCGGCACCTTGGCCAGGGCGCCCTGGATGGCCGCCTTGCCGAGGTCCTCGGGACGCACGTCGCGATAAGCGCCGCGGTTCGCCTTGCCCACCGGGGTACGAACCGCACTCACGATAACAGCTTCACGCATTTTCTATCTCCTGGTGCTGGACGTCCCCGGATCAGTTCCGGAGCGGCTTGTTGTTCATGAGCATGTACTGCATGCGCTCGATCGACTTCGCCTCGCCGACGAGGCTCATGAAGGCCTCGCGCTCGAGCTCGAGCACGCGCTCCTCGCTCACCGGCACGCGCCCGTCGGTGTCGCCACCGCACAGCACGTTCGCGAGCTTGTCGGCGATCTTCTTGTCGTGCTCCGAGATGAAGCCCGAGAGCATCATCCCGTAGGTGAAGAGCTGCAGCGCGCCCGCGCCGTTCTTGCCCGGGAGGTACAGGTTCTGCGCCGGACGCGGGGCCGTGTAGCCTTTGTCGGCGAGATAGCGCGCGAGCCGCTTGGCGTCGTTGATGCGCGTGTCCTGGTTCATGGCGATCTCGTCCTGAGCGCGCCCGAAGCCGATCGAGAAGACCTCGCCGGCGCCCGTCGCGATCTTCGCCATGGCGATCGCCTCGAAGGCCTTCTGCACGCGGCCGAGCCCGTCGAACATGTTGCGGTCGATCTTGGCCGGCACGTCCGCGAACGAACGCTTGAGCAGGTTCAGCGTGCCGCAGCCGCCCGGGATGAGGCCGACACCGACCTCGACGAGACCCATGTAGGTCTCTTTGGCGACGACCATGCGCGTTCCCGCCATCGCCATCTCGCACCCGCCGCCCAGCGTCAGCCCGTGAGGGTTGGTGACGACCGGCTTCGACAGGTAGGTGAGGCGCTGGATGGTCTTCTGGAAGGCCTCGACGGCCTTCTCGATGTCGGCGAACTTCTTCTGGTTCGCCTGCATCACGATCATCATGAGGTTCGCGCCGGCCGAGAAGTTCTCGGCCTCGTTGGCGAGCACGAGCCCGTCGAAGTCGCGCTCCACGATGTCGCACGCGGTGTTCAACATCGTCGTGAGATCGACGTCGACCGTGTTCATCTTGGTGTGGAACTCGAGGCCGGCGATGCCGTCACCGAGGTCGATGAGGGTCGCGCCGCGGTTCTTCTCGACGACCTTACCCTGGGCTTTGAGCGCCGCGAGCGAGATCGATCCGGGGATCGTGTTGGACGGCGTGAAGCTGCCCGACTTGGCGAAGAAGGTCGGGGCCACAGGATCTTTCTTGTAGAACGCGTCGGCCTCGGCGGCCTTGTCGATCCACGCCGGCAGCGGCAGCCCTTCGGCCTTGATGCGCTCGGCGGTCTTCTTGACGCCCAGCGCCTGCCACGCCTCGAAGGGGCCGAGGTCCCAGTTGAAGCCCCACTTCATCGCACGATCGATGCTCTCGAGGTCGTCGGCGATGTCCCACGCGATGTTGGCCGAGTACGCCAGGGCGCGCGCGAGCACGTGCCAGGCGAACTTGCCGGCGCGCGAGTCGTCCGCGATGGTCGCCGCGAGACGCTCGGCCGGGTCCTCGATCTTCGAGATCTTCTTCAGGCTCGGGAAGTCCGCCGGCTTGTTCGGGCGGTACTCGAGCGTGTCGAGGTCGAGAGTGAAGAAGTCCTTGCCCTCTTTCTTGTAGAAGCCGCCCTTGGCCTTCTGGCCGATGAGCCCCTTCTTCACCATGCCGGTCAGGAACTCGGGGATGGCGAAGGTCTGGCGCTCGTAGTCGTCGGGCAGGCTGTCGAAACAGTTCTGCGAGACGTGCACGAAGGTGTCGAGACCGACCACGTCGGCGGTGCGGAAGGCGGCCGACTTCGGGCGTCCCATCGGGCGACCGACGATCTCGTCGACCTCTTCGATGGTGTAGCCGAGCTCGCGCATGGACCCGATGGTCTTCATCATCGAGTACACGCCGATGCGGTTCGCGATGAAGTTCGGGGTGTCCTTGGCGGACACGATGCCCTTGCCGAGGATCTTTCGGGCGAAGGTCGCGAACGCGTCGATCGCGGCGGGGTCGGTGGCCGTGCCGGGGATGACCTCGAGGAGGTGCATGTAGCGGACGGGATTGAAGAAGTGGGTTCCGAAGAACACCTTCTTGAAGGCGTCGCTGCGCCCCTCGAGCATGCCGTCGATGGACAGACCCGAGGTGTTCGAGGTCACCAGCGCGCCGGGCTTCCAGTTGGCCTCGACCTTGGCGAGGAGGTCACGCTTGACCTGCATGTCCTCTTTGACGACCTCGACGATCCAGTCGCACTCGCCGAGGCGAGCGAGGTCGTCGGTGAGGTTGCCGACCTCGATGAGGGACGCCGCGTTGGCGTCGACGAAGAGCGCCGGCTTGGCCGTGAGCGCCTTGTCGAGGCCGCCTTGCGACCAGCGATTGCGCGCTGCGCGGCTGTCTTTCTCGGCGTCGGTCAGGTTCGGAGGGACGATGTCGAAGAGCAGGACGCGGATCCCACACGAGGCGAGGTGAGCGGCGATGCCGCTTCCCATCACGCCCGCGCCGAGGACTGCGACCTTCCGGATAGCGTTGGCCATGCGCATTCTCCCAGGGAAGTAAAGCAGGTCACCGGGCTGAGACCGCTGGCCCCTCCCTGCGACGACGAGGCTCCTCATTAGTCGCCGCGGACGGGCGGGTCAAGGGTGATTGAATCGTCATTCATTCGGCGCGAAAGTTTTTTTGTAGTCATATCAGTAGATTAGAAAAATCGACCGGGGCCCGGCGTCGCTTTCGCCTCGTGCCGGGTACTACCCCGACGCCATGACACGAACTGCCTCGAGGTCTCCTTCGAACCGCCCGCGCCTCTCGGATCCGCCCACGCAGGTCGCGATCCCCGGGCTGCCCGCCCCGCTCTACCTGCTCGGGACCCTGCCGGAGGCGCGGGTCGCGGTCGTGGGGGCGCGCGCCAGCGACCCTTACGGGCTGGCGGTCACGCGACGCGTGGCGCGGGACCTGGCCGAGCAGGGCTGGACGGTGGTCTCGGGCGGGGCCGAGGGGTGCGATCGCGAAGCGCACGAAGGCGCGATGGAGGGCGGGGGGCGAACCGTCGTCGTCCTGCCCGCGGGTCACGATCATTACTACCCGCGCCATCACGCGGGGCTGTTCCAGCGCGTCTTGGACGGTGGCGGCGCCATCGTCTCGGAGCATCCGCTGGGCGTCCCGATCTCGCGACACCGCTTCCTCGCGCGCAACCGGGTGATCGCGCTCCTGTCGCGCGGCGTGCTCGTGGCGCGGGCGCGCGAGCACTCGGGGAGTCTATCGACGGCGAGGGCCGCCAGCGAGCTCGGCAGGCCGGTCGCAGCGGTGCCAGGGGCAGTGGGGGAGGCCCTGTCCGAAGGATGCCACCTCTTGCTCGACGAGGGAGCCGTGCCCATCGTCTCTCCGCTCTCGTTCGGGCAATGGCTCGGCGAGGGTGCGCGGAAGGCGGGGCGCAGGTCCCAATGGTCACGGTGGCCATGCGCGTCCAAGGGGCAGCCGGCTCCCTGGGACACGCGGAAGGGACGCGCGGCGGACGTGGGTCAGGGTGAGCTCGGGCTCGAGAGCGCGACACGCGGCGTGCATGTGGCGCCCGTGTTGGAGGCGCTCGCGCAGGAGCCGGGGCTTGACCTCGACGCGATCGCCGTGAGAACAGGCATCCCGTTTGCCGACCTGGTGACGGTCGCCCTCGGGCTCGAGCTCGAAGGGCGGATCGAGCGATGGCCCGGGGGCCGCTATGCGGTTCCGGTCGGGCAGGGAGAGGGAAGCTGTGGCGAAATCACTGGTCGTGGTCGAGAGCCCTTCGAAGGCGAAGACGATCGCGAAGTACCTCGGTAAGTCCTTCGACGTGAAGGCGTCGGTCGGGCACGTCAAGGACCTCCCGAAGTCGCGCATGGGGGTCGATGTCGCCTCCGGGTTCGAGCCCGAATACGAGACGATCAAGGGCAAGGCCAAGGTCTTGACCGAGATCCGCAAGGCCGCCAAGAGCGCGGACATGGTCTACCTCGCGCCTGACCCGGATCGCGAGGGCGAGGCGATCGCGTGGCACATCTTCTCGGAGCTGAAGGTGCCCGAAGACAAGGTGCGCCGGGTGCTCTTCAACGAGATCACCGAGAAGGCGATCAAGGCGGCGCTGGCGGCCCCGGTCCGGCTCAACGTCAACAAGTACAACAGCCAGCAGGCGCGCCGCATCCTGGACCGCCTGGTCGGCTACAACGTGTCGCCGCTGCTCTGGGACAAGGTGCGGCGCGGGCTGTCGGCCGGTCGCGTGCAGACCGTCGCGGTGCGCCTCATCGTCGAGCGGGAGCGCGAGATCGCGGCCTTCAAGCCCGAGGAGTACTGGACCGTCGACGCGCGCTTCGAGGCGAAGGAGCCGCCGCCGTTCGGCGCGAAGCTCATCAAGATCGGCGACAAGAAGGCCGAGCGCATCCCGGCCGACGAGGCCAAGGCCGCGGTGAAGGCGGTCGAGAAGGGGCCGTTCTCGGTGGCCGACGTCAAGAAGCGCGATCGCAGGATCGAGCCGCCGGCGCCGTTCACCACCTCGCGACTCCAGCAGGAGGCGGCGCGTGCCCTGCGCTTCACGGCCAAGCGCACCATGACCGTGGCGCAGCGACTCTACGAAGGCCGTGAGATCGGCGAGCGTGGCGCGGTCGGTCTCATCACCTACATGCGTACCGACTCGACGCGCATCTCGGACGACGCGATTGCCGACGTGCGGGCGTTCATCGGGACGCAGTACGGGCCTAAGTACCTGCCCGAGAAGCCGCGTGTCTTCAAGACGAAGGCGCGGGCCCAGGACGCCCACGAGGCCATCCGCCCGACCACGCTCGAGCTCCCGCCCGAGGCCGTCAAAGCCTACCTCGAGGACGACGAGTACAAGCTCTACAAGCTCATCTGGCAGCGCTTCGTCGGCTGTCAGATGGCGGCGGCCATCTACGCGTCGACCACGGTCGACATCGAGGGTCCGAAGAAGCACGTCTTCCGGGCGACCGGGTCGATCCTGAAGTTCGACGGCTACACGTCGGTCCACCAGGAGACCTACAACCCCGAGGAAGAGGGCGAGAAGGAAGAGCAGCTTCCGTCGCTCGAGGCCAAGGACGTGCTGAAGCTCTTGAAGATCGAGGGCAAGCAGCACTTCACGCAGCCGCCCCCGCGCTTCACGGAAGCGACGCTGGTGCGCGAGCTGGAAGAGCAGGGCATCGGGCGTCCGTCGACGTACGCGGCCATCATCTCGACCATCCAGGACAAGAAGTACGCCGAGAAGCGGAAGGACACGCGCTTCGCGCCGACCGAGCTCGGGACCATCACGACCGACCTCCTGGTGCAGAGCTTCCCAACGTTCTTCGACGTGAAGTTCACGGCCGGCATGGAAGAGCAGCTGGACGAGGTCGAAGAGGGCAAGGTCGAGTGGAAGGGGCTGCTCGGGGACTTCTGGGAGGGCCTCGAGAAGACGCTGGCGACCGCCAAGACCGAGATGCGCAACGTCAAGCGCGAGGAGGTCCCGACCGACCTCGAGTGCCCGAAGGACGGCGGCAAGCTGGTCATCAAGTTCGGGAAGAATGGCAGCTTCGTGGCCTGCACGAACTACCCGGACTGCAAGTTCACGAGCGAGTTCGAGCGCCTCGACGACGGCACCATCAAGCTCCAGGGCGACACCAAGACCGGCGAGAAGTGCACGAGCTGCGAGGGCGGCGAGCTGATCGAGAAGCGCGGGAAGTTCGGGCGTTTCATCGGCTGCACGAACTACCCCGAGTGTCGCTTCACGCGAGCGATCTCGACCGGCGTCACCTGCCCGTCCTGCAACGAAGGCATCCTGCAGGAGAAGCAGAGCAAGCGCGGCAAGATCTTCTACGGCTGCAGCCGCTACCCCAACTGCGACTACGCGAGCTGGGACCGCCCGATCAAGAAGGCCTGCAAGGAGTGCGGTAGCCCCTACCTCATCCAGAAGATGAATCGCAGCGGCCCGGGCAAGACCATGTGCCCGGCCTGCCAGACGGTCTACGCCGGCGAGGACGATCCCGGCGGCGAGGGCGGCGAGGTTGCTCCTGCGGCCTGAGGCCCTCGGGGAGAAGTTCGATGGGCATCGAAGGAACGCTCGCCGAAGTGATCGGGCTCGTGGGGCGGTTCGCGCCGGGCCCTCTACCTGAGCTCCACCCATCTGGGGTGGGCCCTCGACCTGAGTTCCACCCATCTGGGGTGGAACACGAGGGCATCTCGGCCGAGCGGCTCCTCGTCGGCGCGGGCGGACTGGGGTTCGACTCGGTGCGGTTGGTCGAGCTCTTGTTGGCGTGTGAGGACCGCTTCGGGGTGAGCCTCGAGGTCGATCGGCTGGCGGCCGATCACGCGCTGTCGGCAGCCGGGATCGCGGCGGCGCGCGGCGAGGTCGGTCGCGCGTGAACGTGCTCGAGCCCATCATCGACGTCGTGGTGCGGCGCGCGGCGGAGACGCCCGGGCGCGTCGCCTTCGTGTTCGCCGACGGGGGCGGCGACGTGGTCGTGACCTGGGGCCAGCTCGGGTTGGCGAGCGCGTTCGGGGCCAGGGTCCTCGCGGACGCGGGTGTGGGACCGGGGGCGGTGGTCGCGTTGGTCCTGCCGACCTCTCCCGAGTTGGTGAGCGCCATCTTCGCGTGTCAGCGCGCGGGCTGCGTGCCGATGGTCGTGAGCCCGAACCTGCCGCGCGCAGCGATCGCGCGACGCCTCGCGATGGTGCAGGCGGCGGCGTGCATCGTCGGGCGTGGTGAGGCCGGAGATGGGCTCGGGGTGCGGGTGATCGACGCCTCGCGCTTCGCAGGACATACGACACGGATGTCGGGTGAGGGCGGGCGCGAGGCGGCTGTCGGTCCGAACGACGGGGCGGTCGGCGCGCGCGTGACTCGCGACGACGACGGGGCGGTCGGCGCGCGCGTGACCCTCGACGACCTCGCGTACCTCCAGCTCACCTCGGGGACCAGCGGTGAGTCGCGGGCCGTGCCGATTCGCTATCGGCAGCTGGCGGCGTCACTCGCGACGAGCCGGCAGGCGCTCGCGTTCTCGGAGGCCGAGGTCTTCGTCGGGTGGGTGCCGCTCTATCACGACCTCGGGCTCGTGCGCTTCGTGTTCGCGCCGGTCGATTGCGGCGGGCGCTGTCACCTCTTGCCGCCGTCCATCGGGAGCCTGAGAGGCTGGCTCGAGACGGTCACGCGCGAGGGCGGCACGGTCACCGGCGCGCCGGACTTCGCTTGGCGCATCGCGACGCGCGTCGTGCCGCCCGACGGCATCGACCTTCGCACCTTGAAGGTCGCGACCAACGGCGGCGAGCCGGTGCGGGCCTCGACCATCGAGCGCTTCGAGGCGCGCTTCGGTGTGCCGGGGTTGATCCGCCCGGGCTACGGCATGGCCGAGGCGACGCTCGGCGTGACGACGCTGTTACCCGGCGAGGCGATGCGCGTCGATGCCAAGGGACACGTGAGCTGCGGGCGCGTGTACCCGTGCGTCGAGCTGCGGGTCGTGGCGGCCGACGGGCGCCTCGCGGCGTCGGGCGCGAGCGGGACGATCGAGCTCCGCGGGGCCGCTGTCTTCGACGGCTATCACGGCGAGAGCGATGCCGCGCGAAGGGCCGCGCGCGACGCGGACGGGTGGTGGCCGACCGGTGACTCCGGGGCGCTGGATGCCGACGGGCACCTCTACGTGTTCGGGCGCACGCGCGCGATGATCAAGCGGGCCGGCGCGCTCATCGCGCCGCGTGAGGTCGAGGAGGCTGCCGAGTCGGTGCGCGGGGTGAAGGCCTCGGCCGCGGTCGGCGTGCTCGGGGCAGGAGACGCCGCGAGCAGCACCGAAGAGGTCGTGGTCGTGGTCGAGGTCGCAGACGAGCTGCTGGCCGACGCGAGCGCGCGCGAGTCGATGCGCGGCGCCGTATCCGCCGCGGTCGAAGATGGGGTCGGCGTCAGGCCGCGGGTCGAGCTGGTCGGGCCGAAGGGCATCCCGCGCACCGCCAACGGCAAGGTTCAGCACGCGGTCTTGAGGGCGTCGTTGGAGGGCGGGCGCGCGACTTGAAGACGCGGAGGTCGGCCAGGCCTTCGAGGGCGGGTCGAGCCCGAGTGGGCGTCACTGCTCTCGGAGCAGTGCAAGGAACCTGAGGTCGTTCGCGCGCGCGGCGACGCGTCCCCAAGAGGCGCCCGACGTCCAGCGCCGGGCCGAGCCTCAGATCATCGCCAACCGAGACGCAGCCCTCGATCGTGCGGAACACGGCTCACCGACGCGGGCGCTCACGTCCAGTCCAGCGACTCGGTGCACGTCACGGTTTCGTCTGCGCGGTACTTCCTGATGCTCTCGCCCGACCAGGCTGCCGCGGAGGCGGAGCTTGCCGAGTTGCTTCCGCCCGACCAGAAGTTCATCCTCTCGATCCAGAACCGACCCGTTGGCATGGGCTTGGTCACAAGCGAAGGAGCACGACCATGACACGATTCCAACGCACGTCGCTGATGGCGTTGGTCGTGTCCATGGGCTGGCTGGCTCTGGACGGGGCGAGACACCAAGCCCACGCAACGAGCGGCGATCCGCCACCCTGGTCAGAGTCGTATTGTTTCTGCCACATACCCCCAGATCAGACGATCGAGATCCTTCTTGGTCATTATGTCGTGGTCGACGGGGGCAATTCACTGCAGTTCGATTCTACGTCGAGGCTAGCTACCTAGAGGACCCGCGTGCACCGAGGCGGCAGCCAGGCGATCTCGTTGATACGGGGGGCCCTGGCCCAGAGGGGCGCGTTCTTGCTTTGGGCTTCAACTCGTCGCCGCGGACCTGGCAGGAGATTCCAATCCCAATTGGAGAGCCCATCACTCATCTGCTTAGTGATAGTGGAATTGTAAATGGCTACTGGCAT